>JAZSNQ010000105.1:0-1907 GCA_045536515.1 Acutalibacteraceae bacterium | reverse complement strand
GATACCGCCGATAATCTGCACGGGGAAATGCTTGAGACCGAGCACGCGCCATGATGCCTCACGGCAGGCGGCAAATGCTTCGGGGAGAATATCGTCAAGAGTTTCGCCGTTTGCAAGACGCTCTCTGAATTCGGGAGTTTTTGCCTGAAGCTGCTCATCCGTAAGCTTTGAGTATTCATCTTCAAGGTCAAGAACCTTGTTGCAAAGCGGACGGATTCGCTTGACTTCTTTCTGGGAATAGTCGCCGAAGATTTTTTTCAAAAGACCCATAATACACCTCTTGTTTAATTCGGAATTCGGAATGCGTAATCCGGAATTATTTTTTCTATTGTAAAAATTTATTTTTTATGTTAGAATTTTCAAAAGCCTTAATCAAAGGAGAATTTTTATGCCTAAAAGAGAAAACTATATTTCATGGGACGAATATTTCATGGGTATTGCCATGCTTTCCTCCTACAGAAGCAAGGACCCTAACACTCAGGTGGGTGCCTGCATAGTTAATGACCGCAACAAAATTATGTCCGTCGGCTATAACGGTTTCCCTCTCGGCTGCAGCGATGATGAGTTCCCCTGGGAAAGAACGGGCGAAACCTACGACACAAAATATCCTTATGTCTGCCATGCCGAACTCAACGCTATTCTCAACAGCAGAGGCTCAAACCTCGAAGGCTGCAAGATTTATGTTGCTCTTTTCCCCTGCAACGAATGTGCAAAAGCCATCATTCAGTGCGGAATAAAAGAAGTTGTTTATATTTCGGATAAATATGCCGATACTCCCGGCACAAGAGCATCAAAAAGAATGTTTGACGCTGCGGGAATAAAATATACTCAGCTCAAGCCCAAAAGACAGGAATTGACAGTTGATTTCAGAGAAGAAAATATATAATCGGATTTGTAGGGCGGGGGCTTGCTCCCGCCGTTTTTATTGAAAGGTTTTGCAATCTTTTATTCCTTTGATTCCGATTATAACAAAACAAACAGCTAAAATAAAAGTCTGCGTAAAAATTCTGTTCTCTCCTTCAGTCCTACGGACAGCTTCCTCGTCAGAGGAAGCCCAAGGAGTAAGCAAGATTTATGCAGGGAATTTTTGAAAAGAAGAAACTTTCTGTATAGGCTCCCTCTGACGAGGGTGACTCCCCACAGTGTGGGGAGATGTCTGCGGAAGCAGACAGAGGGGACCGCCGCCGTCAGCGGCTGGGTCATGGACCCTGAGGGAGAGAATTCATTTTTTGCGGAGCAATATACAAATACGAATCAGGAATTAAAACGCATAAACCACGCTTCCGACCTTTGCGCCCGTACCGTCGAGTGCACGAACGCTCATGACACCGCCGTCAACCCATACGAAGCCTGCACTTTCATCAAAAAGCATCGGTTCGCTGAAAATAACGGGTTCTGACGAATTATCGGTTGTGCAGTAAATAACTGTCTGAATCGGTGTTCCGTTTTCGTTAGTCTTTCCGTATGATGCAAAAACAGCCTTTGTGCCGTCGGGGCTTACGGAGAAAACATCCGCCGATGCAATATTGATATCCTTAAGAGTCTTGATTTCGCCTGTCAGAAGGTCGATTATTTCAAGGCTCTTTTTGTTTACGAGGTACTTTCCGCTCTGCATATAATCCGTGAAATAATCGCCCTCAAACTGGGTAAGAACACGATCGCCGCACATGTTTGCAAAGCCGTTTTCGTTTTTGCGAAGGAAATGCATGCCGTTTGCATCGTTTACAAACCAGATGCCGAGGATATCCTCAACAACAATCTTAGGTCTGTAAGCGTTTGAGAGCTCCATGATATCGGCGCGTGTGCCTTTTTCGCTTTGGTTATAGTATCTTGAAGAAATAAAATATTTTGCACCGCCGAGATTCTTTATAAAATCATCGGTAAGCATTGTCCAGTCCTGACGGAAT
>JAZSNQ010000278.1:0-8142 GCA_045536515.1 Acutalibacteraceae bacterium | reverse complement strand
AAATTATAGCCGTAGCGTTTTTTCATCTGTTAAAATAACTCCATCCATTTTTTTGCCGTTGCTTCAAGCGACAGCTCATTTCTTATTTTTGCGGCATTTCGCGAGATTTTGTCCGCAAAGTCTTTGTCTGACACAATTTTTTTCATTGCTTTATACATTTCTTCTGCGTTACGAACTTCGGTCAGAATGCCGTTTTCACCGTTTTTAATTACCGCATTCGCACCGCCGACGGGGCAGTCGGTACAAATAACGGGCATACCTATCGCCATAGCTTCAAGCATGGCGTTGGACATTCCTTCGTAATCCGAGGAATTAATATACATTGCATCATTTATTATTAAATCATGGACATTCTTGCTGGAAGGTTCAAAATCAATGTATTCCGCTATGCCGATTTTTTCTGCAAGCGCCTTTGTTTCGGCAATCACTTCTCTGTCATCATCATTCTGAGGGTCTCCGATGATTCTGAGTCTGTAATCACTGAAATCCGCATGAAATTTTGCAAATGACTCAACGAGTAACGGAAGATTTTTTTGACGGGAAACACGGCAGAACGTTGTTATGTTTTTATTTCTTACTCCGATATAAGGGTCAGGCAATCCGTTTTTGACGGGGTTGGGAATAATAACACCCTTCCGTGCAATATTTTCGGGATATGATGCTTTTGCATCTTTCGTCTGAAAAACCGCCGCATCTGCTCGGGCATAATACCTTTTCACAAAATTATAGCCGTAGCGTTTTTTCATCTGCCTTTTTGGGTCTCCTCTTTCGGAAACAATTACTCTGCAGGGCAGACCTTTTGCGGCAAGAAGAGTTATCGGAATTGAAGGCTGTAAAAAGGAGATAACTGTTACATCGGGATTATTTTTAAGTTTATTTCTCAGAAGTTTTATTTCGTTATGATACTGCGCAACAAATGAAAGATACGCAAAGCAAACGGGAGCCGTTTTGCCAAAAGCTTCAAACGGTTTGCACAAAACAGAGGATATTAATCTGAGCAATGCAAAAAAAGCTTTTGAAAAGACGTTCACTTCTCCGCAAAGCACCTTAAGAGGTATTTCGGGATTGAGGTCACGGTTTATTATATCGGATTTATCAGTTGAAGTCAGAACAAACTCCGCAGGATGACCGTTTTTATAAAATTCATTCATAAGGAGTGCCGCAACTCTTTCGGCACCGCCGCCCTTCATAACGGGCATAACCATCAGAATTTTTTTCATTTATCTTTTCATAACCTTTTCAAAAACTTTATATACGAACCAGAAAAGCTTGCCTTTGCATCTCATTTCAAGAGATTTATCGCTGAATGCCGAATTTTTAATAATATCGGACTTAAAATTTTTCAGTTCATTCTTCACTTCTGTTTTCTCGGATTTTCCGAGCTTATCATATATATTGAACACATTGTATGCACATCGGATTATATATTTTCTTGTAATTTCACCGTGTTTGATTTCCGGGTAATCCTTAACCTCGCAATAAACTCTCAATGCACTGAGAAAATGCTTTTTGTTCTTTTTTGAAGTCATTATCGAGCTTTCGCGGTATCTTCTGTAATAGAGTGCATCACGGCATTGAGAAACTGTTTTTGCACAGCAAAAAGCCTGATAAGTAAAAATCATATCCTCATAGAGAATACCGTTTATAAATTCGATTTTATTTTTATCAAGAAAGCTTTTTTTCAGGAAAAGCAGAGGAACGGCACTGTGATAATCGCTGTTTTTCCAAAGTTTTTCAAGCATTTCCGTGCCGACGCAGGTTTCATATGAATTTTTGCGGATATAATTCTGACTGACACTGAAATTGCCGTCAGCAAAGGAAACGGCATCAAAATAAACGAAATCGGAATTGTCGCATTCTGCGATTTCGTAAAGCTTTTCGAGTGTTTCGGGAAGAATGTAATCGTCGCTGTCAAGAAAATAAACATATTCTCCGTTCGATTCGGATAACCCTTTGTTTCTCGCAGCAGACAATCCTCCGTTTTTTTGATGAACGACTGTGATTCTCTCGTCTTTTTCAATGTATTCATCACAGATTTCACCCGATGAATCCGTAGAACCGTCATTTACAATTATTATTTCAAGGTTTTTGTATGTCTGCATAAGAACGCTGTCAACACATTCACGCAGATATTCTTCAACATTGTAAACGGGAATTATAACACTTACAAGAGCCTGATTTTTCATTGACTCAACCCTTTAATCTTTCTTTTATAACAATCAAAGCCGTTGCAATATACTTTTTGATTTCTGAAACAAAGCCGTAAGAATAATGCTTTTTCATGATTTTCTGAATTCTGCCGTCAATTTCGACATCGATAAAAACGGGATTTTCTTTGGCTTCCGATAAATCGACACGCATTTTTTCGGCATCATCAGACTTACTGTGCACTCCCGATTCATCACAACCGATATTGCTGTTGTATGAATACCTCGGGTATACCGTAATAAGATTGTTTTTCACGAGATGGGCACCGAATCTTACCGACCATGAACTGCCGTTGCCTTTTGTCTGGCGGTAAAGGCGTATGAATCTGTCGCTTCCGTTTGAATTCAGGCGGTGGATCAATTGCGGAGATTTATAAAAATCCTTTACGTTTTCAAGTTCCCAATCAACACCCTGCCAGCGGTCTTTCCATGTTGCCCAAACACAGCTGCATGAACGGTAGGCAGCGAAAATATCGTTATTATAATCATCGGGCAATTTCAACATAGGAGTATAGCCCGCTATTGAACCGATTTTCTTATTGTTCTGATAGTATTCAAGTGCACCGTTCATAAACTTAAGAAAATAAGGAGATACAACACAGTCGTCTTCAACAACTATAACATTGCCGTATCTGTTGATTATTTCCGTTACACCCGAGATAACCGATGCAGCAAGTCCTTTGTTTACGGGGCTTTCGGTAACCGTTACATTTTTGAAATCACCGCTTTTTTCGGCAATTCTCGCAAAGCTTCTTACCTCTTCAACACCGGTGACGGCTTTTTCGTTTTTTGCTCCATCGGAAAAAATAAAAAGCTCCGACTCTTTTGCTTCGGGACATTTTGCAAGTGCGGAATATGTTTTTGAAAAATGGTCCGCCCTATTATATACAAACAAAACTATCGGAGCACAGCTCATACTATTTTTTCCTTTCTTTTATTATTTCTTCATAAACCGAAACGAGTCCTTGCGCATTATTATCGGGGTCATGTGTCACAAGTGCTCTTTTTCTTCCGTTTTCGGAAAGTGAAAGCGCAAGTTCTTCACTGTCAAAAATTCTTTTTATATTCCATGCAAGCAGACTCGGGTCATCATTTCTGTAGAAAAGAGCTTCTTTTCCGTCTGCTGCCATGTCCGGTGCTCCTCCGACATAGGCGGAAACACAGGGAGTGCCGACCATCATCGCTTCGCCGAGAGTGTTGGGACTGTTTTCGATTGCCGAACAAAGAACATAGGCATTTACATTTGAAAGCTTTTCGGCAACCTGCTCAGACTTAAGCGGGCCGGTAAATTCTATGTGTTTTTCAACATTCAGATCATATATCAATTTCTTGAGATATGCCGCATAGCCTTTTTTTATAAATGAACGCTTGTCATTTTCTTCATAAGGTTTATATCCTGCCACATATACCTTCATGTCGGGATACTCTCTGATAAGCTGCGGCAAGGCTTTTACAACAAAATGAAATCCTTTCAGTGCATAATAACTGTTACCGACATAAACCGAATGTTTCTGCATTTTGGAAATATCCCACTTATGATTATAGAAAGAATCTCTGAGAACTCTGTTGCATGAATAGTATTTTGCATCGGGATTTATCGAATAGGTGTGCGCCCTGTCCCACGTTGTTCTGCCGAGAAAATAATCGGCATTTTCGATTATCTCTCTCTCGGACTTCATTCGTGGCCTATACCATTTTGTTTTTCTTAAATGAAGTATCCATGCTGCAAACATTTCTGTCAGTGACTTTGAGAGCATCATATCGTCAATCTGAAGCTGACCGCACTGATAGTCATACTGACCGTTAAGAATACCCTGCATTGAAACAACCGCAGGAACGTTTTTTTCTTTTGCTGCAAAAAGCATAGCCTTTGCATGGAGAAACTCTGTTCCTTCGATATGAACAATATCGGGTCTGAAATCGGATATTATTTCTTTACATCTTGCACACAAAGCTTCACAGGAAGTTGAAGGAGAATAAGAAAGGCTGTAATACTTTACTCCGCCGACAGTTTCGCAAAAACTCATGCCTTCATCGCATTTACAGGCAATTGCAAGTTCAACACCGTCAAAAACGCGAAGACGGGATGCCATTGATTCAACCCAACCGCCGAGAACTTCTGATGTGATATTCAGTTTCTTTGACATTTCTGCGGGAATGAGGTTTACAGACCAAAGTATTTTCATTCTTCAACACCCGTCCATTTTATAATATCTTCAAAAACCAGCGGAAGCACAATGAGAATCATGCAGGAAAACGAATAATTAAATGTATCAAGCAATGAAATTATAAGAAGAGAAACAAGAGTTGCATTTGCTACGGTACGCAAATATATATTGCTGTGTTTTCTCTTATAATACATCGGTACGGAATAAATTATGTTACAGAATATAAAAGCTCCCCACAGACCGTATCTGGCAAGATTATCAAGCACGGCTGAATGGCTGCCGGTACCCTCTCTCCAGAGTGAACCTATAACAGGATATCTTGCCGCTACCTCAAGGCTGTAAAGATAAGCATCCAGTCTCACTTGGATTGAGCCCTCTGCCGCACCGCTCTGACCCGTTGCAACAAGGTCGTTTATTTTCTTTGCAACCGCTGTTCCGTCAAAGAATTCAAGAAGGTAATTTCTGAAATCATCCACATAAAGAATTGCCAGCATTGCAGCGGCAAACAGTATGAAGGCAACAATAAAAGCTTTAACAGCACTTTTTCCTCTATAGAAAAGAAGAAGAATTACACCTGTCAATGTTGAAAAAATCGCCAAAGAGTAACCTGCTTTTGCGATAAGCAAAAAAAACGATATAGCCCATACAATTCCGGTTGCAAAACATATTTTATTGTTGTTAAAAGATTTTGCGACCCAGGCAAACAATGCGGGGCATATGCAGACCTGCGGATAAACAAGACTGTAGCCGCCTACACCCTGGCGCAGATATTCATATGTTGCAGGGTCATCTCTTACAAGAAGTCTTGCAATTGTGGGGTCTTCGAGAAGAACCGAATATGTTTTGAAATTCCAAACAGAGAGAAGCACCATCAGAACAGGAAGAAATCCTTTGAGTTCATCCCATCTCCCGCGGTAAAAACAACTCATTATAAAGCAAATAACCAACATAAAAACGGAAATCTGCTTTATTATCTGAGAAAAACTATCGGTATCAACATAAACAATAAATATAACAGCAAGCACAAAAAACAATGCCGCTATATGCTCCTTTTCAAGAACAACGGGATTATCTCTTATAAACATTATTACAAACCATATTGCCGCACAGGCAAGGGCAATCAGTCTGTAAACCAAGTCGATTTCAAGAGGAGGAGATGTTGTCCATATAATAAGGTACATCACGGCAAGCATCTGCACCGTGCTTAAAGAAAAACCTTTTTTCAGCATCATATCCTCCTTTTCTTTATTATTCAAACCATTTTTCTGTATCTTTTAAATAAGTTTCATAATGGAAACGGATATCGGGTCCGTCAGACATATTCTTACCTTTTTTTACAGCCGACTGCATTGCAAAAGCAATTTTTTCGGTTGTCATATCGGCAAGCACTTCTCCCCTGCCCGACTCCTTAATATACGCACCCACATCACTGACATCCGTTGTTATAACGGGAACGGCACAGGTGAATGCTTCGGCAAATTTTGTGGGGAAACCCGCATTGTTTCTTTTATCCGAACGGCGTATAAAAATATAGCAGTCACAGCCGAGAATACTTTTTACGGCTTCTTCGTGTGAAACTCTGCCCATAAACGAAATTCCGTCAGACAAATCCGAAGGAAGTTCACCGTAACGGGAAATATATTCATCTTTTGTAACTCCGACTATTTTAAGACGGGCATTTTTATTTTTTAAACTTAAAAACGCCTCAACAACCTTATCAAGGCTCTCTTTTTTTCCGTCAGGTACACCGGCAAAGCAAAACTCAAACAAATCGGGATTCTTTTGAGGCTTCTGATGCCATATCGGGTCATTCGCATCAACAAGAGGCGGTAAAAGAAGAAGTTTTTGACATGAAGAATATTTCTTCCGCATCTTGCTGCTTATAACAATCATTCTGTCTGCAACCTTATGAGCAAAATTACTCACAAGAAATTCATCAAAAACCTTGAACGCTCTCTTTATAACCGAACCTTCGGTATCCTTTGTCCATTCCGTACAGTCATACGCAACCTCGATGTTCTTCTTTGAAAGAGCTTTTTTGACTCTCCAAAGCGTGAAAAAAGGAAGATTATAAAGTATCACCATGCCTGCATTATGTTTTTCGGCAAGGAAACAGATTTCTTTTGTTGCAAAAATACGGTAAACCCATTCTTTTACCGAAGCGGGTCTTGCCTGCTCAAGCATTTCGGATTTGCCGTTTATTTGTCTTGTTCCGTCAAATTGCTCATCCGAATCGGACAAACCGAGAAAAACCGTTTCATATCCGAGCGAAGCAAAAATTTTGCCGTTTGAAACAACTCTGTTTGCTGCGGCATTCTTATCGGGCAACGCAAATCCGCCTGTATAAATTATTGTTCGGTTTTTCATAAATTTTCTTTGTACCACTCTATGGCAGCTTTTATTCCTCTTTCAAAGCTCCAGTCGGGGTCATAACCGAGAAGTGATTTTGCTTTTGAAATATCGGCATTGCTGTGTTTGATATCGCCTGCTCTGTCAGGTCCGAAATTCGGTTCGGTATCTACTCCGAGCGCTTCGGTCAAACCGTAATAAATATCAATCAGATATTCACTGCCGCCGTAAGCAATGTTATAAGCTTCACCTGCAGCTTCGTGCGGTGCAAGGCAAGCCTTGAGATTTGCTTCGATAACATTTTCGATATATGTGAAGTCGCGGCTCTGTTTTCCGTCACCGTTGATGGTGGGAGTTTCACCGTTTATGAGCATTTTTATAAATTTGGGAATAACCGCCGCATATGCTCCGTCGGGATCCTGACGTCTGCCGAAAACGTTGAAATAACGCATTCCGTAGGTATCAAGTCCGTAATGCTTTGTGTACTGCTTTGCCCATTCTTCATCGCACATCTTTGTGAGAGCATAAGGTGAAAGAAGATTGCCTTCTCTTCCTTCCTTTTTGGGAAGATTGGGTTCATCTCCGTAAACAGAGGACGATGATGCATAAACAAATTTTTTAACATTGTTTCTGCGTGCGGCTTCAAGCATATTGAGAGTGCCCTGAATGTTATTGGCACAGTAAAAAAGAGGCATTTCTATGCTTCTGGGAACACTTCCCCATGCAGCCTGATTGAGGACATAATCAACACCTTCACAGGCTTTAAGGCAGGTATCAAAATCCTTGATATCGCCTTTTATGAACTCATAATTCGGATTATCCGAAAACATATCAACATTCTTTTGTTTACCCGTTGACAAATCGTCAAGACAGCGGACTCTGTAACCGAGATTGAGAACAGCCTCGCAGAGATTTGAACCTATAAATCCTGCGCCGCCCGTTATAAGGAAGAGTGAATTGTCGGGAAATCTTAATTCTGAATAACCCATTTATTAAAGCCTCCAATAGGAATAACCTGCATTCTCATATTCTTTTCTTTCAAGAATTCCTTTGATATCAAGAAGAACCTTTTTGCCGTCACCGAAATACGAATCAATGTCGCTTACCGTGAGCTTCTTGAATCTTTCGTGTGCAACGGCAAGCACAACCGCATCCATATCTTTTACGGATGACATATCCGCAAGAGTGACGCCGTAAATTTTTTCGGCTTCCTCTGCATCCGCTTCGGGGTCAACAATAACGGGAGATATGCCGTATTCATTAAGCTCGTTGACAATATCGATGATTCTTGTGTTGCGGGTATCGGGGCAATCCTCTTTGAATGTAAATCCGAGAATTGCTACCTTTGCATCCTTAACACCCTTATCGGCATTAATAAGGTTTTTAACAACATTTTCGGCAACATACTTGCCCATATC
>JAZSNQ010000169.1:0-5842 GCA_045536515.1 Acutalibacteraceae bacterium | reverse complement strand
ACTTTCGCCCGAGCGATAGTAACGGCGCGTTACCGCAACATCGTCTTTTTCGTAGTTATTGAGGCTTCTGTCCGAGTTATCAAGGCGCAGAGTAACCTCGGCATAGCCGAGAGCCTTTCTCTGGCTTGTACCGCCGAAGATGACGTCCTCCATCTTTGCACCGCGGAGAGTTTTGGTTGACTGCTCACCCAATACCCATCGCACGGCGTCGGAGATATTACTCTTGCCTGAGCCGTTGGGACCGACAACTGCGGTTATGCCTTTTCCGAATTCGAGAACCGTCTTATCGGGAAAGGATTTGAAGCCCTGCATTTCAAGTGATTTTAATATCATCTGAATACCTCTGTATTTCAATTTCATACTTCGCAAGACTCTCTGCACCTTTAACAGTGCAGTCATAGCCTTTTTCGCGAAGCCTTAACAGATTTTCTTTTTTCTGACCCGTCATTTTGGATATTTCACGGGGATTCACATTTAAAATATAGCTTCCTTTGCCGTTTTTTTCAAGCAATGAAAGCGCATTGTTATAATAAATTCTGCCCTCGCAGAGTTCACGCAGTGCGGGATGATAGGCACCGCCCGCATAGTCCTCTTCAACGTTTCCGCCCGAATGCAGACCCACTCTTATGACTTTTATCCCCGCATTTTCAAACATGGGGATGAGCTTTGCGCAGAGCTCAACCGTTTCGGGTATGCCCCTGGGAGAAAATTCACCGCTTTTCATAAGCTCATAGAGTTTTGTGCCCTTTATAACAACCGTGGGATAAATTCTCACGGTATCGGGCATTAAAGCAACAATTTTTCCGGCGGTTTCAAGGCTGTCGGCATCCTCCGAGCCGTAAAGACCCGTCATCATCTGCAAACCGACCTCAAAGCCGTATTCTTTAAGCATCAGCGTTGCATCCTCAACCTGCTTTGCGGTGTGACCTCTCTCGTTCATGAGAAGAACTCTGTCATCAAGGCTCTGTGCACCGAGTTCAACCGCCGTAACGCCGTATTTCTTAAGGATACCGCAGATTTCGGGGGTTATTCCGTCGGGTCTTGTGGAAATTCTGATTCCTTTGAATATTCCGTTTTTGATATATTCATGCGCAGCTTCAAGCAGAGAAATCATGTATTCACGCTCTACCATGGTGAAGCTTCCGCCGAAGAATGCGATTTCACCGCCTGCCGCTTCACCTTCGGAAAGAGAAGCGATTGCCGTTTCCGCCGCGGAATGAATATCCGAGGGGGTCAAATCCTTTTGGCTGCCCGAAATGCTCCGCTGATTGCAGAAACTGCACATATGCGGACATCCTTTATGCACCACAAAAAGCGCAATATTTATATGCTTCATTTTATTCCCATGAGTGCAAGAGCTTCTTTTGCCGCCTGCTGCTCCGCAAGCTTCTTGCTCTTGCCTATACCCTTGCCGATAACGTTGCTGTTAAGATGAACCTCAACGGTGAATCTTTTATCGTGGTCGGGACCCGTTTCATCAACAAGCACATATTCAACCTTTTCTTCTCGGTTGCGCTGGATAACTTCCTGGAGAGTGGTTTTGTAGTCCTTGTTTGTTTCGAGCGAGTCTTCTCTGGGGATGAAGCGGAGAACGATTTTGTTCGCTTCGCCGAGTCCGCCGTCAAGATAGACCGCCGCAAGCACCGCTTCAAACGCATCCGCAAGAATAGAGGGCTTTTCTCTGCCGCCCATTCTGATTTCACCCTTGCCGAGAAGGAGTGCTTCTCCAATCTGAAGCTCCTTTGCAAAAACAGACAATGCACCCTCACAGACTCTTGCCGCCCTGTGCTTTGTCATTTCGCCTTCGGAACCCGTGAAGTGTTTGTAAAAATAGTTTGCCGAAAGAAAACCGAGAATCGAATCGCCGAGAAATTCAAGTCGCTCATTACTCTTGTAATCTCCGCCTTTTTCGTTGGCATAGGACGAATGAGTGAGAGCGTTTTCAAGAAGAAGCGGATTTTTGAAGGTATATCCGAGATTTTTCTGGAGCTGCTCTGTTTCTTTGTTCATAATCAATCTTCCTTTTCAAGCATCGCCTTAAGGTCTGCAAGACCTCTTTCGGCAAGTGCTTCATAACGGAGTTTTTTATCTCTGATTTTTTCGCCGAGGGGCGGAAGAAGTCCGAAGGATGCGCCCATGGGCTGAAAATTCTTAACGCTTGAATCGCTGATATATCGGGCAAGCGCACCCGTCATTGTGAGTTCGGAGGGGAGAAATTCTCCCTTACCGAGAATTTTGTTTGCCGCATTTATTCCTGCAAGAATACCCGAGGCGGCGGATTCCATATATCCCTCAACGCCCGTTATCTGACCTGCAAAATAAAGTCCTTCTTTTGCCCTGAAGCCGAAATCGCTTCCGAGATGACGGGGAGAATCGATGAAGGTGTTGCGGTGCATAACTCCGTAACGGACAAATTCCGCTTCTTTGAGAGCAGGTATCATTGAAAATACTCTTTTTTGCTCGGGAAATTTAAGATTTGTCTGAAATCCTACAAGATTATACATCGTGCCTGCGGTGTTTTCCTTGCGGAGCTGGAGATTTGCCCACGGTCTGTGACCCGTTTTAGGGTCAAGAAGTCCCGAGGGCTTCATCGGTCCGAAACGGATTGTGTCGTGACCTCTCGATGCCATGACTTCAATCGGCATACAGCCTTCGTAAACGCCCTTACGCTTGTCAAAATCATGGGTCGGAGCGCATTCGGCATTGATAAGTGCTTCATAAAATGCTTCGTATTCCTCTTTGTTCATCGGGCAGTTGATATAATCCTCGGGGTCGCCGCGGTCATATCTCGACTGCATGAATGCTCTTTCGAGGTCGATGCTTTCCGCCGTCACAATCGGTGCCGCCGCATCGAAGAAGCTTAAGCTTCCGCCGCAAAGCTCTTTTATCTTTTCGGAAAGAGCTTCCGAAGCGAGAGGACCTGCCGCAATGACAGCAACTCCATCGGGAATTTCGGTCACTTCTTCTCTGATAAGAGTTATTTCGGGACGGGAAAGTATTTTTTCGGTTACGAGGGCGGAGAACTTATCTCTGTCAACGGCAAGAGCACCGCCTGCGGGAACAGCCGTTGCCTTTGCGCATTCAACGCAGAGAGAGCCCATCATTTCCATTTCGGCTTTGAGCATACCTGCCGCACAGCCGAGACGCATCGCCTTGAAGGAATTTGAGCAGACAAGCTCCGCAAGACCCTCACCCGTATGTGCGGGTGAAAATTTTACGGGCTTCATTTCGTAAAGCTCAACGCTTATTCCTCTGTTTGCAAGCTGCCATGCCGCTTCAACGCCTGCAAAACCGCCGCCTATAACAATAACTTTATTCATCGTTCTTTTTCTTTCCTGCGGATTTTTCATAGCCGCAGTCTTTTGTCATGCAGACAATTTTACCTGTCTTTTTCTTGAAAAGCGATTTGCCGCATTCGGGACAGTTTTCGCCTGCGGGAGCATCCCAGCTCATGAAATTGCACTTGGGCCAGTTGCCGCAGCCGTAGAACACATGACCTTTTTTGGATTTTCTTTCAATGATTTCGCCGCCGCATTCGGGACATCTTGCACCCGTGTTAACGATAAGCGGCTTTGCGTTTTTGCATTCGGGATAACCGGGGCAGGCAAGGAATCTGCCGTATCTGCCCGTCTTTATAACCATCATTCTGCCGCACTTGTCGCAGGGAATGTCGGTTGTATCCTCTTCAAGCTGAATCTTGACATTCTTCATCTCGGATTTCGCCTTGTCGAGCGATTTTTCGAGGTCTGCATAGAATTCGTCAAGCATCTTTATATAGTCAAATTCGCCGCAGCCGACCTTATCGAGGTTGGTTTCCATCTGTGCAGTGAACTTGGTATTGACAATCTTGGGGAATTTGTCCTTGAGAAGTCCCGTTATCGCAACGCCGAGCTCGGTGGGGATGAGCTGCTTTGACTTTCTCTGGACATAGCCTCTCTTTATGATAGTTGAGAGAATGGTTGCATAGGTACTGGGTCTGCCTACGCCGTTTTCTTCAAGCTCTTTGATGAGTGAAGCTTCGGTGTAGCGTGCGGGAGGCTGTGTAAAATGCTGATTGGGGATGATTTCACGGAGCTTGAGGTTTTCTTCGGTCTTGAATTCGGGAAGAACGCCTTTTTCGGAATCTTCTTCGGGAAGCTCATAGAGTCTTGTGAAACCGTCAAATTTGATTGAATAGCCTGCCGCCGTGAAGATGCAGAATTCCTTGCCGCTTTGGTCTTTTGTTGCAAGAATTTCGGCTTTCACCGTGTTCTGTACGCAGGGAGCCATGAGGCTTGCCATAAAACGCTTCCAGATAAGATTATAGAGCTTATACTGGTCGCTTGTAAGACTGCTCTTTACTTCCTCGGGAGTGAGCGACGGAATTGAAGGTCTGATTGCTTCGTGACCGTCCTGAGCATTTGCTCTCGACTTATAATAAACGGGTTTCTCGGGAAGATAATCGCCGCCGTAGGTCTTTGTTATAAACTCATTCGCCGCAGCTCTTGCTTCTTCGGAGATACGCAGCGAGTCGGTTCTCATGTAGGTGATAAGACCCGTCATGCCCATGCTCTTGACGTTAACGCCTTCGTAAAGCTCCTGTGCGGCTCTCATTGTTCTTTCAGCCTGGAAGCCGAGCTTTCTTGAAGCCTCCTGCTGAAGAGTTGAGGTGATGAAGGGAGGTGCGGGATTCTTCTTTCTTGTGCCTTTTTTAACTGATTTCACGCTGTAATCCGCACCGTCAAGGCGGTCAAGATATTTCTTTGCCTGAGCCTCGTCTGCAATCTTTATCTTGCCGTTTTCGTCGGAATAGAGAGTTGCGGTGAAGGTTCTTCTCTGCGAGGTTGCAAGCTTTGCGTCGATAATCCAGTATTCCTCGGGAACAAAAGCGTTGATTTCGTCCTCACGGTCAACGATTATCTTGAGCGCAACACTCTGAACTCTGCCTGCAGAAAGACCTCTTCTGATTTTCTGCGAAACAAACGGGCTGTGTCTGTAACCCACAAGACGGTCAAGAATTCTTCTTGCCTGCTGTGCGTTAACAAGGTCGGTGTTGACCTTTTTGGGGTTCGACATACCGTTTGCGATACCTGTTTTTGTGATTTCATTGAAGGTCACGCGGTTTGCCTTGTTCAAATCAAGACCGAGAACCGTTGCAAGATGCCATGAAATAGCTTCTCCTTCGCGGTCGGGGTCGGCTGCGAGATAAACGGCATCGCTGCAGTCAACTTTTTCCTTAAGCTCTTTTACGAGCTTTTCCTTTCCTTTGATGAGAGCGTATTTCGGCGCAAAATTATTCTTTACGTCAACACTGAGCTTTGCGGCAGGCAAATCTCTGATGTGACCCTTTGATGCCACAACGTCATAGTCTTTGCCGAGATATTTTTTTATTGTGTTCGCCTTTGCCGGCGACTCAACGATAATAAGCTTTGACATTTATCTGACTCCTATTTTATTTAATCTGCCTTTCGGCGATATTTGTTGTTTGAGTGAATAGTTAATAGTGAATAGTGAAGAGTTAAGGGTCTGCGACGCATTTTTATGTTGCTCCGCAAAAAATATTTGAGTGAATAGTTAATAGTGAATAGTGAAGAGTTATGGATAGGCTTCGCCTATGACTATTATAATTGCTCCGCAAAAACTGTTTGAGTGAATAGTTAATAGTGAAGAGTTAAGAGTTAAGGGTCTGCGACGCAATTTATATGTTGCTCCGCAAAAACTGTTTGAGTGAATAGTTAATAAACATATAATCGGGTGTGGGCAGCGCCCACCATTAACTTTTCACTTTTCATTTTTCACTCTTCACTTGAAAAGGGAAACGCCCACCCTTAACTTTTTACTTTTCATTAATTCAGCGGAAGCT
>JAZSNQ010000146.1:0-2214 GCA_045536515.1 Acutalibacteraceae bacterium | reverse complement strand
ATCATCCCCGTTTTCCTATTCTATCAGACTGTATAAAAGAAAAAACCCGAACGCATCTCCTATTTTAAAGAGATAGTTCGGATTTTCGTCCTTTGGTTCGAGTGGCGAGACTTGAAAAAGTCACCGGACTTGTTGCGGTTTTTCGCAAATTCTGTAAACCCTTATATATCAACGTGTTTCAAGTGTAATTTCTTGTTGTTTCGGATAATCTCTTGTGATTTTCACGAAAAATAATGTCCAAATAATGTCCAAAAATGCCCCGAAAAAACGACCCGATTAAAACGATTTGATAAGTTCAACCGTTCCTCTTATCCATTTCATTGCACCGTTCAGACGGTAGCCTTTGAAACCTGATTCAACGAGGATTTCATTGATTTCCTCATCGGTAATATCAAGATTTATGAGCTTTGTGAAATCGACACCCTCTTTGGCGATATCGCAGATGTAATCATAATAAGTGCCTGAGTATCCGAAATTTGTTGCATACATTTCGATGTTCTCAACAGCATTCTCAACGGTTTCTTCTGTATCTTCATAGAAAAGGCTGCGTCCGTTATCGTAAAGCGGATAGAAGCTTTCACCTTCAGATGTCACTTTGACCGCCATATTTGAGAGATGTCTGTCATCCTGCCTTGTTATGAAATCAAGCAGAATCATTCGGATAAAATCATCCTTATATTGAGGTCTGACAGCAAGCAGGTTTTCATATTCGTTATCGGAACGAGCACCGTCAAAAAGTCTGCGGAAATGCACAATATATTCATTCGAAAAATCATAAAGAAATTCAGAAAAGATTGTGTTCTTATCGTGGAGATAAACGGGACAGCAAGAAACGCCGAGCTTCTCTGCGAGTTTATAAACAGCGATTTCAGATTCAACATCGGTCACAAGAGGACTGATTCTCTGCTTATAAATACCGTATTTGCCATCCATAACACCGTAGCGTTTGATGTTGTAGCCTTCGGGAGTGTCAACGCTGTCGCCGACGAGATCAATTTTTTGCAGAAAGACAGATTCAAACACCTCTGTCATTATCTCGTCGAGAGTTTCGCCCTCGCCGTGAGCAATCCATAGCAAATCCTTGGGATGAATACCTCTTGTAACTTTAGCGATACGCAAAACATCGTATGCAGAAAGTCCGCAACGGAAAAGAATTTTCTCAATATCACGTCTGTCGCGGCTTACAACTCGCTCAGAAAGAAAGCCGACAAACTGCTCGTGAGTCCAGTTGTTCTGACCGTGAGTATAAAGCTTCACAACCTCATTATATTCGGGACTGATGAAATGAACATTGTAAGCGGAGTCGATAAGACCGATAATATCGTTACCCCATTTAAGATAAAACTCTGACTGACCGACGGGATTTTTCATTCTTCCGTCAATCGGTTTTTTTGCATCAACAGGGATTCTGTAGGTCTTACCCACAAGCACGGCACCCTCGATTTTACCTTCTTTACAAAGGGTGCGGACACGTCTGTCGCTGATATTCCATTTTTCTGCAGCTTTGGCAGTAGTCATAAAGTCCATATCATCGCCTCCAAACGTAGTATAACATATTATCGGAACAATATCAATAGTATTATTCCGATATCCCTTTCATCACTCCGAAATTCTGATTTTTGCAACCGTAATTTTATAGGTTGATTCATAACACGGAGGATTGTTGACGTAGTAAAGCGTTGTTCCGTCTTCCGAGAAAAAGAGCGACGGACTGTAACCGCATTTTACGTAAGGATCATCGGTCTGATACGGAATGGGATTATCAATCGGAGCAAAGGTTTTGCCGTAATCAAAGCTGATGAACATATCCGCACCCGTGTCGCTTTCGCCTCTGACGGAGTGTTTGCCTGTAACAACAAGTGTTCCGCATTCACCGCCGACGGGTGACCACGCAACGCACGGAGATGAGCCGAAAGTTTTACCGCCTGCGGAAACTATTTTGCCGTAATCCGAAACGTCTCCCCAATTATCGAGAGAAGTCGTTCTCTTGCAATAAATCGGATTCATAAAAATACCGACCATCTCGTAAACCATTAAATATTCGCCGTTGCCCATTTTAGCAATTGAAACCATACCGGGTCTGAGTGAAGAATCGGAGCAGGCAACGCACTCAAACTTCTCGCTCCAATTAACAAGGTCGGTTGTGTATTTATAAACAAGCTTCTGCGAATGCTCGGGGTCGGAATCATCCGAATAGAAACAGAAAAGTCTGCC
>JAZSNQ010000259.1:0-3607 GCA_045536515.1 Acutalibacteraceae bacterium | reverse complement strand
ACCGGGTCTGAGTGAAGAATCGGAGCAGGCAACGCACTCAAACTTCTCGCTCCAATTAACAAGGTCGGTTGTGTATTTATAAACAAGCTTCTGCGAATGCTCGGGGTCGGAATCATCCGAATAGAAACAGAAAAGTCTGCCTGTTTCTTCCTCATAAATCAAATATGGCTCCCATACTCCCCAATCTATTCCGCCTGCGTGATCAACGTTGCAGAAAGCGTTGAATGATTTGCCCGCATCGTTGCTTGAATAAAGGGTTATCGTGCTGTCCGTAACGCCTTCGCCGTATATTGACGTTGCGGCAAGAATGACCGTGCCCTTTTCAAAATCGCCGATATCCGCAGGCAACTCATAAAGGAACGGCATCCATTCGTTCCAGTAGCCTTCGTTAAGGTTGTCTTTCACCGTGCAGACGTATTGCCACGTTTCAGAATCATCGTTGCTCTCGTATATGGGATAAGTGTCGCCCCACTTCTCAAACGTTGCGAGCAACTTGCCGTTATCAGCTTCGTTCTTCTGATGGCGAAGCTTTATGATTGAGGGATATTCAACCACGTTTGCGTTGTTATCCGCAGGAACATATATATCGTTCACGGACTCAATCTCAAACTCAATCGGCAGATGCTTATATTCAAAATTCAGACCTGCACTCGGAAACAGCGTTCCGAAAACCGTCAGCAATGCAAGCAAAAAACGAAAAAGAACCATTTTATCAGCCCCATCATTGAAATATATGGATACATTATATCACAATGCCTTCTCTTTGCAACAGATTTGTTTGAGCATACAGCAGCAGCATAAAGTTGACAGCAAAATCCTCCCGTGATATGATATATTTTGCTTAGATAAACAAGAATTTGTGGAGGTAATTATGAGATTCAAAAAACAAATTTTATTGCTTCTTTGCATTGCTATGGTATTTTCATCCGCTACACTCTCATCATATGCTTCTAACGGAACCAATTCAGGTACACCTGCAATAATAAACACGGCAGAAGAATTTACAGGCGTATTTGTAAATTATTTTGCAAAGCTTATCAACAGAATTAAAGGTACAGACGAAGCCGATATCCCTGCCGCAACGGTAAATCCTCACTCGTGGATTGAATATAACGGAGGACCGATTGAAAACCCCGAACAGACTTTGACCGCAGAAACATGGGTTGCAAACGAAATTGCTTTTGAAAGCGAAAAGGTATACGTTGACCCGTTCAACAACGTTGACATGGAATTACATCTTTTCGGCAACGGCAGATTATATAAAATCCCTGCTTTCTGGGACGGCGGCAATGTCTGGAAAATCCGTTTTGTCTGCCCGTCAGCAGGCACATGGTATTACAAAACCGTCTGCACAGACAGCGAAAACGCTTCACTCAACGGAAGAACGGGTAAGGTTAACTGCTTCGAATACAGCGGTGAAAACGATATTTACAAGCACGGATTTGTCACAACCCATGCAGGGAAAAAGTATTTCACTTATGATGACGGAACTCCGTTTTTCTATCTTGGCGACACACATTGGAGTCTTGGCGACGAAACAGTTGATATGGTTAAAACAATCTGTGGAAAGCGTGTTTCGCAGGGCTTCACCGTATATCAGAGCGAGCCTATCGGAGCTAAGTTTGATTTCACAAACGGCATAACCGAAGATGATATGGCAGGTCTTGCAGATTATGACGAGAAGTTCCGCATCATTGCCGAAAACGGTCTTGTTCACGCAAACGCACAGTTTTTCTTCTCCTATTTTATTGAACCTCTGATTTCAAACAACGGCGGTTTCAACGGTGATGAGCTGTCCGATTCGGCAAAAGCTTACCTTGAAAAAGCCTGCCGTTACTGGGTCGCAAGATATGGTGCATATCCCGTCATCTGGACTCTCGGTCAGGAGGTTGACAACGATTTCTATTGGAGTGAAACAAACCATCCCGAATGGGGGCTGAAAAACAACCCTTACAAGCTTGTTGCGGAATATATAGCAAAATATGACGCTTACGACCATCCGCTTTCGCCGCATCAGGAGAACACCGGTGAAACCGTTGCTTACGGCAACGGAAAAGGAGCAAGCGATAAATGCAGGATTTATTACAGAGATGCCTACCCCTCTTGCTTCAGAGATGTAAAAGCACATAATTTCTATGCTGCACAATGGCATCCCACCAAAACGGAACAAATCAATTTTAACATAGGTAAAGATTATTGGTACAATTCACAGGGCAAACCCGTCGTCAATTACGAGGGACAGTATTGCTATCTCTGGACAAAGAATTTCGGCTCACGAATGCAGGGCTGGGTTGCATATCTAAACGGAATGTACGGCTACGGCTGGGGCGGCCACGATACATGGAGCTATCTTAACATCTATGACGAAGAAAACGACAGCTCCGACGGTGTAGACATCATAACAAGCGAAGAAAAAATCAACGCAACCTGGCAGGATGCACTTGAATATGAGAGCTCATATCAGGTTGGATATATGCGTGAGTTTTTTGAGAAAACGGAATGGTATAATCTCATTCCGAGATTTAATAACAGAGCCTATTTTGTTCCCGCAAACAATGTTTATTATTCATATGCAAGCAACGAAGGCAACACGGAAATAGTTGTTTATTTCTATTCATTCACTGATGGATCCGTTTCTCAGAAAGCTAACACAAAATTTTACGGCGGAATCAAAACAGGCACAGTCGGAAACCTCGTTCCGAACGGAAGCTATACCTATCAATGGTTTGACCCGATAAGCGACGAATACTCCGAAGAATGTGAATTCACCGCAACAAAACTCGGCACATATTACATAGGCGACAAACCTCAGGCAACCGATATGCTTCTGCTTATTCGTATGGATTAATTTGCAAATTCCGATTTATCAAAATATAATCACAAACCACGTCCTTTCGGGCGTGGTTTGTGATTTTATAAAATTATTTTGTTTTGTATGCCTTTAAAATACGGATTGTTTCAACAAGCATATAGATAAACATTGCTCCGCAAGCAAGTGAAATTACTTCAGGGCTTCCGGGTTGCAAAAGCATATTAAATATACCTGCAAGACCAAGGAAAATGCCTGCCGAAAGAATGAAGTTGACAACAAACGCCAAAACAATGCCTTTCTTCGTTTTGCCTTTTTCAATTGCAACGCACGTGGGAAGAACAGAAGCAAGTGCCGCCAATGCAAATACAGATAAGAAATAGAGAATTTCTATCCATTCAAGATACATATTATAAACCGCGACAAACAAAGGTGCAGATATAACAGCTGCCAATATCGGCAATGTTACTGTCTTTTTGCCCTTGATTACACCGATAACAAGCCATGCCAATGCCAGGAGTGTGGGAAGGATAAATATAATATAAGGAATATAGCCTCCGAATATGTTATGTTCAAATTCCATATCAGGCTGCAACTCGGATTCTGCATTATAGGGCGTCTGACCGCCTGCTTTGTTGAAACCGATAACGGTATCTTTAATTGTACCTGCCAGAGAATAATCCCATGCTTCAAAATTCAGGGCAAATGCAGGGCTGTCTTCTGCTAAAGTGAAATCAAAGTTAAGGGCATCTTTAAACATCGGGTCGGCAACAGTCGGAAAATGAATAAAGCCTTTGT
>JAZSNQ010000162.1:0-12739 GCA_045536515.1 Acutalibacteraceae bacterium | reverse complement strand
AATCTTGCCTGTTTCGGGGTCGGTTGTCAGATTTATGTTGATTTTTCCGCTTTTGGAATAAAATTTTTCGGGGTTGGTCTGATTCTGAAAATATCCCATGCCAACAAGTCTTTCAGCACATTCATCAACCGTCATGCCAATATGGAATTCGTTGCAGAAACCGGTGTAGAGGTTATTATAATCGTCCGTGATTTCTTCGGAATCACGAAGCGTGGAATAGCCGAAATCTTCGGACTCTTCTTTTTTGACTTTATAAGTTTCAACGGTCTTAACGGCAATCGCGGTGGTGATTATGCTTGCCGCAACGGCAAGTGCAACAAGAACAATTGCAACCATTTTGAATTTCTTTTTATAGTCGGTGTCTGAGTTCGTTTCGATAACGACGGATATCATCCATGAAGCGATGAACAGAACGAATCCGATAACTGCCATAACTGCGGGAATCCATCTTAAATTATTGATAAGGATATTCCATGTGCCGCTGCTGAAAATATTTAACCCCATTATAACGGTGAAAATATAGATGACGGAAGGAATAAGACTTATCGCCGTGCGCTTTGAACCTGTGAGTTTAAAACAAATCGGAAGGTCGATGGCAAGATACAATGCGGAAATGGCGATGATAATACAGGTGTCGGAATAAATCTCCATCGGAGTCGGCGGAGGAAAAAAAGAAGAAATGCCTGTGGAGTGGGTGAGATTATTCGATACGACAAATGTCGATATTATATAAGCTATAATGCCGAAAAAGAGTTCAAAAGAAGTTATTAAGTATTTTGCCGTTACGCGCTGAAACGGTGTGCAGGGCAATGTTTTGGAGTAGTTTTGCCAGCCGCATTTTTCATCAGCCAAAAATGCAGCCGAAATCTGACCTATCAGGACACCGAGACCGATTACGGAAATTCTGCTTGACGTGAAGCAGGCAACAATCGTCATTGCAAGCAGATAAATCAAAAAATATGACCTTGTCCGAAGCCAGACCTGAAATTCTTTCAAAAGCAAACCTTTCATTATTTCGCCCCCTTTATGACAGCTACAAAAAGTTCCTCAATTCCAACGGGATTTGTTTCAAATCCGTCTGCGGCATATCTTTCAACAATAGCCTCAACACCGTAGGGAGATTCTTTTTTGTGCATTATTGTATCGTCGGAAATCTGTGAAAGTTCCTCTGCCGTGCAATGGATAACGCAGTATTTTTCGAGCAGTCTGTCTTTTTCGTCGCAGAGAATGAGCTTGCCCTTATGAATGAAAGCGATATAATCGCAAAGCTTTTCAAGGTCGCTGACAATATGCGATGAAATGAGGATTGAATTCATCGGATTTCTTGTGAATTCATAGAAAATCTCAACGATTTCGTCACGGATAACGGGGTCGAGACCGCTTGTGGGTTCATCGAGAATGAGAAGCTTTGCGTTGTGGGAAAGTGCAACGGCAATGCTCATTTTCATTTTCATGCCCTTTGAAAGCGACTTGAATCTCTTTTTTTCGTCAATGTCGAAACGTTTAAGGAGAGAAAAGAAGGTTTCCCCGTTCCATTTTGTATATATTTTTTCCATTATACTGTTGATATCGGATGCCTTTAACAATTCGGGGAAGCAGGGTTCATCAAGCACAACTCCGATATCGTTTTTTATATCTGTTGCATCGGCTGTAATTTCTTTTCCGAAAACATGAATTTTGCCCGAATCCTTTTTGATTATGTCAAGCAGAAGCTTTATGGTTGTACTCTTGCCTGCTCCGTTTTCGCCGATAAGACCCATGATGCAGCCGCAGGGGAGAGTGAGGTCTATGTTGTCAAGTCTGAATCTGCCGTAGTTTTTGCAAAGACCTTTGATTTCAATTGCATTCATTTTTATTCCTCCTCCGATATCAGTTTGAACATTTCTATGATTTCGTTTTTGCCGAGGTTGCAGGAAGCCGCAATTTCCGAAATTTTCTGCATATAATCTTCAATTTTTCTCAGGTTTTCTTCGCGCAGAAGCTCCGTGTTCTTTGAAGCAACAAAGCATCCCTTGCCTGCAACGGTATAAACAAAGCCTTCACGTTCAAGCTCGTCGTAGGCTCGTTTGGTAGTTATGACGCTGATGTGCAAATCTTTTGCGAGGTTTCTGATTGAGGGGAGTGCCTCGTCTTCTTTCAAAGCGCCGTTTATAATCTGATTTTTTATCTGCAGATAAATCTGGTCATATATCGGTTGACCGCTTTTGTTGTTTATAAGTATTTTCAATCAGACACCTCCTGCACAACTGTATATATACAGTATATACAGTTACAGTGCGCTTGTCAATAGTTTTCATAAAAAAAGCCCGATTCAGTCGATTGACCGAGTCGGGCAGTATAGTTTGGGGTTAAATCATTGAAAAAAGTGTTTTGATAAATGAAATTGCAACGCTGAAAATGTTTGCGTTTGAGTCGGATTCGTTATCCGCTATTTCAAATGAATCAACAACTGCATCTGTATCTGTGCGGTAGGTTGTTCCGATTATTGCGTTATCGGTGAATGTGAATGCGGTGTAGGTGGGCACTCTCACGTCAAAAGCCGTTACGGTATAGTCGGGGAGAGTTTCGGGGAGGGGGTCGTAGTTGCTTCCCGAAGCTGAGGAAGACTGAACATAAACAGTGCCCTCGTCTGCTTTTTCACCGCCGTTCATAACTGCTGTTCTCGAATAAAAATGGTCGTGGCCGCTTAAAACAAGGTCGATATCATAGCAGTCGATAAGCGATGAGAAATAAAGTCTTTCTTCCGAAAAATCATCATCTGAAAGCGAAGCTGAATACGGATTATGATGCATGGTAACAACTCTCCATTTTACATCGGGATATGTATTTACCGCCTTGCGGATAACCTTTGCCGTATCAAACATGAAATTGTTGTTTGAGTTGAGTGTAATGAAAAGTACATCGCCGTAGGTGTAAAAATAACCTGTGCCTGCTTCATCCGCCAAAAGCTCATTTACTTCGTTGGGGTTGTTGAAAATATCGCCGTAGAGGGAGGCGCCGTCATCGTGGTTGCCGATTGTGTTTGCAACGGGAAGCGAACGGAGCTTTTCGGGGGCAAGATATGCTTTCATCTGCGGAATGCTGTCGGGCGACTGAAACTGGTCGCCTGCGGAAATCGCAAAAGCAGCATCGGGATATTCCGCGAGCATTTTGTTAACGGTATAATCCCAGCCGCAGGTGTCACGGATGAGAACTTCTCTTTCGGTTTCTTCGCGCGAGCGTCCTATCTGCGCATCGGAAACAAAAAGCACGGTGAAATTCTCGTCGGGCTGAACGGTGATTTTTTCGGGATTGCTCCAAACGCCGTTTTCGGTATAGGAATAATAGTATGTTTTTCCTTCTTCAAGACCCGAAACGGTTACTTTGTTTGAGTTGTAACCGTCGCATTTTTCGGTTGAAACAGCAATTGTTTTTGAATCGGTCATGTCGTTCTTTCCGGAGATTTTAAAAGAAACATCGGTGTCGGCTTCTGAAGAAAGCCAAGCAAAACGGAGTTCGCCCTGCGCAGCACCGACCGAAACGGAGATAACGGTGTCATCTGCCTGAATTGCATCCCATTTGGGAGCAAATCCGGCAAGCACCTCTTCATCGTAAGCATAACCGCTTTCGGCTGATGCCGTGATACCGATTATGAGCGAAAAAACAAGCGTGAGAGAAATAATTGCAAACAATTTTTTCATTTCAGTTCCTCTTTATCTGTATAAATTCTGGATTTCTCTGATGGGTTCTGCGAATTCTTTGGAAACCGAGGGGAGAGCTTTGCCCTGCTTTATGAAAGCGTTATAAATCATACCTTTTTTATCGGTTGACATCTGGAATTTCGAGATAATTCTCGTAAGCTCTTGTCTTTCGTTCTTGTTTGTGAGATATACACAGTTGTCAAGAGCGATTTTTATATCCGAAACAGCCTTTGCGGTAACAGTGATTTTTATTGTGTCGCCGTCTTTTTCGGGTGCGGCATCATATTTTGCACTGTCAACGGTTATTGCTGCATCTGCGGAAACGATATCTTTGAATTTAACAACAAAGGTTCTGTCTTCGGGTGCAACATCGGCAATTCCGTCTGCCTTTGAAGCGGAGAAATCAACCTTGTTTCCGCTTTCCGAAACGGTGAATGCGGTTTTGAGATATTCGCCGTTCTGATATGAAAGGGTATCGCCGTCATCTTCATAGAGGGTGAAGGTGTTGTTTCCTCTGTAAACAAGCAGTTCAAGTGTTTCGGGATTTGAGCAGTCGTTTGTTCTGTCGTTTGCACTCATGGGAATGATTGCGCCCTCTTTTGCAAGAACGGGGATATAATCAATGTCACGGAACATCTTTACGAATTTGTTGCCCTTGTAAATTCTGCCCGTGAAAATATCGGTGTATCTGCCCTTGGGAAGCCATACGTTTACACCTGCAAGGTTGGTTTTGAGCGAGGTGTGTTCGGTGATGGGTGCAACGATGAGCTCCGTTCCGAAGAAGAATTCGTTTCTGCATTCGTATGCACTCTTATCCTCGGGATAAGCATAGTACATGGGCTCGCAGATTGCTCTGCACTCGGTATGGGTGCGGTAATTCATTGTGTAAATATAGGGGAGAAGCTTATGTCTTAAACGGAGAGCATCTGTTGCTATTCTCTGAACGGGACCGCTGAAATTCCAGGGCTCTTTGCCTGCAAATTCGTTGTTTGTGGAGTGAAGTCGCATAACGGGACTGAAAACTCCGAGCTGAACCCAGCGAAGATAGAGTTCATCGTCTTTTTTGCCCATGCAATGACCGCCGATGTCGTGGCTCCACCAGGGGTAGGCGATGTTTGAGGCTGTTGCCGTGAATCCCGGCTGGAAATCGAGGCTCTTCCATGTCTGCGTTGTGTCGCCGCTGAAGCCGAGGGGATATCTCTGACTGCCTGCTCCGCAGAAGCGGGAGAGGATGAGAGGCCTGTGGTTATCCTTTGCGTTATCGAGGAAATGATAGTGGTTGAGTGCCCAAAGAGGGTCAAGACCCTTTACAGCGGTATTTTTGCCCTGCTGCCAGTCAATCCACCAGAAGTCAACGCCCGCTTTTTCAAACGGATGATGAAGAATATCAAAATAGTTTTCGGTGAATTTCTTATCTGTTATATCAAAAGGTACGGGTTTCTTTTCGGCAGGATTCTGTCCCATAGCCTTGCACATGTCTTCATACTGATTTTCAAACCAGCGCACACCCATCGAGGGATGAAGATTGAAGGTTACATGATAATTGTCATCCTTGAGCTTTTTGAGGAATGCATAGGGGTCGGGGAAAAGCTCGGTGTTGAAGCTGTAACCCGTCCAGCCGACGGACCACACGTCATAGACATATTCCATGAAGTTCCTGTGATTTGTAACCTTGTGAGCATCCTTGCCGAATTTTTCTTTGATTTTAACCCAGTGCCAGTCCATGTCAACGGTTGCAACGGTGATAGGGATTTCTTCCTCTTTGAACTTATCCATGAGGGTTAAATATTCTTCCTGAGAATAATCTTTGTATCTGCTCCACCAGTTGGAAAGTGCATATCTCGGAATGAGAGGCACTTTGCCCGTGAGCTTATAAAGGTCGGTTGTTGCGCCGATATAGTCGTCGCCGTAGGCAAAATAATATTCATCGGGTTCCTTGTTCTCACGGGGGAGAATGAGACCGTCGGTTTTTATTGCAAGAGTTTTGCTGTCGTCAAGAATTGCAACACCGTTTCTTGAGCATACACCGTCGGAAAGTCTGATTATACCTGCGGTTATGTCAAGTGTACGGCAGGTGCCCTTGAGATTGCCTGATTTATAGTTTCTGACGGTTCTGCCGTCGGCAAGCTTTATCGAAATCATCTTTTTTGAGGAAAGAGAATATGTAAAGGTTGCTTTTTCGGTTTTTATTTCAACCTTATTTCCCGAGTCATTAACCTCAAAATTTACTTCTCCGAGATTTCTGAACCATACACTCTGAGTGGGTTCATCGCAGAATCTGCCCTCTTTCTGAACTTCGACACGAAGAAGGCAGGGCGTGATAACCGTGAGTCTGACATTTTTATAAACAAGTGTCTGCTTTTTATCCGCAACGGGTGAGCAGTCGATTTTAAAACGCTGTTCAAAAGTTTTCATAGTATTCCCCCTTGATTTTGATGGTATAATTATATATTGTTTATGATATAAAGTCAAATAATGCTTTATTTTAAATCGAAAACATGATATAATGCAAATCAGAAAATTAAAAGGAGTGTTATTATGACATTTATGGCACTTAAAAGAATACTTATGGCGGCAGTGATGATACCGTATTTTCTTTTTAATTATGTTTTCAATGATTATGCATATCCCGCTGTCAGCACATCGGGTGCATATGTCTTCTGCTATTTCGTCGGAAACGAAGTTGATGAGCAGAGAATTCATCTTGCAGTCAGCACCGACGGTTATAATTTTGAAGCGCTCAACAATAATGAGCCTGTAATCCTGCAGACAAAAGGCACCGGCTGTGTCCGCGACCCATATATGCTCAAAGGCGTTGACGAAAACGGCAAGGATTGCTATTTCATCATTGCAACCGATATGAACGCTCTTGAAGGCTGGACTTCAAACCATGCACTTATCACATGGAAATCATACGATATGATAAACTGGACAGACGAAACTGTTATTGATATCCGTCAGTTTGCAGGTTTTGAAACAACAAACAGAGCATGGGCGCCTCAGGCTATATGGGATAATGACAAGGGTATGTATATGGTATACTGGGCAAATTCAACTGCCGAAAACGATACTGCAGGTCATTACTATGCATATACAAAGGATTTCAAGACCTTTGAAACCGAGCCGAAGGTGCTTTACGGCAGATGGAATGAGGTTGACCCCGAAACGGGAGAAACAAGAAATATCCAGTGTATAGATGGCGATATTATCTATAACGAAAAAGACGGTTACTATTATCTCTATTTCAAAGAGGATTTAACGCAGAAAATCGCTTATGTCAAATCCAAAAATCTCACAGGTCCGTATAATACGGATTACACAATCTGTTCGCTCAACTGGCACGGTGTTGAGGGAAGCTCAATGTACCGAATAACGGGTACGGATGCATGGATGATGATTATGGATGAGTATTCTCAGGGAACATTCTTTGCACAGATGACGAGAGATTTTGAGAATTTCAGAAGAGTGCAGAGGTCAACTTATTCAATGGATCATCTCAAGCCGCGCCACGGTTCGGTTGTTGCGGTTTCGGAAGAAGAATATTTTGCTTTGGTTGAAGCATACGGTGTTCAGAAATAAAAAAATAACGGCTTGTATGGAATTTCCGTACAAGCCGTTGCTTTTTAAGAGTTATTCTGTTTTCGGGAGTGAGAGAGTGACTTTGAACAAATCGCCGTCAACCTCAACTCTGAATTTGCCTTTCTGCAATTCGCAGAGATTTTGTGCTATTGAAAGTCCGAGACCGCTGCCTTCGCCTGAACGGGAAGCATCACCCCTGACGAATCTCTGAGTGAGTTCTTCTGCGGAAACATCAAGGGGATATTTTGAAATGTTCTTGAAAATTATCGAAGCATAGTCCGTGCCGTCGGCAACCTCAACATAAACTCTCGTGCCTTCCATGGCGTATTTTCTGATGTTTGAGAAAAGATTTTCAACTATTCTCGATGTTTTCTGTGAGTCTGCGGTTACAATAACGGGTGAGGGAGGTGCTTTAAGAACAAGACCGATGTTGTAGGTCTTGAGTTCATCCTCATGCTCGCCGACAGCCTGTGCGGCAAATTCGCAGAGATTGACCTTTACGGGGTGAATTTCAATTGCTCCCGATGAAGCCTTTGAAGCTTCGACCAAATCTTCGATAAGCTTTTTCATTCTTGCGGCTTTTTCATCAAGAACATTAATATATCTCTGTGCCGTTTCGTCCTCAACCTCGCATTTTTTGAGAAGGTCAACGTAGTTCACGATTGAGGTGAGGGGCGTTTTGAGGTCGTGCGAAACATTTGTTATAAGCTCCGCTTTCATTCGCTGGTCTTTGACTGCACTTTCAACTGCAGACTGAAGTCCGTCCTGCATGGAGAGGATGTCCTCTGCAAAGCGGCGCATGAAGGGAGGCATGAATTTTGTGTCAATTTTTCCGTCAAGCTTGCCTTCTCTTGCCTGTGAAACGCAAGCCATTATTCTGTCAAGCGAAACAAAAATGAGTGCCGCAAATAATCCGACCGCCGCAAAGACAAGGAGAACAAGGAAGAATATTACCGAGAAATCATGTGCGCCCCAATCGGTAGCCTTGCCTGCCCACATCCCCGTGAGGAGAAGAAGCAGAAGCACTGCCGCAGTTGACACAAGGGATACGATTTTGAATTTTGTGCCCTGACCTTTTGAATAGTCGCAGGCGAGGATGTATTTGACCTTATCAATCTGTTTTTTGAAGAAAGCACCGATTTTTTTAAATATCTTTTCAAAAGGTTTGAAAATGAACACAAGGAATTTCCAGATGATTTTAAGAAGCCAGCCTGCAAGTCGGATAATCTGCCAGCAAAGAGTGTTCTTCCAGAAGGATTTGTTGCGGATATTTCTGATAAGGCTTGCAAGAAGTCCCGTGATTATCATGAAGAATATGCTTGCGAAAGCACCGACAAAGCTGTCGGTGAAAGTGCCGACGAATTTCAGGAGAGTTACGGTAAATCCGTATTTGAGAATGTCCGAATGTAAGATTTCATCGGGGAATGCTTCGCATATCACAACAAATACCGCACCTGCCGCCGCAAGCGCCGCAACGCCTGCACCGAGTATCCAGTTGATTTCCATGGGGATTTTGTCAAAGAAATTGATTTTTATTCCGTCTGCGGTTTTGCCTGCGACCGAAAGAAGATAAATGCAGGCTGCACAGGCAATAAGAAAGCTTATCGCAAAAAGAACAAGGCAGGTTGTGATGTTATTTATCGGCGCATGGTGGAAGGAGTTATATGCTCTGTATGAAATCATGAACGGGTCAGTGACATTACCGTCGAAGCCGTATGAAAAATAAGCGGCGGTGTTTTTAGTGTCCGCAAAATACATCTGACTTTGTTCCAAAATACTGTCGTTGTTGCCGAAAAGCCATTGGCTGAATTCGTCATAAACACTCGGAACGCTTTTGTATTCATTGCTTTTCAGAATTTTATATGTACCGTTTATGCTTGCTTCAATGAATTCTCCGCCGAGCTTTTCAATAATCTGTGCTTCAGTATCGGTTGCGGTAACTCCGCAGTTGGTTTTGATTTTGCCGTTTCCGATTATTGCATAATTCACCGTTTTGATTTGATTGAGAATATAGTCATATGAGAAATGCGATGTGTTGTTATTATAGAAGTCTGCGAGAAACTGCTCTTTGGTTGCTTCGACTTCTTCAAGGAAACGAGTTTTTGTTGATTCGCCGTAGCAGGTGTAACCGTTTATGGCGTTTATTGCTTTGAGCGCTTTGCCGATATCCTGAACCTCAAGAGGAGGCTGACCGTTGCCGGGATTATAGAAACGCAGCTCATGTCCGCCTGCTTTTTGATATCTGCCGTTGCCGTCGCTTCCGACCCATACACTCGAACCGACAGATTTTGTATCGGTAAGAGTAGCGACTGCGGCGGTATAGGAAGTGCCGTCGGCTTCCGTTAATTCAACTACAGCCGTTGTTGAGGGTACAACGCGTGCGGTTGTTGATTCTTCCGCGGGTTCGTCATGAGGATAAACTCTTGAAAAGTCATCTGAATAAAAGAATGAATCCTCATGCTGCAAATTACCGCTGCAGTCAAAGAGATAGACGAAATTTTTGTAGGGATAGAGATATTTGTAACTGTTGTTGTAGTTTACATAAACCTCAATTTCAGAGTTTTCAAGAACGTCATAAGCGGATGATACTTCAAGAACAAGTCTGTCATAATCAGCCAGAGCTGTCTGGTAGCGTCCGCTTTTTTTGAATTCTTCAAAGCTGTCAAAAACCTGATTGTCCGTGTCAAAGTCGCTGATATAATAAATCTCAACGGTATTCATCAGTTCACGGAAAGCGTTTGTATGCGTGTAGTGATTTCTGCCTCTGTCATAGGCGTTGTAGTCCGCAAAGCCTCTTATGAAGAGATTTGCAAAGTATCCCGAGGAGAAAAACATGATAACCGCAATGAGCACCGCAGCGGTTTTTGTCCCTTTGGAATATTTAATATTTTTCGATTTTGTAGCCAATTCCCCACACCACCTTTAAATATTTCGGATCCTTGGGATTGATTTCGATTTTTTCACGGATTCTTCTGATGTGTACCGTAACTGTTTTTTCAGTATTATAGGCAGGCTCATCCCAGACCGCCTCATAAATCTGACCCGTTGAAAGAACTCTGCCGAGATTTTCCATAAGAACATGGATTATGCCGTATTCGGTGGCGGTCAGCTTCACCGTTTCACCGTCAAGAGTTAACTCTTTTGCAAGAGTGTCAAGCGAAAGCCCCCCTGTTGTTATAACGCCTTCCTTTTTCTCCATTGAGCCGAGTGCCGTGAATCTTCTTATCTGAGATTTTACTCTCGCCATAAGCTCAAGCGGATTAAAAGGTTTTGTGACATAATCGTCCGCACCGAAGGAAAGCCCCGTTATTTTGTCGGTATCTTCACTTTTTGCGGAGAGAAGAATGATGGGTATGTTATGTTTTTCACGAAGCCTCAATGTTGCCTGCAAGCCATCCAGTCCGGGCATCATTATGTCAAGAATAACGCAGTGCACATCGTTATCTCTGACTCTGTCAAGAGCTTCTCTGCCGTTTTCGGCACGAAGAACATTATACCCCTCCAGCTTCAGATAAATTTCAACGGAATCGAGAATTGCGATATCATCATCGCAGACAAGTACGGTATACATTTTCTTACCTCCGGTAATTCAATCCCTTGGAACAGTTATCATTCTAAAGGTTCGGAATTACAAAACAGTCATTAAATTTATTACAAATTTATTAAGATTATTTATAAACCAATACCTCGGGGTCATCCTCATTCCATGAGCCGTAGGCTTCGCTGTATTCATCACTCATGAACATGGGGAGATAATTCGCAAAATTCGATGAAAGCTTCATGCTTTTTATCTCATCGTATGTTGCAAAGAAAACTCTGCCCTCGTCTGTTTCGGGGAGCAGGTCACCGCTGTAATCGGATGTTTTATACAGAAAAACAATATATCTGTTGAAATTGCGGTTGTGTGACCAATGAATAACACCGCAGGGCTTGAGATTGCGGATTTCAAGACCCGTTTCTTCTCTGATTTCCCTGATTGCGGAGTCAACAAAGCTTTCGCCCGGTTCGACATGACCGCCGGGGAAGGATATGCCTTTCCAGCTTTTCACTCTTTCCTGAACCAACATTCTGCCGTTTTCATCTGTAACCATCACCATATTGGTGAGTTCAACCGTTCCTTTTTCCGTTGACATATCATACCTCGCTGAGTTTTGTTAATTTGTTTGTTACTGTACCGAAATCAAGGTCGTGCTCATGGATGATTTCAATACCCATTGCCCTTGCACGTTCGTATATCGGAGATTCAAGCTCAACGTGCTTTGTTGTTGCAAGCACGGCACAGGCAAGCTCACCGCCGAAATGTTCACGGATTGCGAACAGTTCATTCAAATCCTCGTTAATCGGAGCTCTTGTTTTGCAGGAAATGAATATCGGCTTTATTCCACGGACAGCCATAACGTCAACCTCATTTCTCGGAGTATTATCTGAAAGAAGGTCATTGAGAGAATTTCCGCCGTCGGGGATATCCCAGATGAATTTTACTCCCGTGTCGGAATCTGTGAAAACATCGGAATTTCTGACGGTTAAATATATGATAAGTTCAAGCCATACGCCTTCGTTGACAAGAAGATTTGCGATTTCGGATGATTTGTACTTGAATTCAAGTCGGTTGTTTTTGCGTGAAAAGCGAAAATCGGAGATTGCGCCCGTTTTTTCAAGCCCGGATAATATTTCGGTATCCGCCGAAAATGTTTTTCCGTCGGCGTTCAATGTTGCAGGTGCTTCAATCCAAAGTCTGTCACCGACCTTTTCGCCCTCTTTTTTGGAAATACGCTGAAGATATTTGACGAATTTTGTCCATACATCTCTCTTTTTGAAATACAAGCGAATGATTTTATCAATAATTTCCCATTCTTTATCGGAGAAGGAAAGGCTGTGAGTGTTGCTGTAAACCGTGCCGCCTGCAACGGTGATGATTTCTTCACATGAAAGACTGATTTCGGCAGGGTGTGTTTCGCCGTTTAAAAGAGTACGGAAAATTTTGTTTTTCGGGTCGTATCTGATAACATCAACGCCGAGTGACATAATGTTTCCTGCCGCTACAAGAGCAAGGTCACGACCGCCCGTAACGTCAATAACGCATTCGTTGCCGAGCTTTTTTTCGTCCTCGATAATCTCTTTGATTTTACTGCGCAGGAGAAGAAAATTATCGGGATTTACAAATTTATATAAAAATTTTGTGTTAAGATTTTTCATGCGGGCAAGCTTTTCTGCTTTTCTGCGGCAATTACCGCCCATAATTCCACTGTCACCCACAAAATAAACCTTCTCGGGTTTAAAAACGAGGGTTGCAAGGTAATTATAAATCTGTTCGGTGTCAAAAAGCTCAATCAAAACCTTCATAGTTATACATCCTTAAATTTGATACATTATATTATATCACCATTAAACCTAACCTTCAACCTTGAAAAACGGAAATGTGTTTGTTATAATCATGGTAAAGGAAGTGAAATAATGAATAATTTTGATTTTATAAAAAG
>JAZSNQ010000272.1:0-17026 GCA_045536515.1 Acutalibacteraceae bacterium | reverse complement strand
TATGGAAAATCTTTTGGAAAAGCTATGTTTGTTATCTCAACGGCAATTTTGCTCAGCGGAATAGTAAGTCTGCTGGGAGATTCGGAAAAGATTACATTGGTTGCGGTTGCAGTATTAATTGTTGGATTAATAATCGGATTTATATGCATTTTTTGCGTGCAGAAAAAATATAATAACGGTGTTTTTTGATTGACAAATTCCAATTTATCAAAACAACAATTTAATACACATTAAAAATAATGTATAATACGGACGATAATAAAATAATTTTATCTGTTTAAATTTATGGAGGTATTGTGATGAAAAAGCTTTTATCGGTAATTCTCACTATTGTAATCACCCTGAGCATAACTCCGTTTGTGTTTGCTGCAGGAACGACTTACTATATCGACAGCATATCGGGCAATGACGAAAACACGGGTTTATCCGAAACCTCTGCCTGGAAAACAGTTGATAACATCTCTTCTTTAACACTTGAAGCAGGTGATAAAATTCTGTTCAGATCAGGCGGTGATTATGACTGTGCTGTTACACTTACCTGCTCGGGAACTCAGGATAATCCCATTGTCATTTCATCTTACGGCGAAGGCGAAAAGCCGCATCTCAACACCGATGCAAGAGATGCTGTTATGAAGCTTTTTGACTGCTCCTATGTAACCGTTTCGGGCTTTGAAATCACGGCGCACAACGGCGGCGGTATATGGGTTGACGGTGTTACGAAAGAATCAAAGGGTGTCAGAATTGAAAACTGCGAATTCCACGATATGCAGAATTACACCGTGACCTCGCGTGACAATTATACCGAAGGTCCGATTTCGGGCAGAGCCGCAATTGTTATTAAGCGTTATGGCGGCTCACCTTATCCCGTCAACGATTTCCAGGCGGTGAACTGCAAAATATTCGATGTCGGCAACGGTATATTTTTTACAGGATCTCAGGACCTGAACAAAAATGCACTTGTAAAAAACTGTGAATTTTATAATATGGACGGTGAAGCCGTTGTTCTTGAAGGCTGCGACGGTGCGTTGGTAACACATTGCCGTGCGATAGACTGCTGCCAGGGAGTCGGTCTTGATGAAAACGGAGAAATTCTTTATTTTACCGCCGCAATGTGGACTCATTATTCCTCAAATTGCACTTTCAGCTACTGCGAAATAGCGGGTCAGAAAAACTACGGTGACGGAATGACAGTGGATTTTGACCACGGCTCATATAACTGCACATATGAATACATTTATTCGCACGACAACATGCGTTTTATGTGCAACAATCCTGCTGAAGGCGGTAACAGAGGCAATACGGTAAGATACTGTTTGTCTGTCAACGACAATCAGGGCAGAAACAAAATCGGCGTATCCGACGGCGAATGGAATTTCAGCTTTTACAACAATACAATAATCAATTCACCCGAATTCCAGATGACTCAGATTTATAATTCACTGTTTGCAAACAATATTATAGTTTTTAAAGATGGACATAAGTTTTATCATATGAATAACGAAATGGAAACCTGGAATAATGTGTTTGCCAACAACTGCTATTACAATACTTTCAATCCGGCATTTGATAAGGATGCTTTGAACACTCTTCCCGGCTTCGTGGGCGGTAGTGACCCGATAAAAGCATATCAGCTTGCAGATGGCTCACCGCTGATCGGTGCAGGTTTTGAGGTTAAAGACGGTTGCATGACAGATTTCTACGGCAATGAAATAACAAGCAACAACATCGGCTGTTATTCCGCCGACGGAGAGAATGCCGTTCTTGAAACAGAAAGCTTCTTTGAAAAAGTTGTAAGATATATCCGCCAAGCATTTAATATAGCAATTGAAGAAATACGCAAATTAATTATTGATATTTTTGAGTGATAAGACAACAAAACTTTTCTGATAAGTCTTTTCAATGAAATGTATCACGAACTACCTACGCCGAAATAAAAAGGATGAAACAAACAAATAAAAATTTATAAAACATAGACCAAAATGTTTTTTGTTACGTCTGTTTAGGTGAAAAGACAAAATAATAAAACATTATTAAGGAGAAAAATTTATGAAACACTGCGGAACACAAAGACTTGAAACCGACAGACTTGTACTGAGACGATTTGTCAAAGAAGATGCTGAGGCTATGTATAAAAATTGGGCATCTGACCCTGAGGTGTCGAAATACCTGACGTGGCAACCTCATTCAAGCGAAAAAGACAGCAAAAATGCAGTCAAGTATTTTATGAAACAATATTCCGACGAAAAATATTATCATTGGGCTATTGTTTTGAAAGAAAACGGCGACGAACCCATCGGCGGTATTGATGTTGTAATAATCAACGAAGATGTTTCAATGGTGCATATGGGATATTGTATCGGCAAAAAGTGGTGGCATCAGGGTATCACTTCCGAAGCACTCAAAGCGGTTATGGATTATTTATTCGATGTTGTTGATGTTAACCGCATCGAATCAAGACACGACACAAGAAATCCGAATTCCGGCAAGGTAATGATGAAATGCGGAATGAAATATGAAGGAACTCTGCGCAGCGCCGACAGAAATAATCAGGGCATCTGTGACGTCAGTTATTATGCTTTGCTGAAATCCGAACGGTAATCTCTGATTTATACAAACAACATTCAAAGGAGCAGGCTATGATAACAAAGTTTGAATTGCATACGGATGTTTTGGTTCTCGGAAGCGGGCCTGCGGGATTTGCAGCGGCATATACAGCAGCAAAAAACGGAGCAAAGGTTATTCTTGTTGAGCAAAACGGCGATGTTGGCGGAATTTCAACTTCGGGACTTATGAGCCATTGGACGGGAAACTGCGGCAGTCCGCTTTATTATGATATTCTGAAAAGAACATCCGAAAACAACGAGGGTGAATTCAAAAATAAAATAACAAATATCATTGACCCCGAAAAGCTGAAAACTCTTTATCTTGAAATGCTTGATGAGGTTGACTGTAAGCTGATGCTTTACACTTTTGCCGAAGATGCAATCTGTGACGGCGATAATGTGCTCGGTGCAACCGTTATCAACAAATCGGGCAAAACGGATATTTACGCAAAAATCACCATAGATGCCACCGGTGACGGAGATATTGCCGCAAGAGCAGGTGCTGAGTTTGTTCTCGGCAGAGAAAGCGATAATAAGATGCAGCCTGCAACCCTGATGTTCAAGGTCGGCGGTGTTGACTATGAACGAGCAGTCTTTTTAGGCTCATTTGAATCCACTTACGAAACACCGAACGGTGAGCTTCAGGCTCTTGCAAAAGAACATATCCCATATCCTGCAGGACATATTCTCACATACGAAACAACACTTCCCGGTGTCGTTACCTGCAATATGACAAACGCCGTTGAAATCGACGGCACGGTTGCCGATGACTTAACAAAAGCAACTCTGACCTGCCGCAGACAGATGGATGATATTGTCAGATATCTCAGGGAATTTGTGCAGGGCTATGAGAACTGTTTTATCATCAGTTCCGCATCGCTTATCGGCATTCGTGAAACAAGGCATTTCAAGGGCAAATACACTCTTAACGAACATGATATTCTTGAAGCAAAAGTATTTGACGATTATGTTATAAAAGATGCCTACTTCAATTTTGACATTCATAATATTACAGGGTCTGGACTTGATAAAACAGGTGTGCAGAAACATTTTTCGCAGAAAAACGGTTACACCATTCCTTATCGTTGTCTTCTTCCCGAAGTTAAAGAAAATCTTTTACTTTGCGGAAGAAACATTTCAGGTACACATATGGCACACTCCAATTTCAGGGTAATGCCTATCTGCATCGGTATCGGCGAGGCTGCAGGTGCCGCAGCGTATATATCTGTTTCGCAAAGCCGAAATCTGAACGATATTGATGCAAAAGAAATAAGAGAAATTATCGGGATATAAATCCCGATTTGTCGGTCGAAAATCAGAATTCCCGCATAAAACTATCAAACATCCTCTTATCGGTACTTTCTGCATCGATTGAGGTGTTTTTGCAGGTTCGGCTTTTTCCTCTGCCGATTGAATGAAGCCCGCAGGAAATCTGCGGGCATTCCTTTTTAATCAGTATAACAGCGCAAATACAGATGTTGTTTTTTGCAGCATTTATGATATAATTGGTACAATAAATCAGTTTCATAAAAAAGAGGAAATCATATGTCCAAACAAAAATCAACCATGGTTACCGACCTGACAAACGGCAGTGTGACCAAACTGCTGCTCAGATTCGCATTTCCGTTATTCATTTCAAACGCACTTCAGGCTGTATATAATATTGTTGATATGATCGTTGTGGGGCAGTATATCGGAGGAGAAGGTATGTCTGCCGTTTCTATCGGCGGCGACGTTCTGCACCTGCTGACCTTCGTGGCTATGGGCTTTTCGTCTGCAGGGCAGGTACTCATCTCTCAGGATGTTGGTGCGAAACGTATGGATGCCGTTCAGAAGACAATCGGTACCATGTTCACCTTCCTTCTGGGTATATCGCTTGTTATTTCCGTTGGTTGTTATTTCATCCGCAGCTCAATGCTTGATTTACTCAACACACCCGCTGAGTCCTACTCTTTTACAATGGACTATACCGTTACCTGTATTTTCGGATTATTATTCATTTACGGTTATAATATTATAAGTGCAATTCTTCGCGGTATGGGTGACAGCCGCCGACCGTTTGTGTTCATCGCCATTGCCGCAGTGGTTAACATAGTGCTCGACATTTGGTTTATTGCAGGCTTGAAAATGGAGGTTTTCGGTGCGGCATTGGCAACCGTAATTTCGCAGGGTTTAAGCTTCGTTATCGCACTTGCATATTTGTTTATAAAAAAAGAGAGCTTCGGATTTGACTTCAGACCCGCCTCTTTCAGAATCGACCCTCAGGCATTCAAAAAACTGGTAGCTCTCGGTGTGCCTATGGCAATCCAGTCTGCGGCAATTAACTTTTCAAAAATTGTTCTTACATCGTGGATTAATCTTTACGGCGTTGTCTTTTCGGCACTTTCGGGACTCTACAACAAAATCAATATGATGATAGGCATTGTTTCTCAGTCATTTACCACCGCCGGCAGTACAATGGTAGGTCAGAGTCTCGGTGCGAAGAAATATGACCGTGTGCCTGAAATTATGAAAGTGGTTTTGTTCAGCAGTGTTCTTATCTCCACTGTCCTTGCCGCTGCATTGTTTTTCTTCTCCGAGCCTATCTTCAGAATGTTCACCGGTGACAAAGAAGTGCTTGCCATAGCGTCCATAGTTGTTCTTCCGGCAATTCTCAATATGTACGGTTCCGCCACCCGTTCCGTAAGCTTTTCTCTTATGAACGGTTCAGGAAATGCAAAACTGAACTTTGCCGTTGCAATTATTGACGGTATGATAAGCCGTATCGGCATCTCGGCTCTGCTTGGCTTTGCGTTCGGAATGGGTTGCCGGGGTTTCTGGTACGGTGATGCACTGGCAGGCTATATGCCTATGATTATAGGTCTTATCTTCTTTTTATCGGGCAGATGGAAAAAGGATAAATCCGAGTAAATTGAACCACGGCACAAACAAATACGATTTTTCAGGTGCTGCGTATAACGGTATCGTTCTGAAAACAGGAAACGACGTTATTCTTCCGTTGACAGAGGATAACAAATCTTTTGTTGCTTATTCCGAAAACGGTAAAAACGGTGAGTGGAATATTCCTGACGCTGAATTTGATAAAGCAAAGGTTTATAACATTACTTGTGTAGCGGTTATTGCTGAATAAACCAATAATATACGGAGGTTGAAATCATGAAAAAAGAGTATTGCGGAATGCCTATGAGAATCGCACATACGGGTGTTACACAGTTTGCTCCCGAAAATTCCTTGGAAGCATTCAAAAAACCGCCGAGCTTGGCTTTGAGGGTATTGAGATGGATATTCAGATTTGCTCAGACGGTGAAATCATTGTGATTCACAACGATAACATGGGGCATATGACACATGAACGTTATCGTAATGCTTTTCTCAGGGATATGACAGCTGAACAGATCAAAAAATACGATATTCCGTACCGAAATTCACTAAAGCTTAAATATCCTCCGTATCCATGGACAGAGCATTACGGAGGCAGAACTATGATAACCCCTCCGGATTACATTGAAGACAGAGTGACGCATCTGATTACCTTTCCCGAATTTGATGCATGGCTGTCAACGGTTGATTATGACCTCACGGTTGAGGTTGAATTCAAGTGCAAGGGTATGTGTCCGCGTATGGATGAAATTATTGCAAATTCGACAAATGTTTCAAAATACATATTCTTCTCGGGCGATTGGGAAGTGCTTGAAGAAATGCAGGAGCATTATCACAAGCACGGCAAGCCTGAGGGACTGCGTTTAGGTGCAAACATCCGTTTCATCAATGAGATAACAATGGACTTCGTTAAACGCTCCGACCTTTGGGAAGTCGGTCTCAATAACGAAGCGTTCACCAAAGAGGATGTTGAGATGTTTGAGTCTATGGGAATCAAGGTTTTTTCAAACCTCGGCGATTACCCCGAATGGTGGCAGCAGATATGCGACATGGGCGTAACCGGATTCAAAACCAATTATCCCGATGCCTACACCGAATGGTGGTTAAGTAATTATTAAAATTTCAGGTTAATTTATGATATAATTCAAGTATAAAATATATTAAGATAACGGTGACAGATATGTTATACAACCACAAACCGAAAATGTTTCTGTTTGACGTCGGAGGAACACTTTTTGCCGACGGCAAATGCAATCCCGCCGAAGGATTTGAAAAACTTCGCCATTATGCACTCAACCCCGATGTAACAAGCGGAGAAGAACTTGCCGGATACTGGAACAAATATCTCGCTGAAGTATCGGGAGTCAAGTCAAAATCAGGAATAATTCTTGATGTGCCTTTAGCATCTGTTATCAAATATGCCGAAATGAACACAGGTCTTGTTTTTGATATTGCGATGGCAGAACGGGAAGAAATTTTTGACAGATATAATTCATCAAGAAATGTTATTGACGGAGTGCCCGAACTTCTTGAAAAGCTTGGTTCTCTCGGAATCCGTACTGCAGTAATCAGCAACAATATGATGAGTGGAGAAAGCCTTTCTCTTGCAATAAAAAGATGGATTCCGACTTCAGAATTTGAATTCTGCCTTACAAGTGCCGATATTCTTTTCACCAAACCGTCAGAAAATATTTTTATTCCGGCACTAAAATATGCAGGTCTCGAGCCTGAAGAATGCTGGTATTGCGGCGACGGAATCAAGCCGGATATTCACGGAGCGTCCGCCTGCGGAATTACGCCTGTACTGCTTGATATGAAATCTTCAACAGCACTTGAATTCCGCAACGATAATGTCTGTGAGAATTATCTGACGGTCAACAACTGGAATGTGCTGAAAGATTTTATTGAGGAAACAAACAGATAAGAATTCATGAAAATTCAAGGTGAAAAAATGACAGGAATTATTGATGTCGGCGGCGGATTAAGAGGAAATTATGTAAGCGGTATTATAGATTATCTTCTTGATAATTCTATTGATATTGAATATTGTCTGGGTGTTTCTGCAGGAAGTGCAAATCTTATAACATATATAGCGGGTCAACGCGGAAGATTGAAAAGCTTTTATGAGGAATATTCGTTTGAAAAGCAATATATGAGCATAGGTAACTATTTCAGAAAAGGAATGTATATCAATCTTGATTATATTTATTCCGATATAACAAACAGTTACGGCAAAAATCCGTTGGATTTTGATGCTGTTACAAAATCAACGAAAAAGTTTGTTGTTGCTGTAACTGATGCACAGACTGCTGAACAGAAATATTTTTGCAAAAGCGATTTCGTCCATGATGATTTTACTTTGTTGAAGGCAAGCTGTGCATTACCTATTGTAACCCGTCAGCCTGTTTTATTTAAGAACGGAAAATATTTTGACGGAGGTATATCCGTCCCGATTCCATATAAAAAAGCTTTTGATGACGGTTGTGATAAACTGATTATTTGTCTGACACTTCCTATCAGCTATAAAAAATCTGCTTTTCCAAAATGGCTTGTATATCCGTTGCTTTATAAATATCCGCAAATAGCAAAGACTATAACAATATCACACACATTATATCATAACAGGATAAATGAAATTCTGAAACTTGAAAAACAAGGCAAAGTGCTGATACTTTATCCTGAAGACTGTTTTGGAATCAAAACAGCAACAAGAAATAAAATCGGGTTGAACAAATTGTATGAACACGGATATAAAGATGCCGGGAAGATAGAAGACTTTTTGAGTTTTTCCAGGAACTAAATGTCCGACAAATTCCGATTTAAACTGTTTTATAAAACGATATGCACCCCGGAAGTCATACTTTCGAGGTGCATATTATTATGTGATTCAGTTAATGTTTATCCGTATCACAAATCAAAGCAAAGATATAAATTCTTTATAAGCTGCGGGATTGGCAAAAATGACATCATTCGGCATTGAAAAGTCAATTTCTCCGCCTTTGTAGTTTAATGCCGTGCCTCCGGCTTCTTTTAAAATTAATGTTCCTGCCGCAATATCCCAAGGCTGTAAGCCTTTCTCGAAGAAAACTTCACATCTGCCGCAGGCTATCATACATATATCATAAGCAGCCGAGCCGCTTCTGCGGATATCACGTGAAAAATCAAATACTTTTCTTAAAAGCACGAAGGTTTCATCTGTATTTTCGGGGTGATAAGGAGATGTTCCGAAAAGAGCAAGCCCATCTGAAAGAGGACGGTCACTAACCTTTATCCTTTTGCTGTTAAGAAATGCTCCGCCCCCCTTTTCCGCACTGAAAATCTCATCGGTATAAGGATTATATACAACACCTGCAACAACATCGTTCTCCCTGCAAAGTGCAACGGAAATGCAGCTGCAGCGATAATCCTGCATAAAGTTTGTGGTGCCGTCAATCGGGTCAATTATAAAACGCAAAGCCTTGCTTTCAAAGTTATTTTCGCTTTCTTCACCGACAAACTCTGCTTCGGGAAACACTTTTCCCAGTTCTTTGAACAAAAAGTCCTGTACGGCAACATCATATTTTGTAACAAAATTTTTCTTGCCTTCCTTAGCGGTTACGGCAGCTTCCTGATTATGTGCCGAAAGAATGATTTTTCCGGCTTCTTTAACTGTTTCGATAATTTTGTTAAGCATACTTTATCCTCATATACTCTAAAAACTTTTTATGTTCATTATGTAATTTCTTTTTCCTGAGCAATATATCCGCGGCTTTCAAGAGAACTCTGTATTCTATCCAATATTTCTTCTGAATCAGCACGGACAGTGTGATAATGATAGCCGCCTGTTATGTTCATAAGTTCGGTGGATTTGCCGCTTCTTACACCCTCGATGAATTGTTTTATATGCATAGTTGAAAAAATATTCAGGGGTGCGGTCATTTTGCCGTAAACCTTATGCCAAACAAAAACGTCAACAACCGTACCGCTGAGATTAACAATAGCGGTCAGTTCGTCTTCGGTTTGTTCAGTAGTGTGATAAACTTTAAAAACACGCTCTTTCAAAGATGATTTCTGAATGATATATCCGTTATGGGTGGAAAGAATTTCGTGTCCTGAGCCTTTAAGCACCGATATATCCTGAACAATAATCTGTCTTGATACTCCGAATTCTTCGGAAAGCTTACCGCCCGATATTGCTTCATTTGATGATAAAAGCAAATTGACTATTGCTTTTCTTCTGTCAGCGGCTTTCATTTTGTCACCTCTTTATATTGCATGCAGATTTTTAAGCGAGAGGTCAAGAATCGGAGAAGAATGAGTGAGAGCTCCGCTTGATATATAGTCTACACCGATACCGGTAAGTTTTGCAACGTTTTCTTTTGTAACATTTCCGCTGCACTCGGTTTCGGCTTTGCCTTTGCAGAGTTCAACAGCGTTTTTCATATCTTCAACACTCATATTATCAAGCATAATGATATCCGCACCTGCTTCAATTGCTTCTTTGAGCATTTCAAGATTCTCAACTTCAATTTCAATTTTACGGACAAAGGGTGCATATTCCCTTGCCATTTCAACAGCCTCTTTCACACCGCCTGCGGCACCGATATGGTTATCCTTGAGAAGAATACCGTCGCTCAGGTTAAAGCGGTGATTGTAACCGCCGCCGACCTTAACCGCATACTTTTCAAAAATACGCATACCCGGTGTGGTTTTACGGGTGTCGAGCAGTTTGGTATTTGTACCTTCAAGCATATCGGCAACGGTGCGTGTATATGTTGCGATACCGCTCATGCGCTGCAAATAGTTAATTGCGGTTCTTTCGCCCGAAAGCAGAACCCGGATATCGCCCTGAACAACACCGAGCTTCTGACCGTTTTTAACCTTGTCACCGTCTTTTACGGAAAATTCAACTTTTGTGTCCGCATCAAGAAGTTCAAACACCCTCTTGAAAACATCAAGACCTGCAATAACACCGTCTTCTTTGCAAATCAGTTCAACTTCGCCGAGCTGATACTGACGCATAACGGAGTTTGTGGAAATATCTTCGCTGGTTATGTCTTCTTTGAGTGCATTTAAAATAAGGTCATCTGCGTTTAATTTCATTGTAATATTATTCATGGCTGTTTTTCTCCTTTTCGATAGCTGCCAAAACTGCTTCCTTATATTTTTCTGCATATCCGTTATATTGTGCGGAATCTATAATAACCTCGTTTTGAGGTTCTGTTTCTGTGTAGTTATTTGTTATATGATTTGCAGCTCTTTTTGCAAAAACAAGGCTTTCAAGCAGCGAATTGCTTGCCAATCTGTTACGGCCGTGAACACCGTTGCAGGCAGTTTCTCCGACTGCATAGAGCCTTTCCATGGAAGTTTTGCTGTATCGGTCAACATCAATGCCACCCATAAAATAATGCTGTGAGGGCACAACGGGAATAGGCTCTTTTGTTACATCATAGCCTTCGTCAAGGCAATGCTGATAAATATTTGGGAAGTGTGATTTTATCTCTTCCTCCGGAATGGGAGCCATGGACAGCCACACGTGCTCGCTGCCTTCTTTTTTCATTTCATCAAATATCGCTTTAGCCACAACATCACGGGGCAGAAGTTCATTGACAAATCTTTCACCCTTGGAATTGAGCAGAATTGCCCCCTCTCCCCTGACGGATTCCGAAATCAGAAATTCACGTCCATGCTTTTTAGTATAAAGCGTTGTGGGATGAATCTGTATGTAATCAATGTTCTGAAGTTTAATATCGTATTTAAGCGCAAGAGCAAGCGCATCGCCCGTCAGATGACGGTAGTTTGTGGAATGCTTGAACAATCCGCCGATACCGCCCGTCGCAAGAACGGTATAATCTGCGGTAATACCGATATATTTACCGTTTTTATCGTGACCGATTATACCGTAACAGATATTACCGTCACAAATCAGGTCAACCATTGTAAAGTTTTCAACAAGCGTTATGTTTTGTCTGCTTCTTGCGGTTTCAAGCAGATGAGAGGTAATTTCTTTGCCCGTTTCATCCTCGTGAAAGAGTATTCTCGGCTTGGAATGTGCACCCTCACGGGTATAAGTGAAAGATTCTCCGTCTTTTTCAAATTGAACACCGAAAGAAACAAGGTCACCGATTATCTCCTGAGATGAGCGAATCATAATCTCTACGGAATCGGGGTTGTTTTCGTAATGCCCCGCTTTCATCGTGTCTTCAAAAAAAGACATGTAATCTTCTTCGTTGCGAAGAACACAGATACCGCCCTGTGCAAGAAAAGAATCGCTTTTGGGTGCTTCATTTTTGGTAACAACCGTTATTTTTTTATCTTGCGGCATATTCAATGCGCAGTAAAGTCCTGCTACACCGCAGCCCACTATAATAATATCTGTATTCATTTCACTTTGCAAGCTCCAGCATTTTTTCGAGAGGTGAAAGAGCGCCGATGCGAACAGAATCTTCAACAAGCACTTCTTTGTCCTCATTCTGAAGAACCGATAAAACAGCTTCAAGTGTGTTAAGCTTCATATCGGCACAGCACGGATGAGGCTCGGGATAATAAAACCGCTTTTCGGGATTATCCGTTATCAGTTTGTAATTCACACCGTCTTCGGTGCAGATTATAAACTCGTTCGCATCACTTTGCTTTGCATAAGCAATTATATCCGCTGTGCTTCCGATATAATCAGATATATCAAGCACTTCAGCTTCACACTCGGGATGCGACAAAACTTTGGCATAAGGATGTTTTTCTTTTTCTGAACAGATTTGTTCTGTCGTAATTTTTGCATGAACGGGACAGCAGCCGTCGTTAATTATTATATTCTTTTCAGGAACCTGTTCGGCAACAAAGCTGCCAAGGTTTTTATCCGGAATAAAGAAAATGTTTTTGTTCGAAAGCGATTTTACGATTTTTACCGCATTTGACGAAGTAACGCAAACATCGCTCTGACATTTCAATGCTGCCGTTGAATTGATATAGCACACAACCGCAAGGTCATCGTATTTTTCACGCATACCGTCAATGATACCGTCAGCAACCATATGAGCCATCGGGCAATCGGCGGTGAGATCAGGCATAAGCACTTTTTTATCGGGGTTGAGAATTTTGGCACTCTCCCCCATAAAATAAACACCACAGAAAACAATGACATCTGCCTTGCTCTGCTTAGCAATTTTTGCAAGATAAAACGAATCGCCCACATAATCTGCAATTTCCTGAACTTCGGCAGGTGCATAATAATGAGCAAGAACAACCGCATTTTTTTCTGTTTTAAACTGTTCGATCTGATTTTTCATCTGTAATTTTCCTCTTCATAAAAACAAAATGTCTTTACAAAATTTTACCACTCACATTTACATCTGTCAACTTATCTGTAAACATCAAATGGCAGATTATTACCAAATCAAGACCGATTATTTTGTGAATATTCACCAATCCCCTAATAATCATGCGGTCATCAGCAATCTGAACAACTAATGCTTTTTTAGAAAATTCATTAAAAAGGTCAGTCTTCACAATTAACGAACAATGAAATGTTTTGATGTAAAGCGCAGTTGTTTTCTGTGTTTTTGTATGGTATAATTCAACATGATAAATAAGAATTATTTAAAGCCAGGTGTATTGTTATGAAATATAATCTTGTTGTTGCAGGCGGAGGACTCAGCGGTGTTGCAGCGGCAGTCAGTGCCGCACGTGAAGGTCTGAAGGTTATACTTGTAGAAAAATCAGGTTGTCTCGGCGGTGCAATCTCCAACAACCTTGTTTACCCCTTTATGCCTTATTGGACAAAGCAAAAAGGCAGTGACGATGTCTGCAAAAAATATCTCTCTCAGGGAATTTTCAAGGAAATGAAAGTGCGTCACGACAGATATGTTGATGACTGCAAAGATCACGAATTCAATTCGGAATATTTCAAAATAGTTCTTGACGATATGACAGCCGAAGCAGGTGTCGATGTTCTTTTTCATGCTGTTGTATATGACGTAAAAACTGATAACAGAAAAATATCTTCTGTTGAAATCACCGCAAAAGCAAAGAAAATAACAGTTGAAGCGGATTTCTTTATTGATGCAACCGGTGACGGAGATTTATTTTATCTTGCAGGCTGTGATTATCAGTTAGGGCGTGAAAGCGACAGCCTTTGCCAGCCTATGACGACCTGCTTCAGAATGAGCGGAGTTGACCTTGACCTTTTCACCGAAGAAATACCCCGTCTGCAAGAGCTTTACAAAGAAAAACAGGCAAAGGGCGAAATAACCAATCCAAGAGAGAACATTCTTGTTTTCTTCGGTGTGGGTGAAGATGTTCTGCATTTCAATACAACCCGTGTTGTAATGCTTGACCCGACAAATCCGTTTGATGTGAGCAAAGCGGAAGTCATTGCGAGAAAACAAATTCATGAGCTTATCGGATTTTTGAAGGAAAATTCAGCCGCATTCAATGAAAGTGCTTTGATTTCCGTTGCTGTCAACATCGGAGTCAGAGAGAGCAGAAAGCTTAAGGGCGTTCACATTCTTACGGGAGACGAGCTCATAAACTGCACCCGCTTTGAGGATTCAATCGCACTCGGCAATTACGATATAGATATTCACAGTCCTACAGGAACAGGCACAAGCCACAGATATTTCGGTGACGGAGAATATTATACAATTCCTTACCGCTCACTTTTGCCGAAAGAATATGACAATCTTCTTGTTGCGGGTCGTTGCATTTCTGCAACACACGAGGCGCAGGCATCGGTCAGAATAATGCCGATTTGCTGCTGTATGGGCGAAGCTGCAGGCACAGCGGTTGCCATAGTACACAAAACAAATAAAAATATGCATACAGTCGACATAAAAGAAGTGCAGAAAAAGCTCACAGAAAACGGGGCTGTGCTGTAATTGCGCCATCAGGCTAAAGCGTATCAAATAAATTCCTGTTTATCTGTATCAACATAACGGAGAAAAATATGAATAAAATTATTGAAATAAAAGATTTTCTTGCTCCCGAGCTGGATGTATACGCACGGTTAACCGAGGTTCAGCTGCTGAACAGAGAATTCCCTGAAAAAGGCTTGTTTATAGCGGAAAGTCCAAAGGTTATTGAACGGGCTCTTGATGCAGGATACGAACCTGTCTCTTGTCTTATGGAAAAAAAGCATATTGACGGTGAAGGCAAACAAATTCTTGCAAGAATAAAAGATGTTCCCGTTTTTTGTGCTGAATTTAATATTCTGACACAGCTGACAGGCTTCAAGCTTACAAGAGGTATGCTGTGCGCCATGAAACGAAAACCCTTGCCTGACGTAAGAGAAATCTGTAAAAACAAACAAAGAATAGTTATACTGGATAAGGTTATGAACCCAACAAACGTAGGGGCCATAATCCGTTCGGCTGCGGCACTCGGAATGGATGCCGTACTCCTCACTCCGGGATGTTCCGATCCTCTTTACAGACGTGCCGCAAGAGTCAGTATGGGTACCGTTTTTCAGATAGATTGGACATTTTCAGCAGATGACAGTCTCGATGAAATAAAGGCTCTCGGGTTCAAAACAGCGGCTATGGCTCTTAAGGATAATTCTGTTTCTGTTAATGCTCCTGAGCTGAAAGGCGAAAAAAAGCTTGCCGTCATTATGGGAACAGAGGGCGACGGGCTTTCTGACAAAATCATATCAGACTGCGATTTTACCGTGAAAATACCAATGTATAACGGTGTTGATTCTCTGAATGTTGCCGCTGCTTCCGCAGTTGCATTCTTTCAGCTCGGCAATAAACAGAACGATGTCTGAACATCCAATTACGAAAGAGTTAAAACATCAAAAATAACGTCATCAGCACAATCGAAGAACTCATCCTCAACGAAACAGTCTGAAGATAAGAATAAGAGGTTGTATATGGCTTTATAAAACCTCAAATTCCGCAATAATGGGGAAATGATCCGAATATATCTTTGTAATTACGCCGGAATGCCGGCACTTGAGACCTCTGAAAAAAATATAATCAATCTTGATTTCGGGGTAATAGGATGCATAAGTAAAAACGCCTTTATGCTTCGCATTTTCGTCGGAGTCTTTCAGTCTTTTATAAATGGGTTCAAGAACATCATCATCCGGAGTGGTGTTAAAATCGCCCGTAAGAATAATCGGAAGGTCTGTGCCGTCAACAAGAGCGCAGATTGTTTTAACCGCTTCTTTTCTTTCTTTGTCTGAAAGACCCATGTGGCAAACAAGAAAACAAATATCCTTTCCGTCGATTTCCGCAATTGCCTTTATAACACATCTCGGCTCATGGTATTCATCGTCGGTTTTATAAGGTGAGACGGGAACTGAAATTGTTTCGGCAGATTTAAAAGGAAAACGGCTTACTATGGCATTACCGTAAGGACTTGTACCTCCTACTTTTATTGCTTCACCGAAATATCTGTAAAATCCCAGACCGTCACCAAGCGTATTCGTCTGATCGGTATATCCTTCAATCGGCCCTTCTCCCCTCACCTCGTTGAGGCAGCAAATATCCGCGCCGAGATCCTTTATTGCTCCGACAAATAATTCAGTGTCTATAATTTGATTTTGATAATCCAGTGCGTGTTGAATATTGAATGTCATAACGTTCATTTAAATCACCCCGAATATATGTGAATTAATTATAAAATATTGATAATTATAGCGCAAGATATTATTTTGAAAATAAAAATCAAAAAAATCCAAAAAAATATTGACAAATCAGAATCTTTTTGTTATTATATCTATCGTTGCAAATGAGCAACGCATGGGCCATTAGCTCAGTTGGTTAGAGCAACCGGCTCATAACCGGTTGGTCCGGGGTTCGAGTCCCTGATGGCCCACCATAATTTAATACAGGGGTATAGCTCAGTTGGTAGAGCAGCGGTCTCCAAAACCGCGTGCCGAGGGTTCAAGTCCTCCTGCCCCTGCCATGAAAAAGTCCGGAAATCCTTGATATATAAGGGTTTGCGGGCTTTTTCTTTGTGAAAAATCATTTTTCTAAATTCGCACTTTACCGTAAAATATCGCACATTTTCGAGCACTATATGTCCCCCAATATGTCCCCCATAGAAAACCGCTATCCCTTATGTGTCAACGGATTTTATACATTGCAGTGTATAAAAACCCATTATTTCGGGGGACAATTTTTACCGCGTGCCGTATTTTTTACCCTTTTTATCGCTCATTCATCGCTTATTGCTTATTGATAAATGAGTGGTGAAGTGATTGTTGATTTTAATATAATGTATAAGGTGTTCTTTCAAAATTTTTTGGCTGTTGATATTTTTTATTTAGTATGATAAAATAACCGAAAGAGAGGAAGTGATGAAATGAACAAGAAATCATTTGAAATCTTAAGTGCCGATACAGTTGTGGCTGTGTGGAATGACGGTCAACTTACAGTTGTTAACGACGCTTTACTTCCTTTATATTTAAAACGCATATCCGATGCTGAAAAGTGGCTTGAAAGCCGTGCTATTGATAGTCACAGAGCAAACTCCCGCCTTCTCAAGAAGGCGCTCAGACTTGCTGAAAAAGATGATGTCTCAACGGTTGTTCACGTAAACGGTGCAACAATTACCGATAATTA
>JAZSNQ010000239.1:0-4021 GCA_045536515.1 Acutalibacteraceae bacterium | reverse complement strand
TACGAAAAGCAATAAGCCTTGACACGCTTGATGTATATGCGTTTCAAAACTTTCGGCATATGGTACGATTGTTAATAACGGATTCAAAAGAGACTTTTTATTTGAAACATTTATACGTTCAATTTACAAATACCGTGTATCTTATAAACATCTCCATAGTCAAAATGAATATTTATTTCATTTATTCCATCTTGAAGTTCATATACAGATTGTTGCATAAGCTTTTTTCCGTGATAAACCGCAAACCGTATTTGTCTGTCATCATCCCAAGGAGCCTTATCAACAAGATTAAACACAGGTTCCGTGTCAACTTTCTTTCCGAACAATTCGTCTATACTGATATTAAATATGCTTGCAAGTTCAGGTAAAAGCATAATATCCGGAGAGGTGATTTGTTGCTCCCATTTTGAAACAGCTTGAGTGGAAATATTCAATCTTTGGGCAAGTTCTTCCTGTGTCATTGCATTCAATCTTCTGTAGTAAGCGATTCGTTCTCCTATATTGAATTTCGTGTTCATGTTATGTCCTTTCTGCACTTTTGATTTAAGTTTATTTTCATTTGCTGATTACATTATATAGAATAAAGTGCAGAAATCAAAGATATCATTTGGATTATTACCATCATTGTTGGTTGATATTGTGTCTTGATAATAGAGAAGAGATAATAAAGAACAGATAATAATACAAACAGCGCACAAAATCTCGTTCACTATTATCTATTATTTATTCAATATTATCTCTTATCTTAGCCTCACAAGAGGCACTGTTTGGCCCGCCCGAAGGGATTTGAACCCCCGTTCTTCAGAATCGGAATCTGCTGCGTTATCCAACTGCGCCACGGGCGGATGTATGGATTTCGGGCGACCACTCAGGGTCGCCCCTACACATCATAGATTTATTTGATTTTTTCAATAACCTCGCCTGAGGTGGGTTTGGTCTTGTCGATGAATTCCTGAACAGCCTGTGCAGAAGGCATAGCCGCAGAGCAGCTGTGTGCAGAAACGAGCATTGAAGCGGATGCGGTTGCAAATTCAAGTGCATCGGGAACGCTCTTTCCGTTGAGGAGAGAATAAATGAAAGCGGATGCATAGCCGTCGCCGCCGCCGAAGCCCTTGAGCATCTTTACTGGGAAGGGCTTTACTTTATAAGCCGAGCCGTCATCAAGATAAGCAACGGAACCTTCCTTGCCGTGCTTGATGATTACGATTTTGTTGCCGTAGGAGAACCAGCGTGCAGCCGATTCTTCATCGCTTGCACAAACACCTTCAACAGCTTCGGTAAGATCAAATTCTTCTCTTGAGCCGAGAATGATATCGCTGTTCTTTGCGGCGATTGAATAATAGAGAGAAATTTCATCCTTATTCTTCCATGTATAGCTTCTGTAGTCGATATCAAAGATAACAACCACACCGTTCTTCTTTGCAAGGAAAAGGGTTTTGAGAGCTGCTTCTCTTGAGGGGCTTGCGCAAAGTGCAGTACCCGAAATAACAACGGCCTTTGCCTGCTTGATGTATTCTTCATCAACATCGTCAACGCAGACCTGAAGGTCTGCAACGCCTTCACGGTACATAAGAATACTGCTCTGTGTGGGACTGAGAATTTCCGTAAATGTAAGACCGAGATTTTCGCCGTTTTCGCATCTGAAAACATGGGAAACATCAATGCCGTCATTCTTAAAATAATTTTCAACATAGTCGCCGAACTGGTCATCTGAAACTCTTGCGATAAATCCGCACTTTGCTCCGAGTCTTGCAAGACCGACAGCGATATTTGCAGGTGAACCACCTACATACTTGTTGAAGTTACTGCTCTCGGAAAGAGGCATATTCATGTCTGTGGGATTGAAGTCAATGGCAATTCTGCCGATGGGGATTACGTCAAGGGGTTTTGATTTATCAAAATTAATATAGCTCATATTCATTTTCCTTTCTTATGCTTTTCCCGAGCATCCGAATATTTCTATATGCTTCATTGCGTTATGATATGCACCTTCAACCTCGGCTGTCTGCAAATCGTAATAGCCTTTTATTACACCGTTTTCATAAGCCGTTCTGACTGAATTTTCAACGCTGTCAAAGGTTGCTGTTGCAATATTTATCTTATTGATTCCGAGCTTTATGCACCTTCTGAAATCCTCGGGAAGAATACCCGTGCCGCCGTGAAGAACAAGAGGAGCTTTCACAAGCTTTGCAGTTTCTTCAAGAATATCAAAACGGAGTTTGGGTGTCTGCTTATAGTTGCCGTGGGCATTTCCGATTGCAACGGCAAGCGCATCAACATTTGTTTTTTCATGGAATTCCAGAGCCTGAACGGGCGATGTACAGTTGATTGCGATATCCTCACTTCCGTCCTCGCTTCCTCCTACACAGCCGATTTCACCCTCGCAGTCAGCGCCGTATTCTGCGGCAAGAAGCTTTGTTTCGGCGGTGATTTTTGCATTTTCTTCAAACGGAAGATGCGAACCGTCAAGCATAACGCTCGTAAATCCGATGTCGAGAGCCTGCTTTATTTTCTCGGTTGTTTTTCCGTGGTCAAAATGCACAGCAACGGGCATTGAACAATTCTTTGCCGCCGCAACCATAAGAGGTCCGATAATTTCAAGCGGAGAATGATTGAGTCTGACCTCGGCTATCTGAAGAATCGCAGGACTTTTTGTTTCTTCAACAGCTTTTAACACACCGAGCACCATTTCCATGTTGGAAACGCTGAAGCTGCCGACCGCATAACCGCCTTCCCTTGCTTTTTTCAGCAAGGTACTCATATTTACAAGAGGCATTATTTTTCCTCCTTACTATAATATATAACCGAACAGATTGCGCTTGTCAAAGGTAAGGTAAGAAGCATACCCATACTGCCTGCAAGAGCCTGGAGTATCTCCGCAACAATAAGCTCTCTGTTGATTACCTGCTGTATGTCTGCGTTATAAGCAACGAGCAAAAGTACACTCGTAAGCGAGCTTCCGATATAGGCAAGCACGAGGGTATTTGCCATTGTACCCATCATATCCCTGCCGATTGTGAAACCTGACTTCATGAGTGTCTGCGACTTGATTGAGGGAGATTTTATACGCAGTTCGTAAAGCGATGATGAAATAGACATCGAAACGTCCATAACCGCACCGACAGCACCGACTATAATCATGGCAAATATTATTGCCTTGAGATTTATGGGATTATCGGGATAAAGCTGAACAAGATAAATTGATTCTTCTTCAATAAGACCCGTCATATTCAGGAATTTATCCATAATCAGAGTTATCAGACCCGAGCACAGAACACCGCAGATACAGCCGATTCCTGCACAAAAAGCCTTGACATTGACTCCGCTGATTAAACAAAGTGTCATCACGGTTATGAAAACACAAACGAGAATCGACCATAAATATATGTTGTGTCCGTTAAGAATCGCGGGAATAAGAACGGTAAACACCGAAAGACAGGTAAATCCGAGAGAAACAACGGTTTTGAATCCCTGCATTTTTGCAAAGACAACAATCAGAACGCAGAAAATTGCAAGAAGCCACAGAAGCGGAGTAATACGGACAAAATCGCCGAAATAATACTGCATTTCACCGTTCTGAACATAACCCGAAATCAGAACCTTGTCGTTTTCTTCAACCTGACGGGGACTGAAAGCATAAGATTTATCAATTTCCTGAACCGCCTCAACGGTTTTTCCTCTCAAATCGGTATTGAGTGCCTGCGCCTTGAATTTTACCGTTACAAATTCGCTTTCACCGCTGACATTCTGAACCGAAACATCTGTAATGCGGATAACCCTTGCTTTTATTATTTCACCGTCAAGCTCGCCTTTGAAAATCGCTCCGTCACCGACTATATACATATAAGAAAAGAGAATAAGAAGAGCAGAAACAAAAACGGTTATTATCTGAAACACCGTCTGTCTGTTTTTCATCTTCTCACCTCAAAATCAAAAGTTAATATATTATACCATTATTATTTATAAATCTCAATATGTTTTTACACAAAAATCCGCCGGAAGAAAATCTTCCGACGGATAA
>JAZSNQ010000087.1:0-2122 GCA_045536515.1 Acutalibacteraceae bacterium | reverse complement strand
CGGAGGGAGAGAAAAGGTGAAAATGCTACAATTAGTGTAGTTTTTTCTCTCCCTCAGTCTCGTTTCACTCGACAGCTCCCTCGTCAGAGGGAGCCGATTGTGATATTCGGCTTTGCTGATTTGTGCGTTTTGACCTTATTGAGACAGCCTCTTTTGCTTTATATAAGAAATGCTTTTGCAAGTCCGAAATAAATTACAAGTGTTACGATATCGACGAGTGTTGCAATCATCGGTCCTGCCATGAGTGCGGGGTCGAGTTTGATTATTTTTGCGAATATCGGAAGCGAACAACCGATAAGCTTTGCAACAACGATTGCGCAGAACATTGCGAGCGAAACAACAAGGAAAACGGGAAGCGTTCCGTCGCAGAATAAATACATTCTTAATATATTGGCAACTGCGAGCACTCCGCCGCATATTGCGGCAACACGAAGTTCTTTGAGAACGATTTTGAGATAGTCTTTAATTTCGATTTCGCCAACCGCAAGACCGCGGATGATGAGCGTTGAAACCTGGCTTCCTGCGTTACCGCCCGTACCCATGAGCATGGGCATTGAAGCTGTCAGAGCGACGAATCCCGAAAGGAGAGTTTCGTAGCCTTCGATGATTTTGCCCGTGAATGTTCCGGAAATCATGAGAATGAGAAGCCAGAGAATTCTGTTTCGTGCAAGCTTGAAAACACCGGTTTTGAGGTATTCATCATCCGAAGGAGCAAGCAAAGCCATCTTTTCAAAGTCCTCGGTGGTTTCTTCTTCGATAACGTCAACGATATCGTCAACCGTGATAATGCCGACAAGACGGTTTTCGTTATCAACAACGGGAACGCTCAGAAGGTCGTATTTCTTAACAACATCCGCAACATATTCGCGGTCATCAAGAGTGTTAACCGAAATGAGCTGTGCATCGTCCTCCATGATATCGCCTACAAGCGTATCCTTATCGCAAAGGAGAAGAGAAAGCAAAGGAATGCTTCCGAGAAGATGGTGCTCTTTGTCAATGCAATAGCAGGTGTAGACAGTTTCTTTGTCTATGCCTGTTTTTCTTATTTTATCGATAGCTTCTGCAGCAGTAAGACTTGTGCGCAGATGCACCATTTCGATTGTCATAAGACTGCCTGCACAGTCATCGGGGTATTTGAGAAATCTGTTGATGAGCTTTCTTGTTTCGGGGTCGGAGTGTGCAAGAACTCTTGTTACAACGCTTGCGGGCATCTCCTCAAGGAAGTCAACAGTATCGTCAAGGAACATTTCATCGAGCAGGATTTCAAGCTCGGTGTCGTTGATTTTTTTAACGAGGTCCGTCTGAGTTTCGGGTTCAAGATAAGCAAAAACCTCTGCCGAAATATCTTTGGGCAGAACTCTGAAAACAAAAAGCTTTTCTTTGAGTTCAAGCTCTTCGATTATCAACGCCGTATCAACAACATTGATTTCGGTGAGACAGTCACGCAGGGCGGATATTTCACCCTTTTTAATCATTTCTAAGATATCGGCAAGTATAGCTTCAAAATTTTCCATAAAAAACGCCGCCTTTCGCATACCGCAAAGACAGCACAAACAAAGGAAAGCGATTTAGCCTTAAATCACTCTGAAAATTCCGTTGACAGCTCCGTCATGCGGCTGTATGTAATTACGCTTCTACTTCGAGGGTTGGGAATATCGGAACTGCCCAAAATTTTCACCACACATTTCAAAAATTTTTTACTTATTTATCGTACACCCAAAAGCGGATAAAGTCAAGCAAAAACGAGAAATTTTTGGAGAAAAACAAATATTTTTAAAAACCGAAGAAAAACGGAGATATAGGGTCTGAAACGAGCAAAAACGAACAAAATCAGGTAGAAAAATTGAATTTTGAAGAAAAATAATAACCTTTTCTGGTTAAAAAAATGCGGTGTTCCGACATAGGGTGAAGGACATTGTCCTTCGGAAAGGAGAGATTTCTTGAAAAAAGAATTAACCGAAAAGGAAAAACTGTTCTGCGCCTATTACGCAGACGGCGGAGATGCAAGAGGGTGTGCTGCAAGAGCAGGGTATCAGGTGATGCCCCAGAGGAATGCGGCAAAGCTTCTTGCGAGAGAGGATATCAGGTCAGAGATATCGAGGCTCGAAAAGGAGAAAAGAGC
>JAZSNQ010000213.1:0-1880 GCA_045536515.1 Acutalibacteraceae bacterium | reverse complement strand
GACTTTAAAGAATAGGCAAATCACTAATATTGTTTTAATGGGAAGTGGTGAGCCTCTTGATAATTTTGACAATGTGTTAAGATTTCTTGAACTTGTTACAGACGAAAACGGTGTAAACATTTCAATGAGAAATATATCGCTTTCAACTTGCGGTATTGTTCCGAAAATTGAGGAACTTCTCAATAAACATTTACAGCTTACTCTTTCGATTTCACTCCACGCTCCGAGTGATGAAATAAGAAGCAGCATTATGCCTGTCAATAAAATCTATCCGGTTGATGAACTTTTGAATATATGCAAAAAATACACAGTTAAAACCTCGCGCAGAATTTCATTTGAGTATTCTATGTTGTCCGGTTTTAATGATACTGATGAGTGTGCACGGCTTCTCGCTTCTAAACTTAAAGGAATGCTTTGTCATGTAAATCTTATTCCTGTTAATGAAGTTGCCGAAAGTCCGTTTAAACCCAGCACACCGGAACGAATAGAAAAATTTGTTTCCATTCTTTCTAAAAACGGTATAAACGCTACCGTCAGAAGGAAACTCGGGTCTGATATTGATGCATCATGCGGTCAGTTGAGACTTAAGGAAAACAAAAATAAGGGGGACATAACATGAAAATTGTTGCACGTACGGATGCGGGTCTGGTTCGTGAAAACAACCAGGATTCTTATACTGCATTTGAACTTGAAGATGCTGTTGTTGCTGTTGTTTGCGACGGAATGGGTGGTGCTGCAGAAGGTGCTGTGGCAAGTAACAATGCCGTAAGAGCAATAAAAGAATATGTAACAGACCGTTATTATTCGGGTATGAGTGATATGTCAATAAAATCCCTTCTTGTTTCTGCACTTGAAAATGCAAACAGAAATGTTTATAATATTTCCCGCACTGATGAAAGATATTACGGAATGGGAACAACTGCTGTTACAGCTATCATTTATAATGCATTTGTTTATATTGCTCATGTCGGAGACAGCAGAGCATACATAAAAACAAACGGAAAATTAAATCAGCTTACAAAAGACCATTCGATTATTCAGCATATGATAGAAAGCGGTCAGATTTCTGCCGAAGAAGCTGCAGCTCATCCTGATAAGCATATCATAACTCGAGCTTTGGGTGTTGATGATGAAGTCAAAGTTGACTTTTGTCAGGAAGCATTCAACGAAGAAGATTTGTTAATTCTTTGTACCGATGGTCTTACAAATTTTATCGGGACAGATGATATTATCAATCTGACAAAAGATGATTGCTATTATGATTATGCAGACAGACTTGTAAATCTTGCGAATCAGAACGGCGGTGGTGATAATATAACGGTAGTTGCCGTTGTTAACTGAGCCAAAGTTTTATTTGTGATTTTGAGAGGATATAATATTATGGATAATTATACAGGAAAAAGACTTGACGGAAGATATGAAATTCAAGAGGTAATCGGTGTCGGCGGTATGGCTGTTGTTTACAAAGCATACGATAACATCGATGACAGGACCGTTGCAGTTAAAATATTAAAAGAAGAATATCTTGCAAACGAAGAATTCAGACGCAGATTTAAAAACGAATCAAAAGCAATTGCCGTTCTTTCACATCCCAACATTGTTAAGGTTTTCAATGTGAGCTACGGTGACCGTCTTCAGTATATCGTAATGGAATATGTTGAAGGAATAACTTTGAAAGAATATATTGAGCAACAGGGAAAACTCGGCATAAAAGAAACCGTGCATTTCACTATGCAGATTCTTCGTGCACTTCAGCATGCTCATGACAAAGGCATTGTTCACAGAGATATAAAACCGCAGAATATTTTTGTTAACCGTTTTGGGAATTATAAATTGGGCGATTTCGGCGTTTCGAAGGTTATGGAAAAAGAAACGAAAGC
>JAZSNQ010000077.1:0-2091 GCA_045536515.1 Acutalibacteraceae bacterium | reverse complement strand
CAAGGAAGAACATATTTTCAAAGCACTTGAATTTTACGATAAACATCAAAGAAAGAAGGATATTACAAAATGAAAAAGACAAACAACATTGCAATTATCAAGTCCGTATCGAGCGGCGTAAGCGAATATACAATCAACGGTGTCAGATATACGGTTGAATCCCGTTTTGTTCCGTATGACATAAAAAGCAAGCAGACAACATTCCATGATAAAATCAAAAGAATTATCAGAAGTGATTTCATACCTTTGACAGTAAACACAGATGAAGATATACTTGAAACGAACAATGTGTGTTTGACTGCCGGAAAGGAGGACTATGCAGTCGAAGGATAAAAAAGAACAAGGCTTCACCGCACTTTACTGCCGATTATCCCGTGATGACGGTACCGAAGGCGACAGTAACTCGGTGGTTAATCAGAAAAAGTTATTGCAGAAGTACGCTAAGGATAACGGTTTTCAAAATCCGAGGGTTTATGTAGATGACGGATATACGGGAACAAACTTCAACCGTCCCGCATTTCAGCAGATGATTGAGGATATTGAACTCGGATATATCTCAACGATAATCGTAAAAGATATGTCCCGTCTGGGCAGAAACTATCTTGAAGTCGGCTACTATACCGACAACTACTTTCCGCAGAAAAATGTCCGGTTCATTGCAATAAATGACGGAGTTGACAGTGCAGACGGTGACAACGAATTTGCACCGATAAGAAATGTAATCAACGAGCTTTATGCAAGGGACATCAGCAGAAAAGTACGCTCGTCATACCGAATAAGAGGTAATTCGGGCGAACCACTTTCAAAACCGCCTTACGGATATACCGAATCTCCCGACAATCCGAAAAAATGGATAATCGACCCCGAAGCGGCTGCTGTTGTGAAACGGATATTTCAAATGAGTCTTGAGGGCAAAGGCAACGAAACGATTGCAAGGATATTGCACGAAGAAAAAGTTTTGGTGCCTACATCATATATGATAGAAAAAGGCATCAGGCAAAGCGGAAGAAAACCTGCTGACCCGTGCAAATGGATGGCAACAACAGTCGGAAGAATCCTTGAAAGTCAGGAATACTGCGGAGATGTTATCAATTTCAAGACATATTCCCGTTCGTTCAAAGACAAGCGGAGATTGGCAAATCCAAAAGAAAACTGGGTGATTTTTAAAGATGTTCACGAGCCGATAGTTGACCGTGAAACTTTTGAGCTGGTTCAGAAATCCATAAAAAATACCAAACGGAGAGCACCCAAACCCGAGAACGGTGAGAAAAGCATATTCAGCGATTTGCTTTACTGTTCGGATTGCGGTCACAAACTGTGGCATCACGTGAATCCCCGTAACAAAGATATCAAGTTTTTCAGTTGTTCCAACTACAAGAAAGACACAAGAGGCACCTGCGATGCAAGGCATTATGTCCGTGCGGATGCAATAGAGCAGGTTGTGATGCTTGAACTCAAACGGCTTGCGAAGTTTCTTGAATATGACGAAGAAGCATTTGCCGATATGCTTGCCGAAAAGACAAACGAAGACCTTATTGCAGAAAAGAAACTGGTTCAGAAAGAGCTTGACAGAGCAATCGCAAGAAATGAAGATGTTGCGAGGCTGTATGAAAGGCTTTATGAAGATAATGTTTCGGGCAAGGTGACCGACGAATGGTTTATGCAGTTATCTCACAAATATGAAAGCGAAAGGCTTGAACTCAAAACAAAGATTCAGCAATACCGTGAGCAGCTGAGCAATCTCGGTACAATGCAGAAAGGCAAGGAGCAATTCATATCAGCCGTGAGAAAGTTTATGAAGATGGAAACGCTGACAGCACCGCTGCTCAAAGAACTGATAGACAAAATCGTTGTTTACGAAACGCAGGGAACGGGAAAGCACAGAACGCAGAGAATTGTTATTTACTACCGATTTGTAGGCTATCTCGAAATACCGCTGACCGAAAGCGAATGGGAATATTACCAAGCCAACACAAGACAGGGAGTTGCGGTTGAATATATCTCAAAAAATATCCCGGCATAGAAAACTGTCCGTAACAAACAAAAAGAGCAGGCATACCGCCTGCTCAAAAATATAACTGAAATAAAAAA
>JAZSNQ010000099.1:0-3086 GCA_045536515.1 Acutalibacteraceae bacterium | reverse complement strand
CCCGTGTTCAGTTCATCTATGTTTCTGCACGATACAAACGAAAACAAAACCGCCAAAATCAACGATATACTCAATACTCGTTTCATATAATCATCCTTTCACCGATATTTTACCAATAAAAAGAAAGTAATTCAAGTGCATAAATATAAATTTTTGTTGCAAAAGTCCGTGCATTGTTATAATATAAAATCATAAAACCGAAGGAGGACTGAAATGAAAAATATTCTCAATGCATTATGGATAAAAAGCGCAAAAGCCTCGGGCGAGAGCGAAATTTATTATACCAGAGAGTTCTCATCAAAAAAAGAGCTTGTTTCGGCAACTCTTGAAGCAACTGCTCTGGGAGTTTACACTGTGCACATCAACGGCGAAAGAGTCGGTGACAACATCCTTGCACCCGGCTGGACATCCTACCGCAAACGCCTGCAGGTCGACACCCACGATGTTACGGCGATGATAAAAAATGATAACAAAATTGTCATTTCCGTTGCTCCGGGATGGAAAATCCAGAACTACAGGAATCAGCAGAAGGGCGACCCCGAGCTCGGCGGAAAGGAAACCGCAACAATCGCATCACTCACCCTTGAATATGCCGACGGCGAAAAGCGCATAATCACAACCGGCGGTGACTGGAAAACCGAGAAGGGCAAGGACATTTATTCGAGCTTCTATAACGGCTATATCCACGACCCCGCATACAAGGATATCGCTCCCTCAAATGCAATAGTCATCAATCACGATAAAAAGTGCCTTATCGACAGAGAAGGAGAAAAGGTTATTGAACAGGAGCGTCTTTCTCCCAAGGAAATCATCATCACCCCCAAAGGCGAAACTGTGCTTGATTTCGGTCAGAACATGACGGGTTATATCGAGTTTAAAATTAAGGGCAATAAGGGTGAAAGAGCCGTTATCAGCCATGCGGAGGTGCTTGACGCTGACGGTAATTTCTACACCGACAACCTCAGAAGCGCAAAGGCACAGGCAATCTTTATCTGCGACGGAAAAGAACACACCCACAAATCAAAGCACAATTTCTTCGGCTTCAGATATGTCAGGCTTGAAAACTGGAGCGACGAAGTGAAGAAAGAAAACTTCACCGCAATCGTTGTTCATTCCGAAATGAAGCGCACAGGTTATTTTGAATGCTCCGACGAAAGAGTCAACAAGCTCTTCTCAAACATCATCTGGGGTCAGAAGAGCAACTTCCTCGATGTTCCCACCGACTGCCCGCAGAGAGACGAGCGTCTCGGCTGGACGGGCGGTGCACAGGTGTTCATCAAAACAGCTTCATATAATTACGATGTTGAAAAATTCTTCCTCAAATGGCTCGGAGATTTGCGTGCCGATCAGACAGATTGGGGCACAATTCCTCATGTTATCCCCAATGCTTTCCGTCCTGATAATGACTGCTCCGCCGCATGGGCAGATGCCGCAACAATCTGTCCGTGGCAGCTCTATCTCACCTATGCAAACAAGGATATTCTCAAAGAATCCCTCGACTGCATGAAGAACTATCTTGAACATATCGAAGAATTCAGCGATAACGGTCTCTGGTCAAGAAGCTGGCATTTCGGCGACTGGCTCAACCTTGACGGAAGCAGTCCCGAGGACTGTTCAAACGGCACGGATAAAACCATCATTGCAACCGCTTACTATATTTATTCAACGCAGATTCTTATCAAGTGCATGGAAATGTGGGGCGAGGATGCTTCGGAATATATTGCAAAGCGTGAAAAATCAATTGAAGCTTTCAGAAGCGCTTTCATGAAAGACGGCAGAATTATTCCCGAAAAAGCAACTCAGACCGCCTGCGTGCTTGCCGTTCATTTCGGAATAAGCGATAATATTCCCGAAACAGCAAAGCAGCTCAACGAACTTGTCACCGAATGCGGACATCTGAAAACAGGTTTTGTAGGCACGCCTTATCTTCTTCACGCTCTGAGCGACAACGGTTACACCGAAACAGCTTACAGTCTTCTTCTCCGCGAAGAATATCCCTCATGGCTCTTCTCTGTCAAAATGGGTGCAACAACCATCTGGGAGCATTGGGACAGTATGCGTGAAGACGGTTCGATGTGGAGCACATCAATGAACTCCTTTAACCACTATGCCTACGGCTCAGTTGCCGACTGGCTTTACGGCGATGCGGCAGGTATCAGAATTGACGAAAGCAAGCCCGCTTTTGAACACATTATTTTCGCACCTCTTACAGACAGCCGCCTTACGTATGTCAAGGCTTCAATCGAAGCAAGAAACGGCACGGTAAAATCCGAATGGAAAACCGAAAACGGCAAAACCGCTTATGTTTTCACCGTTCCCGAAGGTTCAACCGCAACCGTCATTCTCGACGGAGAAACCACCGAAATCGGTGCAGGTGTAACAGAAATAATCAAATAAATCGCAAAATGACCGCCTCGGAAAACCCGAAGCGGTCATTCTTTTATTTAAGCAAATCGTCAAAAAGCTTGATGTTTGAAGCTTCAAGCTTAAGCTCACCCGACTGCTCCTTTTTGATAACTTCAACAATTCTGTCATTGACGGGAGTAGGAATTCCGCACTTTCTGCCCCATTCACATACAACGCCGTTGATTGCATCAATTTCACAAGGCTTGCCGTTGCGCAAATCCTGAAGCATTGAGGGAATGATGTCCTTATGCTTCTTCATTGCAATGGGAATAAGGAATTCGCCGATTGCTCTCTTGAAGCCGTTTTTATAATAGAAAAGCTTTGTGATATCCTTGCCCTGAACGGGTGCGAATTCAGCACCTGCGGCATGACCCACATCAATACATTCCTTCATACAGCGGATTGCAACCTTTCTTGCATATGCATCACCGGTAACCGAACCGAATGTTCCGCCCATAACCGTGCCGAGACCCGAGAAAGTTGCGTTGATAAGAAGCTTCGACCATCTTGTACCGATAAGATTATCCTCAAAATGAACGGGACACATCTTTTCGAGAAGTTCAGTTACCATCTTAACCTGAGCTTCGGTAATTCCGTCCATTTTACCCATGTGGTATGAAAGGCTGTCGGGTTCACTTGTTAGAACAAAGTCGGAGGGCAGGCGGGCTTAGGAAGACAAG
>JAZSNQ010000219.1:0-6504 GCA_045536515.1 Acutalibacteraceae bacterium | reverse complement strand
CTCGGATATCAGGCTGAATCGGGTGCATGGAGAAATGCTTATCTTTCTGCCGCACTTGAACTGCGAAGCGGAAATGCCGCACAAAAGGGTGCGAATGCAAAAACAGACGGCAGCGTTATCAGAAATATAACTGCGGAAATGGTTTTTGACTATGTTGCCATTCTTTTGGATAAAGACGCAATTTCAAACGAGAACTTTAAGATAAACATTGTTATTGCGGATACGCAGGAAAAAATTCTCGTTCACTTCAATAACGGAGCCTTGCTGCAGTATGCAAACACGAATTCGGATGAGGCAGAGCTTACCGTAACATGTCCTCGGAAGGCACTTGCGCTCATTATTCAGAAAGATATGGATAAAATCAAGGCTTCAATGAAGCTTGAGGGCGATACTTCAAAGCTTGAGCTTATTGTTAATAATCTTAATCAGTTTGATTCTGCAGGCAATGCCAATTTCAATATAGTGGAGCCTTAATTTGTTAAACTATTCCCTTGTTTCTGCGCTTTTTTGGTAAAACTGTATCTGAAAGAGAATAAAGCGGCTTGAGTTGATTTTTGAATCAATAAATCAGTTATTAAAAAGCACTTCTTCGGAAGTGCTTTTTTCAATAAAACAACTGTCGTCATGAAATACGCTGCGGCGGCAGGTGGATTTGAATTCATTTCATTTGAAAGATGCCGTTATTAGCAATAAATATTGATTTTTTAAATGTAATATTGTAATATAAAATCGGGAAAGGAGAATGAGAAAATGAAAAAGGTTTTAAGGTTTTTGTTGAGCTTTGCAGTTTTGCTTACCGTTGTGGTTTTTTCCGAACTTTGTGCATACGCAGTGAGCTTTGATTCCGGTTTGCAGTACCAGACCGAAAACAGAGTAGTTGTCTGGAATAAAAAAGATTATGACGGTGAAAGTCAGATCGTCGGCATCGGAGAATGTCCGTCTGTTGATTTTAAGGTGAGAAGTATAACCGTACCTCAGGAATATGTGGTTTATGCTTATTCCGAAGAAAATTTCGGCGGTGAAGAATATATCTTAAAAGACAGCGTTGATAAGCTGTTTAATATCAGTATTCATAACGGAATTACATATTATAAGAATTTCAGAAGCTTTAAAGTCGGGCTTATTGAAAGCGACGCTGTTGATATAACAGAGCTTGACGATGAAAAGAAAAACACAATAATGACAGAATTTGCGCCTCGTATTCACATGGCTGACGGTGACCCTTATGAGGCTGTTTCCATGGACTGGACATTTGAGCATTTTGACCGTGTTATGGATTCAAACGGTGATTCGCGTCTTGTTATGAAAGAAAAAATCGACGGTCCGTTTGATATCTGCGAAACCTTCTACGGTGAACAGGAAACGGCTGCAGCTTATGCTTTCTGGGTAGAAAAAGAGAATAACTATGTGGATATTGTATACTTTATATACTGTCCTTACGACAGCGGCAAATATATATGGCTGCTCAATAGTATGGTCGGCGGTCACCCGGGTGATTGGGAGCATTTCACGCTGAGATTTCTGAAATATGAAGAAAACGGAAAAACTTATCTCCGGCCTGTCAAAACCGCGTTTGCGGCTCATACATTTGCCGAAATCGAACCTTGGGAAAATTTGGAGATGTATGATGATACTCACTGCATAATTTACTGCGCTGCGGGAACTCACGGCTTGTATCCCTATGCGGATACATATGTATATATGAACTTTGTAATTATTCAGCTTAAGGATGAATGCTCAAAGGGCGAAACATGGGATCTCTGGCTTCCCGGAAAGCTTGAGACCTTTGAGCTGGTTCCCGAAGAAAGCTGCCGTGCGCTTGCAGGCTCTAAGTGGGCAGAGGCGTTTGATTATGATGTTGAAAACCCCGACAGCCTTGCAACACTTTACTGGGGAAATGAATCCTCTTATCCTCCGTTTATGAACGGCGGTCCCCAGGGTCCTCAGTTCAAAACCGAAATGACAAGCAAAACCAGCTTTAAATAATTATCAGTTATTTTATTCCCGAAAGGAAAACCATATGAAAAATAAATCAACCCTTGTTTTTACCGGTGATATCGGTTTTGACAGATATATGTACGGCAAGTGGAATGACGAAGAGCTTATTTCCGATGAAATACTTGATTTCCTTCATTCAGCTGACCATGTTATTGCAAATGTTGAGGGACCCGTTGCGCCTGTTGAACAAAACACAACCAAAGAAGGTGCTGCGCAGCTGCTTCACACAATCGACCCCGAAGCCGTTAAGGTTCTCAGTAAAATGCATGCCGATATATGGAATATCTGCAACAACCATATTATGGATGCAGGAGAATACGGTATCGGAAAAACTCTTGAAATTGCAAAAGAAAATAGTGTTCAGACCATCGGTGCGGGCATGAATATTCACGAAGCGAGAAAACCCGTTATTCTTGATGAAGCGGGCGGAATCGGTATGTTCGGAGTCGGATATCAGCGTGCTTGCAGAAAAGCCGATGAGAATAAAGCGGGCTGCTACAGTTGGAGTGACCTCGACGAAATTCAGAATACGATAAATGAAATCAAAAAGACCTGCCGCTGGTGTATTGTTGTTGCCCATGCAGGCGAGGAATTCACTCCGCTTCCGTCACCCTATACAAGAGAACGCTGTCATAAATATCTTGAAATGGGTGCGGATATCGTTGTGATGCACCATCCCCATGTTCCGATGAATTATGAAACGGTAGGGGATAAGGTGATTTTCTATTCCCTCGGCAACTTCATTTTTGATACCGATTATCAGCGTTCGCAGTATAATACCGAATTCGGTCTGATTGTGAAAATCAACTTCACCGAAACGGAATTTTCATGGGAACCCATGGGGCTTGAAATTTTGAGGGATTCCGAACACATCGTGAAAACGGAGCTTCCGAGAATTTTTGTGGACGTTCAGGAGGAGGATTTTAAACTTCTTTCGCCTCTTTCTGCAAAAATGCATATTGCCGCCACAAGAAGGCAGATGACATATCTCAATCCTCAGAGATTCAAAAACGCAACCGAAGAAGAATGGGCAGAGCATTTTGCAGAGCCTCTGAGAACGGGCAGAGTGCCGGGCGAAACCCTCGATTTCTTCATTCTTTGCCCCCTTGCCGCAAAAGCGGAGGAAAACGAATGGCAAAAAAGTAAGCTTGAAGATGTTAAGCGGTATATTCTGGAACAGATGTAAAAAAACGGGGCAGTTCAAAACTGCCCCGTTAATTTATTTCAGCCCGTATCTTCCGCAGTAATCAAGAACAATTTTTCTGAAGTGCTCATGCTTGAAGCTGTTTTTGACATCCGTAACATCAACATAAGCTCCCATTTTAAGATTCTGAATAACAGCTTCCGCAACAAAAGCCTCGAAAGCGTAATCGTTTGCAAAAGCTTCTTCAATATCAGTGTTCATTGCCTCATCTATGCCGTTTACTGCTGAACGGTAAATGATGTTTTCTTTTCCGAGAAGTCTGCCCATATTTTCAAAGCTTTTCAAGCCGTTTATCATATCCGAAACACTGATTTTTCCTCTGTATTCGACTGATTTTTCACCGCCGCAAAGAATAAAATCAACCGTTGTTTCAAGCACCTTTGCCAAATCGGGCAAAACTGCAACATCGGGCAGAGTTTCGCTTCTTTCCCATTTGCTGACCGCCTGAAATGATACTCCGAGTCTTTCGCCGAGTTCGTTCTGTGTAAGTCCTTTTGATTTTCTTAAAACAGCAATCTGTTCACCGATTTTTTGCATATTCATAATAACCTCCGCAGCAGTTTGAATTTATCATATCTGCATTATATCATTTAAATATAAACTTTTAAATAACTGTGTATTTGAAATTATTATAATATAATTCAACCGATTGGAAATAATATATAATAATTACATTATAAATTATTTCGCATTTAGTTAAAATTGGTTGTTGACATTGAAAAATTATTTGCTATAATATCATGTGAAGACCCGTCTTTTGTGGAAAGTTTAAAAGAGATAGCGCATCATGGGCTGAAAGTGCGCTTTAAATGAGTAGTAAGAACGGCAACACTTCCTCGTATAAAAACAAAATACAAAGAGCGGATATCTTTTTGATATCAATACGGGTGGCACCGCGGGTAAAAATATTGACTCGTCCCGAGAATTGTAATGATTCTCGGGGCGTTTTTTGTTTTTGAGAATCATATATTAAATTGTTAATTATGCATCGGAGGTAAGGAAAATGTACAGAACTCATCGTTGCAACGAAATAAGAGAATCCCATATCGGTCAGACTGTTCAGCTTGCGGGTTGGGTAGATGTTATCCGTGACCACGGCGGCGTTCTCTTCGTTGACTTGCGTGACGAAACAGGCGTGACACAGGTTGTTGTTCACGACGAAAATCTTGTTAAAGGTATCAGCAAAGAAACCGTTATTTCCGTTTCGGGCGAAGTAACAAAGCGTGACGAAAATACCGTTAACCCCAAAATCGAAACAGGTCTTGTTGAGCTTGTTGTTGATACTCTTGAGGTTCTCGGCGTCTGCAGCAGAGATTTGCCCTTTGAAATCGGTTCAAACGACACAAACGAGAACATCCGTCTTAAGCACAGATTCCTCGATTTGAGAAATTCCGACCTTCATAATAATATCATTCTCCGTTCAAAGGTTATAGGTCATATGCGTCGTCTTATGGAGGAGAGGGGATTTCTTGATATTCAGACCCCCATTCTCACCGCATCTTCACCCGAGGGCGCAAGAGACTTCCTTGTTCCCAGCCGTAAACATCCCGGAAAGTTTTACGCTCTTCCCCAGGCACCTCAGCAGTTCAAACAGCTTCTCATGGTGTCGGGATTCGATAAATACTATCAGATTGCACCCTGCTTCAGAGATGAAGGTGCCCGTGCAGACCGTTCACCCGGTGAATTCTATCAGCTCGACTTTGAAATGGCTTTCTCCACTCAGGAGGAGGTTCTCAAGGTATGCGAAGATGTTGTAAGTGACGTATTCCGCACTTTCTCCGATAAGAAAATCACCGAAACACCGTTCAGATGCATTCCCTACAGAGAGGCAATGGCAAAGTACGGCTCTGATAAACCCGACCTTCGCAATCCTCTTGTTATATGTGACCTCACAGACCTTTTCAAGAGAGTCAAGTTCAAGCCCTTCATGAACAAACCCGTAAGAGGTATTGTTGCACCCTGCAAGAACGAAAGATGGTTCTTTGATAAGTCCCTCAATTTCGCAACAAAGCAGGCAAAGATGGCAGGTCTTGCACATATCACACTTCTCGATGCCGAAACTTATGAATTCAAGGATGACCCCATCGTTAAGGTTCTCACAGAAGAAGAAAAGAGAGAAATTGTTGAGCTTACAGGCGTTAAGGAAGGCGAAACAATCTTCTTTATCTGTGACACAATTTCAGATGTTGCCGATAAGAATGCAGGCGTTATCCGCACATGGCTCGGCAATGAACTTGAGCTTATCAACAAAGATTCGTTTGAATTCTGCTTCGTTGTTGACTTCCCCATGTATGAACGTGATGAAACAACGGATAAGATTATATTCACTCACAACCCGTTTTCAATGCCTCAGGGCGGTCTCAAGGCTCTTGAAACAATGGAACCCACTGAGATTCTTGCATATCAGTATGACCTTGTATGTAACGGTATCGAGCTTGCTTCGGGTGCTGTAAGAAACCATAGCCCCGAAATTATGAGAAAAGCTTTTGAAATCGTAGGCTACAGCGAGGACGAGGTTGAAAAGAGATTCAGCGCACTTTATAATGCATTCCAGTTCGGTGCACCTCCCCATGCGGGCATGGCACCCGGTGTTGACAGAATTGTAATGCTTCTTGCAGATACGGAAACCATCAGAGACGTTATCGCATTCCCGCTTGACGGTACTGCTCAGGATCAGATGCTCGGCGCACCCGGCGAAGTAACAGAACTTCAGCTTTACGAAGCAAACGTAAGCATCAGAGGCAAGGGAAGTGTTGAAACTCTCGGTTCAGAGGGCGGAGATCCGTCAGCATTCGCTTCAACCGTTAAATCCTCAAAGTCAGGCGTTGTTTCAACAAAGTCAAAGCTCGACAGCCTTGAATCCGTCAACGAAATCGCTTTCACAGCCGATGAAAAGAAGGCTATGGAAAAGATTTTCGGCGATATGAAGAAGAGCGAAGATGCTCTCGAAAAGCTTGATACAGAAAATGTTGAAGCCATGATTTATGTTATGCCTATGACCAATGTTCTCCGTGACGACAAACGAGAACAGCCGTTTGAGCGCAAGGACCTTCTTGCAGGTGCTCCGCAGAGCACGGAAGACAGCTGGCAGGTTCCCAGACTTGTAAAGTGAGGTGCAGATAAGTGTTTTATATTAATCAGATAAATGCGGCAGGCACAATTGCCGTTGACGATACAATTCTTGTTAAAGATGTTCCTGCAACCGCAGGTTCAAAAATGCTTGAGAATTTCAAGCCTCTTTTCAGCGCAGAAGCCGTTGAAAGACTTGAAAAGGCAGGCTATTCAATCGCAGGCAAGACAAA
>JAZSNQ010000188.1:0-21531 GCA_045536515.1 Acutalibacteraceae bacterium | reverse complement strand
AGGGTTTTATCCTTGCGCTATGTTGCAGCTAAACTCAAAAACGAAAAATTTAATTGTAAACTTTCTGTTAACAATCAACTTGTGCCCAACACTATCCTTGACAAAAAAGTTGGTCGGAATTATAATTTTATCGGTCGAACAATTGTTCTGTTAATAAAACAGAGAGTTTCATTTTTTATAAAAACATAAGCTTCGGAGAAGCGCCGCTTGAAATAATTTTGAAAAAATATTTCAATTCTGGGGATTGGGGTTATCCCCAACAAGCGGCAAAAAGAGTGGTGCCAAAATTTGATTTTTCAAATTTGGATAGCCACTTGCCCTGCTTGCAAAGTTAGTGAACGCTTGAAAATCGAAACAACTTGCAAGCGGCATTTTGCAAGGTTGTATTCACATTTGCCTTGCTTGCCAATTTGTGAAATACTGATTTATAAACAGCTGACCCACTAAAAATAAAAGCTTGCCCACAAAGAAAAATCTCTGTTGACAAGCATTTTTGTTATCCGAATATTTTTGAAATCAAAGCAACTATTTTGCCGATTGTGTTATTGATGATTACGTTATAAATCCAAGGCGAAATAAAATCAATCGGACCGATTCCGCCTTTTTCTCCCGTGAGGTCTGTATATGTTTTTTCATAAATTTCAGGGCGTCTCGGGTCGTCTTCATCAACAACAATCATTTTAACATGTCTTGTTGCACTTCCCATTCCGTAAGCCTTCCAACCGAAGGATGCGTTATATCCGAGAATGATTCCTTCATCGGTTTTGCCGTAAAAACTGTTTGTGTGGTCGTGACCGAAGAATGCCGCAACGATGTCGCCCTTCTCAACCCAGCTTTCATACTGTCTGTTGGTTTCGTCACCCGTAGGATTCGGATATTCATAGAAATTTCCGCCCATATGTTTATCGGGGTCAACGATTTTGTATCCGTCGGGAGTAAATGTTGCGTTTTCGGTTCCGAACGGAACTTCTTTCAGTATTGAATTAATCTGTCTTACGGGGATATGTTCGAACACATAAGACGGAACGGGAACACCGCCGTTCTGTGATTTGAGTTCATCGCTCTTTGCTTCGTACCACTTGATTTGTTCTTCGCTTACACCGTCATAATCGCCGTTCTCATCTTTTGAATGTGTGTCCATAAGATAAACATTGAAAATGATTTTTCCGTTATCGGAATAAATGGGAATGTTGTATGTACCTGCATCGCATCCGTCGTCAGCGGCAACGCAATAATCAAAAGCTTCTGTGCAGTAACCCATCAGCTCATCGGCTGACACACCGTACTGTGTATCGTGATTTCCAAAGGTAAGGGCAAACGGAACTTTTGCATTTTCAACAACCTGAAAGATTCCGTGCATTGATTCAAAAAGAGTTTCTTTTGTCGGATTGAGAAATCTTTCATAGAAAATGTCGCCGTTAAAAACAACAAGATCGGGCTTCTCGCTTTTAAGTGCAGCTTCAAGACCTTTAATCAATCGCTTGTCGGTTGTGGCATCGTCGTGCGTATCGTTGACAAGCATAATTCTGAATTTGCCGCTTTCATTGAATTCTAGAGATGATGATTTGTCAGCACTAGCAAAAAAAGCAAAGTTAAAAATCATTATAAGTGAAATTGCCAGAGAGATAATTCTTTTTGTCATTATTATTTTCCTTTCTTGATTTTAATGTCCTAATATTACCACAAGCAAATCAAGATTTCAATAGCAGCAGTGCTGTGGTAATGTGGGAAATTTATTTTCCATATTTCCACAGCTGCAAATAATTAGATGAATCCGAAGAAGAACATAAGTTCTTTTGAGATAATAAAAATATAATAAAGAAAAAACGAGAAAGATATTGAAAAGAGTGACAGCTTTTATGTTATGCGCTTCATTGCTTGCTTCGGCAACCGAAACCGACTGCGGCGGAAAATGCGGTTATTCTCCCGTAATCATCCTTCCCGGCATCAATCACTCGCCGACATATCTCTATGATGATAATGATGAACCCGTTATGTATAACGGAAATCATATCGGAGGCCCTCTGCTGTTTCTCAATGAAGCGGCACTTTCAACAAAGGCTGTTCTGAAGCTTGTGGGAAGCGCACTTGCAACCGCAACATTCCAGACAAATGTCCGCCTTGATAAGGTTGCCTATAATCTTGTTTCCGAAATTTTCAAATATCAGAGATGCGACGAAAACGGCGACCACGTTGAAAATCTCATAACACAGAGATGGAATTATTCTCTTGAAAAGATGACCGAAGAAGAGCTTGACCGGACCTACAGAATGGTTCCCATGAAGCCTCTTGTTGATGAAATCGGTGAAGACCATGTTTATTTCTTCACCTTCAATCTTGTGGGCGACCCCATGGAATCGGCGGATGAGCTTGACGAATACATTGAAACGGTAAAAAAGCAGACGGGTCATGACAAGGTTACGCTTCTTCCCATCAGTCTCGGCGGTACGATTCTTACCGCTTATATCGAAAAATACGGTCACGGAAAAATTGACCGCATCGTAAATGCGGTTGCCTGCCTTGACGGCACGGACATTGTTGCCGATTTCTTTGCAAGGGAATGGCGTCTTGACGATGAATACCTTTATCATCAGTTCATGAGCAATATTTTTGTTGAATCGGAAGGCAGTCCCACTCTCGGTTATCTTATAAACACGCTTCTTCACATCATTCCCCGCTCCGGCGTTAATGCACTTCTTTCCGGCGCAACAAGTGCAGTTCTCGACACCCTTATGCTCAACTGTCCTCAGTTCTGGGCAATGCTTCCGTCATACAGATATGATGCACTTGCCGCAAGATATCTCGCCGACAAACCCGTTCTCAAAGAAAGAACGGACCGTTTTCAGACAGCACGGCTTAACCTCAGGCAAAATATTCTTGATGCGGTTGCAGACGGCGTTAAGGTTGACTCAATCGCAGGTGCAAATCTTGACCTCGGCGAAGAAATGTATAGATATTTCAATATAGTTGCTTCCGCTGAAAAGGTCAATTCCGACGGTATAGTCAATCTTTCGTCAACGACCCTCGGTGCAACGGGTGCGGCAGGCAAAAGCACCCTTGATGATGTTGATTACGAAAAGAATACATACTGCACAAATCCCGGGCACAATCATGTTTCACCCGACAATATGGTTGACACTTCGACGGCAATTCTTCCCGAAAACACATGGGTTTTTCTCAATCAGCACCATGAAGTAGGATATAACGATGTTGTTCTTAACCTTGCAAAAGCGATAATTCTCGGAGAAGTGACGAATGTCAACGATAACCCCGAGATGTATCCGCAGTTCAACGGACCTTGCCGCACACAGAGCATACGCCGTTGGAAATTGCCCGATGCAAAAAGAGTTGACCGGACAAATCTCAGCGAAAAAGACAAAGCGGAGCTTGATGCGGCAATAGCGGAGGGTGAAGCGGTTCTGAAGCTGACCGTTGCCGACCGTCCGAGAGTTGAAGCTGCAGAAAAAAGACTTATCGCTATTCTCTGCAAGGTCGGCGCAGAGGGATATGACAATCCCGAACCCGAAAAAGAATCACCGATTGACCCGATTCTCGAAGACGTAACCTATGCAATGAGCAGGGGCTCGCTCTTCCTTTTCGGAGGCGGAAGCCTTATTGACAGATTGCTTTCCCCCATCAGAAAATTAATCAGACTTATCACAAAATAATCAAAAAGCCTTGCAAACTCTGAAGTCTGCAAGGCTTTTTGATTAATATAATGCCGGATGGAAAAAATTACAGACTTTTCCCATAAATTCACAAATTGCAACAGTATAGGGATTGATTTCATTCATATTATTTTCTCCTTATACCGACCAATCGCTGTCCATAAACCGTGTCTGGCGGTAAGGGAATGCTCTGAAGAAATCATCGGCATTGCCATTGATTTCAACGCCGTCTATGTAAATTGCGGTTTTTGCGGTGTGACCTTCGCCTGCAAGCATGAGCCTTGCGGCGGCAGGTGCGGTCAGAGCTATGTCGTAATCACCTTCTGCTTTATGCGTAACAACGGCTTTTCCGTCCTGATATTCAACCTCAAAAATTCCGTTATTCTGCTCGAATTCGTCTATGCTCAGAATACGGAATTTACCGTATTCTTTCGGGTAGCTGTTGTTTTCAAGAAGTTTTTTCAAATTGTAAATTCTTGCTGCAGTACTGCCGTTGAATTCATAGGTGACGCCGTCGATTCTGTCGGCTATGCAGGCAAACCCCGAACCCTGATACTGCATTCTGACAAAAAGATCTTTAACTATTCCGTCATAGTTGCGCAGAAAACCGATTATTCCGTAAACCGCTTCAGGAGATAATGCGAAAAGTTCTTCAACATTGAGCTCATTCGGTCTTTCGACAGTGAAACGAACATAGCCGTCTGCCTTTCCGTCTGTATCATATCTCATATATGTGTAGTCTGCGCTTTCAAGGGGTGTGTCGCAGAAATACTTTTTTTCTTCGCGCAGGGTCATCAGGTTTTCTCTTAATGCACATTTTGTGTGAAGCTCTTTCAGGTCTTCAAACTGTTCGCCCGTATAAAGAACTGCATCGGTGTTACGCGGAATATGCCTGAGGTTTTCAAACGGAACTCTTATTGCGAACATACGGTTAAGATTTGCATAGCCGAATTTTTCATAGTATTCAATTGAAAACGGATGCAGGAACCCGATTGTCCAATCGTTTTCAAGGGCAGTTTCACCGATTTTTTTCATTATTTCACGGACACTGCCTATTCTTCGGTGCTCAGGCCGGCTGCAAACACCGCTTACCACAATTGAGTTGAGGAGATTTCCGCAGTAGTTGGTTTTGAAATCAAATATTTCAACACCTGCGATAAGCTTACCGTTTAAAAACGCCGCAAGAACGGGAACCTTGACCGTGCCGTCCTTTTCGGCATTGAATTTCCATGCAAACGATGCTGCCGAAACCTTTTGAAAATCGGCAGCTTCGTCAGGTCTGATATATCTTATTTCCATAGAATCACCTTAATTCTTGCCGACGCCAATCTGTGCCTCGGCTGCAAGTCTGAGCATTTCTTCGTTATCGCTTTCAACCGCATCCGACATCAGTTTGCGGCGTTCAAGAAGCTCTGCATACATTTTTTCTTTTTTATCGTTGTCGAGATCATAGAAAAGCATGGGGATTATTCCGAGAGAACCCGTTACGGCGGGAATAATTGTGAACATGGCGAAAAGGAAGAATTTAACCTTGTCGGTCTGTTCCGTACCCATTCTGAATGCGTTTGCCTCATAGCCTATCATTTTTTTGATGGCGGTAGTAACAACCGTGCTTGTATTTGATGAAACCTTTTCGGCTATTCCCTTTGCAACGGAAGCCATAGCCTCTGTTCTGTAGCCGTTTTTCCATTCACAGTAATCCATAGCTTCGTTATACATTTCCGTTCCGATGACGGACTTAAGACCGTAGAAGAGAGTCCAGATGAGCTCCCAGAGAGCCATTGCAAATCCCATGGGAACAACCTTCTGATACATACCGCCCGAATAGTCCTTCTTCATGCCGATACAGCCGAAAAGGAAGACGGGAACATAGAGAATATTGCCGATTTCTTTTGCGAGAATGTAAAGCAGACGGCTTGAAAAGTGTCTTCTCATCCAGGGCACCCATGCATAGCTGGCAGGGCTTATCGGTGCGGCGGGAATGCCTGCCACAAGTGTCATTGACGAGAAATGAAGAACGTCGGTATAATAATCGTCTTCGTTGCCCTTGATTGCAAATCCGCTGAGGAAATCCGAAAGAGTTATCAGGAGCAAGGGCTTGTTTTTGATAACCGATTTTATCGACATGAGAACACTCGGTGTCTTTATGGACTGCATGACTCTTTCTTCGGAGTTATAGAAGAACCAGAATGACGAGGCACTCGAAGCAATGGTTGTAAAACAACCCATTCCCACAAAAAGATTGGTGTAAGCCTTTGCAAGCTTGCCTGCATCGTTGAGATACATGCTTCTGAGAACATCAATGAGAATGGTTACCGCTTGTTCGGGCAGCTTTTCACCGAAGACACCCGATGCAAAGTTCGCAAGGGTAATCAGCCTTGTTCTGTCATTCGGATGAGGCGTTATGGTTGACATAAGACCTGTTCTCGAAATCGTCTGAAAGGTGGAGATACCCTCTCTTACAACCGTCAGAATCAAATAAAATGCGAGTTTGGTTATATCGGTCTCCGATGTCCCCTCAAAAAGATGGGGCATGAGCCAATAAAGACAGGTCAGAACACAGCCGGGAATTGCAAGAAACATCAGATAAGGTCTGAACTTACCCCAGCGGGTTCTCGTTTTGTCAATAACGGTACCGAAGAAAATATCATTAACGATATCCCAAACGCTGTTGATGGTGTTGACGATAGTCTGCAGACCGAGGTCAACGCCCACGATGCTGGTGATGAAACGGTTTGAGAAGACATTGATGTTAAAGCTCTGTGCAGCATCCCAGATTATGAATCCGACGGATTCTTTTGTTCCGACATACCGACGGTCCTGCGTTTTTGAGGCAGCAGATTTGTTCTCTTTTTCCTGCTGCATACGGCGGAGTTCTTCAAACGCTTTTGCGTTTGACTGAAAGTCGTTATTTAACGGCATGATTTCACTCCCTTATTTTTCAATCAGCGGGTTCGGATTTATACTATTTAACAATCTCGTTAAGTGCACCGATAACTGTTGAGCCTGCCTTGCTTCCTGCTGAAAGCATTTCTTCATAGTGACGCTGAGGTTTGCCCCAGAGCTTTTCGCCCAGTTCGGTATTCCAGAGTGAATCGGCAATGAAAGGAGCATAGTCGTTATCGGGAACGATATATCCGATTGCATCGTTGCAAAGGCCCATAACAAGAACCGTTTTTCCTTCGCCGATGATATCTGCTGTATAATCGAGAGTCCAGTCCTCGCCGAGATATGACTGTGTTTTGTCAACAACGTTGCCGTAAACAAGCTGGGGAACAAGCTCACCGGGAACGGTAAGCATAACTATATCCTTGCCGATTTCAAGATAACCGACTTCAGTGATGATTGAAAAGCCTGCAGGTGCGGATTTGTCACGGACAACCGTCATTCCGAGAAGACCCGAAACGGCGCCGAGCTCCATAAGTCCGTATTCAAGAGGAACGGTAACTTCCTTCATTCTGACATTAAGCACGGGTTCAATGCGCACTGCGTTTTCTTCAGCTTCAAGAATAATTCTCGCAAATTCATAGCCGAGCTTCTTTGCATCAGCATAATCCGCCGTTCTTGGGTCAGCTGCGATTTCCGCTTCAATTTCAGCCAGAATCGACTCTGTCTTAACACCGCCTTTATTGACCGAAATCGGTGCCTGTGCGCCCTGAATAAACATGAAATTCATGCCCTCGGCGTTGATTTTGTGTTCAATATAATTGGGATAGTCGGCTGAAAGAAGCTTGGTTTCTCTGTTGATTGTCGTGGGATGTCCGCCGAAATTTGCAAAAACCGTGGGAGCCGATTCTTGATTATCGGGAACAAACTTGAAACAAGCAATAACATGCTGATAGCCTTCCGTATCGTATCTCTTGTTGAAAATATAACCGTATTCATCATCAAGATAATTGTTGTTTCTTTCGCTGTAGCCGATACCCTTGGTTTCAAAATAATAAAGCTCACCGGGTTCTTTGTTCATATATGCTTCAACAACCGCATCGGAAGCGCCGTCAATCATATACTCATAAAACTCGGGGTCGATGCTTCTTGTTTTTTCAACAAAAGGCATGAATGAAAAGAGATTCTGAAAAACGGTTTTGATAAGAGGTTCAAGACCGAAGCCCTGAGTATCGATAACCGTGTGGCAGTGTGTGCTGTTAATATTGATTGCAACAATATCGCTTTCGACGCCCTTATCCTTAAGCTTGCGTTCCGCTTCCGCACGGATTGTGCGTACATCCGCATTGCAGACACCTATGCCGTCAATCGCAGCCATAACAACCGTGCCTCTGCCCGAGTTATCGCTGATTGCAATTGCATTTGCACCCTGGTCATCATAAACACCGTTGATTTTCTGGGTGAAATATCCGCCCGTGTAGTATTCCTTTGAACCGTCTTTGAGATTTTCAGGAACCATACTTACCTTGCCGAAGCCGAGATACCATTTTGAATTTCCGGCAGGTTCATCAATAAAGTTTTCTGTTCCTTCATAGAAATTTTCGCTTTCGCCCGCATAATATTCGTCAACTGTTTCAAAATCCTTGGGGAAAAGTGCACCGAAGCCCATGAAAACGGCGTTGAGAAGTCCGTTTATTGCGTTGGTGCAGAACATGATTCCGCTGTTATCCATTGCCTCACCGTCTGCGGCATTTGCAAAAACCGTACCCGTCAGCATAACAGCAATTGCGAGGACAAGAGAGAGAGTTTTTTGAACCATTCTTTTCATCTGACATTTTCTCCTTTGATGATATTTTAATGACCTGCGGTGATTTTGGCATTCTTTAAAATTGTTCGCCGATTAAAAATGAAACTAACCTCACCGGGCACATATTTATTGCGCGATGTTTCCGTGCTCGAAAAGGAATCTTTTGCGTTGTGGCAAAACCGCAAAAATCTCCGCGAGTTACCTTCTTTTATGATATTTTAACATTATATTTTCTGAAAGTAAATATTTTTTGTGCATTTATTCTTAAACTGCGGAAGATTTTCACTCTGATATAGACAATTTTGTGATATCGTGCTAAAATATTGAAAAACAATGGTTTTAATGGAGAAAACAAATGAAAAGACAAAAAAACTTGAATAATCTTGCTTTTTCGGCAATGTTTCTTGCTCTTGCATTTGTCATGCCGTTTCTGACGGGACAGATTCAGCAGATAGGAAATATGCTTTGTCCCATGCACATTCCCGTTATCCTCTGCGGATTCGTCTGCGGTGCACCGTGGGGATTTGTTGTGGGCTTCATCGCTCCGTTTTTGCGTTCGCTGATATTGGGTATGCCGCCGATGTATCCCGTTGCTTTTGCAATGGCTTTTGAGCTTGCGGCTTACGGATTATTCAGCGGTATTCTTTACCGGGCATTTCCCAAAAAGAAGGGTTACATATATTGCACCCTTATAATCTCAATGATTATCGGCAGACTCATATGGGGTGTTGTTCAATTTGCGTGCGTGGGGCTTGATTCGGCAAAGTTCGGCTTGTCGGCATTCTGGGCAGGTGCGGTAGCCAATGCCGTTCCGGGAATTATTCTGCAGATTGTTCTGATTCCCGTTGTTGTCATGCTTTTTGAAAAAACAGGAATTATCAAGAGAAAATAAAAAAAGGGACGTTTCAATAAGACAACTTAAAACGGCTTGAGAGGATTTTTCCTGCTCAAGCCGTTTGCTATTTTATCCTGATTCTTTTTCTATCAGTTCGGTGACTCCCGGGGTTATGTAATCGGCAATATCTTTTATTGACTGAACGGCGTTCTCCATTGCGTACGAACGGAATTCGGCTATCATGTGGGTATCGTTTATGTTGTCACCCACGGTTATCATATCATCGTATTCTCCGCCCACGATTTCAAGAAGCTTATAAAGACCCTGCGCCTTGTTCATTTCTGCCGAAACAATGTCGATGCATCTGCCGTTTTGCAGAGGATTGAGATGTTCACCGAATTTTTTTCTTATTTCATCGGTAACCCTTGCAGCCTCCGTTTCGTCGGGCAGAATTGTGCTTATCTGATTAAAAAAGGGAACTTCGGGCATGGTTTCGAGCGAGAATTCTCCTTCAAGGCGTTCATCGTCACGCTCGTCTACCGTGCAGTCAAATTCCGTATGAACATCCGCCCAACAACATCCGATGCTCATGATAAATTCGATAAAAGGTTTTGCCAGAGCACCGTCACAGCGCGATTCGGCAAGAATCTCACCTTCTCCGTTCATTATTACGGCACCGTTTGAAGCAAGCAGGAAATCAAAATCAAAATTGTTTTCTCTGCGAAGCCGGAGCAGGCTGTCCCTTCCTCTTCCGCTGACAAGACCGAAAAGATTGCCCGATTTGCGCCAGTTTTTTATGGCGTTTATTTTTTTGTCGTCGATACCGCCGTGGTTGAGCGTACCGTCATAGTCGCTTGCGATTATTTTCATAATTAACCTCTTTTTATCCTTATGCTTGTCACCGAATACATGGGTGCGGTGAAATTGAACTTATCCGAAACTCCGCTGACGGTAAACTCTTCCATAACGCAGTCCTCTTTCGCACCGAGAATATTGTCGTTTCCGAGGCTGTCTCCCGCAACCTGATTTATAACTGCGGTTGACTCAACTTCCACACCGTTAAGGTCGATTGCGAAAACTTTGCTTGTTTCGGTAACGTTGACAAGCTTTATGATAATATCGCCGTTTTCATCAGTGCTTACAACCTGATAAGCCTCTGCTTCGGCTTCATGTGCGGTATCAAAATCAACATAAAGAACATCGTCCATATAGCATTTGACATTCGTACCCGAAACAACAATTTTCAGTTCATAGGTTTTGCCCGTTTCGATTGTGCAGGGTTTCTGTGTTTCAAACATCTTTGATTTTGCACCGTTTTCAATCTGTTGTAGGCAGGAAACCGTGTTGCCCCAGCCGCCGATATTCCAGAACCAGCAGTTCTGCGCATCCTTAACGGCAAACGGTATAATGAAGCCTTCGTCACCCTCAAGCTTTGTTGCTTCAACGGTGTATGTGTAGTCCGTCCATTCGTCGTTGCCGAAATACGCAACCTTGCCTGTTTCGGTATAGGGCATCCATGTTTCAGTCTGCACAAGCTTTCCGTTCTTTATCTTAAAATCGCCGCTGTTGAGAACATCCTGCCAGTTCCACCAGAAGTCAAGAGGGAGAGAAAATTTTGCTTTGTCAAGAGTTCTTCCCGTTTTATTTGAAACAACTTTGACGTTGTCGAATTCAGCCGATGTATACCATGTGCCGACACCTACTCTGCCGCTTAAGGGCTGCTGTTCAATTTTTGCTCCTTCAAGATTTGATGAAAGAAGCTTTGAGCCTTGATTCTTCGAGAAAAGCTTTTGCACATAATAGCTGATTGAACCCGTCACCTGATGATTGTTGAACCATATAAGGTCGGGCGACCAATGGGTTGCGGTGAGATTTCCGAAAAGGGGTGCATAAGCCGCCATTCTGACGATATCGCCGTTTCTTTCAAGACCCGTCATATATGCCGCTTCCGCAAGTGCAGCTTTGAGAGTGTTCGATTTTGCAGCATATTCACCGAGGAAAACCTTAATTCCGCCGCCGTAGATTGTATCGGTCATTTCATCAACCGAACGCTTGTAATTATCCTCATCATAATAATCCGCATTTCTCAAAAACCATTCGGGCTGATTATAGTAATGGTGGTCGGTTGCACCCGCAAAATCCTCCGCATAATCCGAATCGCCGAGCTGCTGCTTTGCATATTCATAGGATTTGAGATAATTTTCACCGTGAGTTGCGTCAAACGCACCCGAAGAATAAATCAGTTCAAGTCCGTCGTAAAGCTCGGGATTGTTCGTTTTTGCTTCGTTGAAGGATTCGAGGAATGCCTGATATCTTTCAAAATAAATTTCGCCCTCCTGCTCGTTGCCGATGCAGATATATTTAAGCTCAAAGGGTTCGGGATGACCGAGAGAAACTCTGACCTTGCCCCATGTTGTTGATTCGTCACCTCGGCAGAATTCAATGAGGTCGTGCATATCCTGAATGTACTGTCTGAATTCATCCGTATTCATATCGACGGGACCTTTTCCGCGCATCTGGCAGTATATTCCGCAGTTGATAACGGGAACACCGATTGCACCGATATCCTCGGCAAGCTGAAAATACTCATAGAAACCGAGACCGTAGGTCATAAAGCAGGGATAGGGGTCATCGGTTGCGGCAATATTTGTCCAGAGATTGGTGCCCTGCTTTCTTGCGGCAACATCGCCGTATTTTCCGTCAAATTCAAGAGGCAGACCGTCATCACCCGTGCCGATTGAATATTTCCAGTTATACAATGTTTCGTAATCATAACCTTCGATTATGCATCCGCCGGGGAAACGGAGAAATTTAGGTGAAAGACCTTCAAGCATTTCACCAAGGTCTTTTCTCATGCCGTTTTCTCTGCCTTTGAAGGTTTCTTCGGGGAAAAGAGATATCATATCGAGTGCGGCGCTTCCGTTATCGATAAGCACCTGCAATGTTGTGTTTTCAAAATCCGTTTTTGAAGAAACAAGAGAAAGCTCATATTTCTGCCAATCGGAGGTTATTGCATCGATTTTATTTTCCGCAACGGTTTCTCCGCCCACGCAAAGACGCACGGTTATTCCGCCGTCATAGCGGTCAAGTCCCTTTGCATAAACTGAAAAATTATATTCCGCGCCTTCTTCAACCGCCATGCCGTCAAGAAAGCCGACATTTTCAACTCCCGAAAGAGCATCCGTGCCGTTTGAAAGAACAAGATAACTCGGGTTGTTTGCGTTAAGGCAGTCCGAATCTTTTTTAACCTCTGCAGCCGCACCGCCAACGGTATTCCAGCCGTAAAGCGCATCATTTACCGCAAGCTCCGTAAATTCAAACGAACGGTTGACAACCTTTTCGGCATAAAGACCGCCGTCTGCCGCAAAATTGATGTCTTCAAAGAAAATTCCGAAAAGCAAATCGCTGATATCGTGAATTTCATCCTCAACATCAACCGCCAGAGAATAATCTGCATTTTCTTCGCTGTAAGCGGTAACGGTATTCGCTCCGGGTCTCTGAGGCTGTTCAGGCTCTTTTTCGGCAAAAATTCCGCCCGTTGCAGTCATGAATGCCGCAGTCAATACGGCAACAACCTTTTTTATGAATTGGTAAATTGCATATTTCATGGTTTTACCTCACAATGTTTGATACATATATAATATATTAAACCGTGATTTTCGTCAACATAAAAAGCTGTCAACAAAGTCAAATCTGCTTTGCTGACAGCTCTTTTTTTGTTTTTTTAATTAATTCCGCGATATAAAACGCATCTTTTCTCGGAACATAAAATCTGAAGGTCTTTTTTTCGGTTAAAACAACAATAACGGGAATACCTCTCACCGCCCTGACACATAATATATCTTCATACAAAACCGAAGTCTGTCTGCCCGAAAAAAACATACAGCTTCCCGTTATTCTGTCGGGATAAACACAAAAATTCCGTTCGTAAAATCTTATATATTGAACCGTACCGACCATAACCGTGCAAAACCCTGCCGCAAAAAGCGTTAAAGCAATGCTTTTTTCAAAAGGAAAAGCAGCCATACCTGCACATGCAAACAGAATTCCGGTTGCAAGTGACATAACAATTATCTCAATGCCTATGCTGCGGCATTCAAAGGATTTTACGAGTGCCTTTTTGTTTTCGGAAACCGAATCCATACCGCCGCCGCCCTTTCATAGTGTTTTGCACCTATATAAGTGCAAAAATATTTTATCACCAACATAAAATAAAGTCAAGACGATTTGCTCCCGTTTGGGTGCAAGAAGAGGTGATGAATTGAACAAGGAATATGAAAAGCAGATAGGGTTTAACATCAGGAACTTGCGTGAAAAATCGGGTCTGACCCAGGAACAGCTTTCGGCAAAGCTTCAGGTTAACGGCTGTGACATAACAAGAAGTGCACTTGCAAAAATCGAGGTCGGTCAAAGGCATATCTATGCCGATGAGCTCAGACTCATCAAAGAAATTCTCGGTGTTGCTTACGAGGATATTCTCACATAATTTTCACTTGATTAATTTTTCCGATGTGATATACTTAAAATGGAATAAATTGTGCGGAGGTTCGTTATGGCTGACTATAAAATCACAAATCCGTATGCTCAGGTGAATGAGCTTATAAAAAACAGCAATAATCATTATAAAACAAATCTTCATACCCACTCAACCTACAGCGATGCAAACAACACCATGACCGAAATGATAGAGGGCTTTTACGATAACGATTTCGATGTTCTTGCGTTTGCGGAACACGGAATTTTCGGCAAGGAATGGGACAAAGAACCCACCAAAATCCCTCTTTTCACCTTCCAGTATCTCTGGCACGGCAAGAAGGTTCATCCCACCACCGAGCAATATAAAGCTTTTCTTAACGGTACATACAGAACCCCTGCAAATTTGAGAACAAAAAAGAGGGGGCTCATGTGCGTTCCCGATGCGATTGAGCTTAATATGTTCACTCTTGTGAAAAACCATGTCAACGGTTATTTCACAAACGATGCGTATGAGGGAAAATACGGCAAGGAGAATGATTATGAAACTCCGATAAGACTTGTTGAAGAAAGCGGCGGCGTTTCTCATATAAATCACCCCACCGACTGGCTTCAGGCATACAAAGACCCGACGGTTGCGAAGGTTCCCGAAAACATTGCGTTTTTTGCCGACCTTCTCAGACGCTACAAATCCTGCCTCGGAATCGAGGTTCTCAATATGTATGACCGACCCAACAGAAGCGACAGAATTCTCTGGGACGAGCTTTTGAAAACTCTTATCCCCGAGGGTGAAAGAACTGTCTGGGGCTTCGGCAACAGCGATGCGCACAGAGTATGCGAAATCGACACCGCATTCATGGATTTCATCCTTCCCGAATACTCTCTCGGAAATCTTCGCAAGGCTATGGAAAACGGCAATTTCTTTGCGGTTGCACGCTATGCGAAAAATGAACTCGGCGAGGATTTCAAGGGCGAGGGTCCTGTTCCCGTTGTTACGGAAATTACCGTTGATGACGATAATGATACAATAACATTAAAGGGCATAAACTGCAACGCAATCGAATGGATTGCCGACGGTGAAATCATTGAAAGCGTTACCGCGGAAGCCGACGGAGAAATTGTTTCAACAATAAAACTCTGTGAAAAGAGCGATAAGATAAGCTGTTATGTCAGAGCACAGCTCAAGGGCAGAGGCGGTATCTGCATGACACAGCCGTTTATCTGCGACGACGGAAATATGGCACGTTTCAGAAAGCCGATACCTGCCCCGAAAAAGCTCACAAAGGCGCAGCAAATAAAGAAAAAACTTGCCGACACCCGTCCCGGCGTTATTCTTTTCAGAATGATTATGGGTGAGAAAACCAACGTTTAACACCCATTATATGTTGTATTGTAGGGGCGCCCATCGGGCGTCCGTCTGCAATTATAGTAAAATTTTATATATCGCAACCTCAAAAAAATCCTATTTTTGTAATACTTGAAAAAATCGCGGAAACAGGCAAAAAATTTGCAAAAAAATCTATACAAACGAAAAAAATTGTGATAAATTATTAGTGTTTTAAATAACAAAGGAGTGTGTCTAACATGAAAAAGGTTTATGAAGGCAAAACAAAAGACGTTTTCGAGCTTGACAACGGCAACGTAATGCTCAAGTTCAAGGACGATTGCACAGGTAAAGACGGCGTTTTCGATCCCGGTGAAAATTCAGTCGGTCTCACAATCGAAGGTATCGGCAAGGCAAATCTCCAGACATCAATCCACTATTTCGAGCTTCTCAAGGCTGCAGGCATCAAGACTCACTATGTGAGCGCAAACATTGATGATGCAACAATGGAAGTTCTTCCCGGTAAAGTTTTCGGCCACGGTCTTGAAGTTATCTGCCGCCTTGTTGCAACAGGCAGCTTCATCAGAAGATACGGCGAATATATCGCAGACGGCACAGTTCTCGAAGGCGGCTATGTTGAATGCACATTCAAAAATGACGCACTCGGTGATCCTCTCGTAACAGGCGAAGGTCTTGCAGCCCTCGGTGTTATGACTCCCGAAATGTTTGAAAGCATGAAGGCTCAGACTCTTGCAATCACAAAGATTGTTGCCGATGACCTCAAGTCAATCGGTCTTGACCTCTGGGATATCAAGTTTGAATTCGGTTACAACAACGACGAAGTTATCCTTATCGACGAAATCGCTTCAGGCAATATGCGTGTTTATAAGGACGGCAAGATTGTTGATCCCGTTGAACTCACAAAGCTCATCCTTAACAGATAAGTTTATAACAAGCTTTAAAGCGGCAGACAAATTCTGTCGCTTTACTTTTTATGGTTAATGTTCAAACGGTGAAATCTCTCCTTCAGGGTCCATGACCCAGCTTCCTCGTCAGAGGGAGCCTAAACAGAAATTTTTTAAAACAGTTTATTTCTGCAATAATGTTGCTCACCCTTTGGGCTTCCTCTGACGAGGAAGCTGTCCGTAGGACTGAATGAGAGAATCAGCTTTTGCGGAACAATTACAAAGCAGTGTCACAGACCGTTGCGGTGGAATGGCGGATATCATCCGTCCGAATACAAATGTAAACAAAAAGGGACTGCCGAGGCAGTCCCTTAAAAATTTCAACCTACAAACTTGATTGTGAGAATCTTCTTGCCTGTGATTTCAAAATCAACAAAGCCGTCAGCATCCATGGTGAGAGGTGCGGAATCAACTTCTTCAAGAGTTACAAGCTTAACTTCGCTCCATTTCTTGCCCGAATATGCGGGAAGCTCGAATTCCGCAACCTGTCTTTCAACGGGTGACTGTACCTTTTCGATGGGTGCAATGCCGCCGTTGAGACGGATTGAGTTCTTGATTGTCTTATCCGAGGGATTGAACAGACGGATAACATAACCTTCGCCGTCTTCGCTCTTCTTGATTGCGCTGATGTTGAGGTTTTCATCCTTAAGCTCAATGAATGAGTGAGTGAGAGGATTCTTGCCGTGTGCTGTGGGAGCAAGCTGACCTGCTGTGAGATAGAGGTTGAAGCGTTCGCTCTCCTGCCATACGTTGCCTTCTTCCCAGTCGCCCTTATGAGGCATGAATGCATAGCGGAATGTGTTAACGCCGATGCACTGTGAACCCTTGTCCCAGTCGCTGTAGTTCTGCATATCTGCAGTTACACAGATGCGCAGAGGATATGCACGGATAAGTGAAAGATAAAGGGTGTTGCACTCATCATCTGCGGCTTCATATGCCTTAAGACCCGTGTTGAGAAGAGCAGCGCCGTTAACGCCGTCTGTGAGGTCAACAAATGAGTTCATGGGATGCTCTGTCATGGGAATTTCGTCATAGAGTGAGTAGTCGGGCTTTGCGATGGGACGCTTGAGAACATCGAACTGACCCTGTGCATATGAGAATTCAGATTTGATATTGGTCGGGAATGCAACCTGGAGATAGTGATCTTCGCAGCGGTTGTTGATTGTTGTTTCGATTTCAACAAATCTTGCACCCTTGCGGAGAGTAACAACGCTGTCGATATCAACGGGAAGCTTATGCTCGCTTCTTGATTTTTCGTCTGCGGAACGCTTTTCGGGAAGCATCCAGCGCATTGAAATTTTGTATGCGGTTTCAAATTCGCCGTCACGGAGAAGAGTGATTGTTGCCTTTTCATTGAGAGTTGTGAAAATCTCATTGAATTCGGGTACAAAGTGTTCCCAGGGATTGCCGATTTCGCCGCCGTCCTTGAAATAGCCGAGGTTTTCGTAAACCTTGCCTGTTTCCTTGTCAACAACGTTATATGTACCGTTGCTGTTGAAGGTAACGCGGAGATATTCGTTCTCCATAGCCTGGTTTGTCATGAGAAGAGTAACGGGAGTAGTTGCTCTAACATTGTAAAGAGGACGGAGCTTGTAGGTTTTGTAACCCATAGCGGGAATATCGGAAACATAAGCGGAAATGAGATACTGCTCTGTGTGAAGAACGTTCGCGGTATCGTTGGGATTCTGGATAATCTGTGCGTTTGCCTTGTTTGTTGAGATAACCTGATATTTGATTGCATTGCCTTCTTCGTCGAGAAGCTCGAATGAATCCGCCTTCCATTCTGCGGGAATTTCAACACGGAGATTTACTGTTTCGCTTCTCTTGAAGGGTGCGGGGTTGAATACTACAACCGCGGCATCGTCACGGCTGAATGATTTGAGGTCGATATCGCCTGCGATATCCATGAATGCACGCTCAAAGATGCAGCTTGAAAGCTCTCTTGACTGTCTGTAGCGTGACATAACATCTTCATAAACAACGTCTCTGCCGCATGAACCGATGCTGTCGTGGCCGTGGTTCTGAAGAAGATAGTTATATGAAAGGTCAATGAAATTCTGAGGATAGGGTGCACCTGAAAGCGATGCGAAAACTGCGAAAGGCTCAGCGTAATTGATGAGTCTTCTTTCTGTGTCGAAGTTTTCCTGCTTGATATATGTTCTTGCGGAAAGAATCCAGCCGCAAAGAATGCTTACGCTGCCCTTGGTATAGGGGTCGCGCATTTCGCCCTTGAGAACGGGTGAATTGGGGTCGAAGTTATCAATGATGCTCTGTTCCATTTCTCTGAGAGTGCTGTGGAAAACATCTGCATCGGGAAGTGCATCGTTGAGGTCTTTGATAAGCTGAACCTCTCTTGCGTCAGGGCATGATGAGTCATGACCTGCGGACCAGAAACGGTGTGCGGTTGTCCAGTCGTTGTCCTGTTCCTTGACAGCCTGCTCAGCTCTCGCCTGAATGTTCTCCTTGTGGTACTCATAGAACGGATGTGTGTACTGATAGTCGAGCTTCCAGTCACGGTCGATGAGCTTGAAAACACCGTTGTTATCATTCCATACCATGTCACGGTTGTTTTCGTTTTCCTGATTGAAATAAACGGGGCGCTGAACAACATACCAGATGTTGTAACGGGGTCTCTTGCCGAGACGTGAAGCCCAGATTCTTGAGCCGTCGGGGCTTTCCCAGAAGAATTCGGAACGGGGTGCTTTATATGTGTTGATGCCTCTGTAGAAAGAAGCAAAGTTGATGCCGAAGCCCGAATAGAGCTGAGGAAGCTGTGAAATCTGACCCCAGCCAAAGGGTGAATAACCTGTCTTGCTTACGCCGCCCATTTCCTTTGCCTGCTTATGGCCGAGGAGAAGGTTACGAACGAGTGCTTCGCTGCCGACGGTGAATTCGTCGGGGAGGCAGAACCAGGGACCGACGGCAATTCTGCCCTCGGAAATATACTTCTTAAGCTTTTCTTTCTTTTCGGGATATACTTCAAGGTAATCCTGAATGGGCATTGTCTGTGAGTCAAAATGGAAATGCTTGTAGTCGGGATTCTTGTCGAGAATGTCGAGAAGCATATCTACCATGTAGCCGAGCATATGCTGAGTTCTGCGTGCGGAGAAACGCCATTCTCTGTCCCAGTGGGTGTTGGATATAAAATGACACTGAAGCTTGTTGTTATCCATGTTTTTTCTCCTTATCCTTTGATTATTTTCATGATTTCGGCAAAGTTGTTGCAGAAGTGTGAGCAAACAGCCTTTGTACCGCTTGATTCGATGTTACCGCCTGCAATACCGATTGTTGTATAGCCTGCAAGACGTACTGAGCAAGCACCTGCGCCGCTGTCCTCAATGCCGACAACTCTGTTTCTGTCTGCGAATGCTTCGCCGAGACCTACGATTGAGGTTTCGGAATAGAGCCAGGGGTGAGGCTTGGGTGAAAGCTCGCCGAGTGTGCCTACGCTGCCCTTGCGAAGGGGGAAGCCGGCGGAGATGATTGCATCGTAGAAATCCTTGGGGTCGCCCATTCCGAGAGTGCGGAATGCGGAGAGGATTTCGGGCCATGCCTTTTCGTAAAGACCCGATGTGACAAGACCGATTTTAACGCCCATGTCCTTGAGCTCGAGAAGGAAATCCTTGACACCCTCGGTGGGAGTGAATGCGCCGTCCTTGCCTCTGCCTGCCATGATTTCTTCCATCTCTCTGTGTGTATGTTCAAAATAGAAGTCACGAGCCTTTTCAAGTGACTCACCGGGGCAGTATTTGTCGATGCAATACTGGAGATGTTCGGAAACGCTGTGACCCGAAACAAAGGGAAGGTCAGCATCCTCAAGCTCAAACTTGGGATTGCCGAGCATGCTTGCGGTGCTCATCTGAATAATCCAGATCCAGAAATCTTCGCTTCTTACGGTTGTGCCGTCAAGGTCCATAAGAACAGCGTTGAGGGGATATTCTGTTTTAACGGGATAAACGGGATAATAAACGGGGTAAGCGATTGCGGATTTAACGCCTGCAAGGGTATGAGTGCCGAATGAAACAAACTCAACCTTTTTGTCGCCTGTTGCAACGATGCAGTCAACGCCGTTTTTGCCGGTCACAAACTTACCGTCTTCCGTTGTTTCGAGAAGGTGAAATCCGCTCTCGGGTCCGACCGGACCGAGGTCGGGAATTATGATGTTTTTGTCAAGAAGCATTGCCATATTCCTTTCTGACATAAATTTTCAGTTTATTCTATCACATTAATTTATAGAAGTAAATCATTAAAATAAATATTTTAAAAATTATTTCTATTGAAAAGTGCAAATATTGGTGATATACTGTATTATGAATAAATTGGCTTCGCCATGAATTGACAATAAATTGTCATGATTTCTCGCTTTACTCCATGATTTGAATTGCTTTTACATTTAATTCAAATCGGTCACAGGCAGAGCCTGTCCTTAATGCACGGAGTGCAAATCATGCAATTTAAATTGCAATTCATGATGTAATCAATTCATGCCGTAAGGCAATTCATTTTAATTAATTTTATTTTTAATGAATGATAGAAAGGACGATGCAAGTTGGCAGAAATCAAAAATTTTGACGCTGTCGCAGCTCTTGACGCAATGGATGCTCATGTTGACGACTGGCGCGACGCTACCAAAGGCAAGCAGAGAGGTATCTTCTCGTTTGATGATGTTGTAAACGTTAAGCTCAAAACCCTCAAAAAAAGAATTTATACCGATATCGAATCTCTCCCCGCATGGAAGATGAAGGAATGCATCTATAAGGGAATCGGCGATTACGAATATCTTTATGACGAATGGAAGGACCTCAATGTAGGCGATAAATGGGGTAACAACGGCTGGAGTGCATTCTTTAAAAACTCCTTCGATATGCCCGAAAGATTTGCAGGCAAGAAGGTTACTCTCAACGTCTATTTCGGCGGTGACTCACTTCTCTCACTCAACGGTGAGCCCTATCAGGGTCTTGACCCCTTCCGCAACAGCGTTCTTCTTTCAAACGAAGCAGAAGCAGGCAAGCATTACGATGTTGATATCGAATCATACTATGTATGGCATTCAAACGAATCAACCGTAAAAACTCTTTCATGCTCATTTATCGGCGTTGTTGACCCCGTAATCGAAGAAGTTTACTGGGATTTCAAGGCTGTTTTCAACGCACTCTTCATGCCCGTTCTCGACACGGGTCTTGCAGAGCTTATCCGTTCGGCACTCAAAGAAGCATTCACTCACGTTAACTTTGACACCGAAGGCGACGAATTCAAGGCAGGTCTTCTTGAAGCACAGAAGGTTCTTAAAGAAAGAGTTTATAACAATCCCAACTACAAGACCGAAGGTATGCTTTCACTTGTAGGCAACTCACACCTTGACATCGTTTTCATGTGGGCATACAAAGAATATGTGCGTAAGCTCGGAAGAACTCACGCAACAATGCTTCGTCTTATGGAGCAGTATCCCGACTTCATTTTCTCACAGAGCACAGCTCCCACATACATCGAAATGGAAAAGAGATATCCCAATCTCTTCAATCAGGTTAAAAAGCGCATCGAAGAAGGCAGATGGGAATACATCGGCGCAATGT
>JAZSNQ010000167.1:0-29027 GCA_045536515.1 Acutalibacteraceae bacterium | reverse complement strand
ATATCCTTTTGAGCCGCATATAACTGAGAAAGAATCTCGCCAGCTGTAAGGCATCGTTTGAAACCGCCTATTGTTGAAGCGCAGAATGCACATCCCATTTTACAGCCAACCTGAGAAGAAACACAGATTGTATATCCGTATTTATACTTCATAACAACACTTTCGATGTAATCGTCATCATGCATTTTAAAAAGATATTTAACCGTATTATCAATTTTGGAAATCTGTTTCTTTTCAATTTTACAATTGATAATCGGAAATTTTTCTTTTAATTCTTCACAAAGACTTTTCGGAAGATTAGACATCTCGTCATAATCGCTTGCAAGATGTTTATGGAGCCATTCATATACTTGTTTTGAACGAAATTTCGGATATCCTTCAGAAATAAAAGCATCTGAAAGCTCATCGTAATTCATTGAAAGAATATCTTTGTTCATCCTGCACCTCCGTTTTTTTCAAAAACAGCAACGAAAAATCCGTCTGTTGAATGAATATGAGGCATTAATGTAAGATACTTTTCATTTTTATTATATCTCTGAATCTGCGGCAGAAAATCAACTGCAGTAAAATCAGGATGTTCATTTAAAAATCTGTCACAAACTTCTGAGTTTTCTTTTGGATTCAGAGTGCAGGTTGAATAAACAAGTCTTCCGCCGGCATTAAGATATCTTGTTGCATTACACAGTATACGATACTGCAAATCAGGCAAATTGTCAATATCAGCAGTCTTTTTGAAGCGTATTTCGGGCTTTCTTCTTATTATTCCGAGGCCGGAACACGGTACATCGCAAAGTACCTTGTCTGCATAACCGTAGTTTTCGTTAAATATAGCTGCATCGGAAAGATATGAAAAAACATTGGTCAGACCAAGTCTTGCCGCACCGTTTCTGATAAGTTCAACCCTTGATTGATAAATATCAAAAGCTCTTACTGTTCCGCTGTTATTCATCATCTGAGCAATTGTAAATGTTTTGCCGCCGGGTGCAGAACAAAGGTCAAAAACTGTTTCACCGGGTTTTGCATCAAGAGCCATACAGCAAAGCTGCGAAGCAAGATCCTGAACATGAAACAAACCTGATTTATAGGCTTCGAGCTCATCAACAGCTGCAGAAACATTTATAATAAGCGCATCCGGAGCAATTGAGGTTTTTTCGGAAACTACGCCCTCTTCCGCAAGTGACCATATCAATTCATCAACAGTTGTTTTTACTGTATTGCATCGAACAACAAGCGGAGGTGCTTCAAGAGCTTTTTCTGCGAGAGAAACGGCGTTTTCAAATCCGTATGAATCAATCCAAAGAGAAATTAACCATTCAGGACAAGAATATTTAACTGCAAGATATTTGGGATCATTATCGGTACCTTCGGGAAGTCTTAACCCATTATCAGCAACTCTTCTCAGAACAGCATTAACCATTGAAGCGGCAAAATTTGACTTGTTAGCCTTTGCAAGATTAACGCTCTCATTTACAGCTGCTCTTGAAGGAACTTTATCCATAAACAAAAGCTGATATGTACCCATTCTGAGAATGGTATGAAGCTCCGGCTTAAGTTTTTTTACAGGCTGATTGAGATAAATCCCAATATTATAATCAATCAAAATAAGACGGTCAAGTGTACCGTAAACAATATTGCATACAAAAGATTTATCCCTCTCTTCAAGACCGGGATTTTCTTTCAGCAAACCGTCAAGAACAAGATTAGAATATGCACCGTCTTTATGAATTTTTAAAAGCGCCTCAAATGCAATCTGTCTTGCACTTTTCATATATTCAGCGACCTTTCGAAGTTAATTTCTTCTGTTATTAAATCTGAGGACAAGTCTTAACAGGTTAGCTATTGCAACAACAAGAGAAGCAACATAGGTCATTGCAGCTGCAGTGAGAACTTTTTTAGCGCCTGAAATTTCGTCATCATAAAGAAGTCTTGTGTCATCAATAACCCTGACAGCTCTCTTACTTGCGTTAAATTCAACAGGAAGAGTTACAAGATGAAAAACGGCAATTGCAGCATAGAGAAGAAGGCCAACGGTTATAAGAGGTTCAAAACCGAGAAAATATCCGAGAATTGCAATCGGAATACCAAGTGAAGAACCAATATTACAGACGGGTACAAGAGTGTTTCTGACTTTAATCGGAGCATAGTTTTCGGCATGCTGTGCAGCATGGCCAGCTTCATGACAAGCAATTCCGACAGCAGCAATAGAGCTTCCTGCATAAACTTCGGATGAAAGACGAATAACTTTTGCTTTGGGGTCATAATGGTCACTCAGTTTTCCCGAAACCTGCTCAATTCTTACATCATTAATTCCGTAATGAGTCAAAACAGCCTGTGCAGCATATGCACCGGTAATTCCTCTGGAATTTCCGACTTTTGCAAATTTATTATAAGTTGATTTAACCTTTACCTGCGCAATCATCGCAAGAATCATTGCAGGTATAACCAATATAATATAATAATAATCATAAAAGAAAAATGGCATAATTGTCCCCTTTCGTTTTATTCAAACTTATCTCCGATGTTTACCGGATTGCCTCTCATATAATCGGAGGCAGACATAGCTTTTTTTCCTTCGGCCTGAAGATTGAGAATTTCAATGCAATTTCCGTCACCGCAAGAAACAATCAGATGTTTTCCGACCCCGATAATCTCACCGGGACAACCTTTTTTATCGGAGCACAGAATGCTTTGATGAATTTTAACTTTTTTCCCGTTTAGAGACGATGTGGCTGACGGCCACGGACAAAGACCTCTGATTTTATTATGAACTTCCTGCGCAGTTAAATTCCAGTCAATAGGTGACAGTTCTTTTGACAGCATAGGAGCATAAGTGAATTTGTCATGGTCCTGCTTTTCGGGTTTAAGTTCATTTTTTAAAAGAAGATCAATCGTTTTTTCAAGAATTTCAGCTCCGAGAACAGAAAGCTTATCATGCATTTCTCCTGCAGTATCGTTCTCGCCGATTTCAATTTCTCCTTTCAAAAGCATATCGCCTGTATCAAGACCTTCGTCCATCTGCATTGAAGTAACGCCGGTTTTATTAAAACCGTTAATAACCGACCACTGAATTGGTGCCGCACCTCTGAGTGCCGGAAGTAAGGATGCGTGAATATTAATACATCCGTACTCAGGAAATTCAAGAATTTCTTTTGGAAGAATCTTTCCGTATGCAACAACAATAACAAGTTCGGGATTGGCTTCTTTCAGCATTTCAAGAGCTGTGCCGTCTCTCATTTTCTGAGGCTGATAGACGGGTATTCCGTTTTGAACTGCAAGCTGTTTTACGGGCGGAGGGGTCAAAACCATTTTTCTGCCCTGAGGTTTGTCCGGTTGAGTGAATACACCCGTAACTTCATGTCCGCAATCAATAAGTTTCTGAAGACATGGTACAGCAAATTCAGGTGTACCCATAAAAACTATTCTCATTCTTTTATCTCCTTGATAACACGCTGAGTAAAAACAACACCGTCAAGATGATCCAGCTCATGGCAGAAACATCTTGCTTTAAGCTGCTCTCCTTTATAAACGCACCACTTACCGTTTCTGTCCTGAGCCTTAACTCTTACAATTGCAGGTCTGCATGTAACACCTGATTCACCGGGTAAAGAAAGACAGCCTTCTTCTTCAAATTGTTCCCCTTCGGAACTGATAATTTCAGGATTAATAAGTTCAATATATCCGTCGCCGCAATCAATTACGACAACCCTTCTTAAGATACCGACCTGAACAGCAGCAAGTCCAACACCGTTAGCCTGATACATAGTTTCTTTCATATCATCAAGAAGCTGCCAGAGTCTGTTATCGAATTTTTCAACTTTACGTGATGTTTTGGTTAAAATCGGGTCTCCGATTTTAACAATATTTCTGATTGCCATAAATATCAATCCTTTCATGCATTGATATATTAATTGTTAAATAGTACTGTCGGGGTTTATGTCTGCATAGACCGTAACATTAGAATAGCGTGAATCCGTACCGGTAGTTACAAGTATTTTTGAAATTAAATTTCTGAATCGAACAGAGTTTCGGCATTTAATAATTAATCTGTATCTGTATTTTTCATTAACTTTTGCAACTCTTGACGGCATCGGACCCAAAGTAATTAATTTTTCTCCTTTAAATTCATCATTAAGAAGTTTTTTTATTAGTTCAAGAACATCATTTGATGCATTTACAGCGGCAGTTTCACTTTCGCTCACAAAACCGATAACACAAATATCGCAATACGGCGGATAAATAAGCGCCTTTCGAAGTCTTATTTCAGTTTCAAAAAATTCATCGTAATCCTGCTTTGCGGCAAGACGGATGATTTCGTTTTCAGGAGTTAAAGTCTGAATTATTGCAATTCCCTTATGTTCGCCTCTTCCGGACCGACCGACAACCTGAGTAAGTAAAGAAAATGTTTTTTCAAGACTGCGGAAATCATCATTATAAAGCTGTTGATCAACCGAAACCACTCCGACAAGTGTAACATTAGGAAAATTAAGCCCCTTTGCTACCATTTGTGTGCCAATCAGGATGTCATATTCACCCTTTGAAAAGCTTTCAAGCACTCTTTCATGAGAGTTCTTGCCGGATGTTGAATCCGTATCCATTCTGATAATTCTTGCCTCCGGAAACAAAACCGCAAGTTCATCTTCAATTTTTTGAGTTCCGAAACCCGAAAACCTGACGGAGCTTTCTCCGCAAGACGGACAAATCTCGCTCATGGGAACGGAATAACCGCAATAATGGCACATAAGTCGGCGATTTGCCATGTGATATGTCATTGAAATACTACAATGAGGACAAGAAATAACATCTCCGCACGCATCGCATGAAACAAAAGTGTTAAAGCCTCTTCTGTTGATAAGAAGAATGGATTGCTTTTTATTTTCAAGGTTTTCTTTCAAATAATTATATAGAGTCTGACTGATTGCTTTGCTCGAAAACGCTTTGGGTTCGGTTCGCATGTCAACCGTTATAACCTCAGGTAAAACTGCATTTCCGTATCTGCGGGTAAGAGTACAGAGTTCATACTTTCCGTTGACAGCAGAAGCAAAACTTTCAACACTTGGCGTTGCAGATGCAAGCAATAGCAAACATTTATTATATGCAGCCCTGAATTTGGCAACATCAATTGCATTATATCTCGGAGTTTGTTCTGATTTATAAGTGTGTTCCTGTTCTTCATCAACAATAATAAGACCGACATCTTCCGCAGGAGCAAAAACAGCACTTCTTGTACCGATTATTATTTTTGCTTCACCCTTTTTCACTCTTTTCCATTGCTCAAGTCTTTCGCGCATACTTAATGCGCTGTGAAAAACAGCAACTTTATTACCGTATCTTCGGGCAAACAAAGATAGAGTCTGCGGTGTAAGACCGATTTCAGGAACCATAACAATAACAGCTTTTCCGTCATTTATAACACGGTCAATAACACTCATATAAACAGAAGTTTTGCCGCTTCCGGTTACACCGTAAAGAAGCGATACCGAAGCTTTCCCCGCATCAATTTGTTCGGAAAGCTTATCATATGCTTTTTGCTGTTCATCGGTAAGTGAAACGGGAGTTGTATCGCACTTCTGATTGCAAAAATCAGGCAACGAAAATGTTTCTTGCTCATAATATTCCGCAAGACCTTTTTTTACAAGACTGTCAGCAACAGCAGAGGTAAATCCGGTAAAATAACACAGCTCTTTAACACTTGCAGAACCCATATCGCGCAAAACTTCAAGCATTTCACTTTGTTTTGACGTGAGTTTAAGATTTGCTTCATAAGGAAGAGCTCTGAGCATTTTAACGGTTAAATCTCCGAGATTTCTGACCGCATCAGTGTTCGTCAACAAAACATCTTTTTTTGCAAGAGACTCGATAATTGATAAATCAGTTTTAATTTTCAACGATTTAAAAATATTTTCACCTTTGACAAAAACAGCTCTGTTAACAAGATAATCAAAGATTTCACGTTCAACATCGTTAAGTTTACTGATTGTATCCTGATTACATTCGGGATTTGCTGCATATGAAACAACAATACGGTTATTTATGCCGGAAGGAAGCATTGCTTTTGCCGCTTCGTAGAAAGTACAGAATGTCCTGTCTTTTATCCAGCGCGCAAGCTCAATCATCTCATGGCTTAAAAGCGGAGATTTATCGGTTACTTCAAGTATTTTTTTCAGTCTTTTCCCGTCGGAAGAATCTGTGATGTCAAAGATAAAACCGAGTCTTTTTTTGTTACCGTTTCCGAACGGAACAGTAACTCTGCATCCTTTTAAAGCCGACTTTTCAAGTTCGGGAGGAATAATATAATCGAATTCTTTATCAAAAGAAAATGTTGTTGATTCAACGGCAACTTTCGCATATTTCATCCGATTATCCTCCCATAAATTTTATTTTTTATCAGATATTTCTGATTTCTTCAGGTTCAACAATAATGTATTCGCCTGCAAGGATTTCTTCAAGAGCAACACTTACGGGTTTTTCTGTCATAATAACCTTGTTTTCGTCTGCTTCTTCTGCAATTTCTCTTGCTCTTTTTGCGGTTGCGGTTACAAGTGAGTAACGGCTGAGATGATTTGTGAGAACACCTCTTAAATCGGGATTAAACATTATTTATTACCTCGCTTATTATATTTTTATTTCTTTTAATTTTAAGTCTTTCAGCGTTGATTATGGTTTCAATACGGTTAACAGCATTTTCTACAGTATCATTAACAACTATATAATCATATTCAACAGATCGTCTTATTTCTTCAAGTGCAATAACAAGACGGTGGTTAACGGTTTCTTCATCTTCGGTATTTCTGCTTCTTAGTCTTTCTTCAAGAACAGCAGTTGAAGGCGGTGTCAGGAATATGCTGACTGCATCAGGATAAAGCTTTCTGATTTTTTCGGCACCCTGAACTTCAATTTCGAGAATAACAGCAAGACCTGCTTTAAGCATTTCATCAACGGGATCTTTGGGAGTTCCGTAAAGATTGTTTGCGTATTCCGCATACTCAAGCATCTTATTATCTGCTATTTTCTTTTCAAAATACTCACGGGTTACATAATAATAATGAACTCCGTCAATCTCCCCTGCTCTCTTTTCTCTTGTTGTCATTGAAACGGATAATTTTGCGTCATCACGTTTTTCAAGAAGCTTGCTGAGAACGGTTCCTTTGCCGGAACCCGAGGGTCCTGAAAAAATAATCAAAATACCATTGTCAGTCATCTTCATCCTCCTCATCATCAAGCTCGTCCATATCATCATTGAGTCTGTTTGCAACCGTTTCACTCTGAAGATATGTAAGAATTACATGGTCACTGTCAGTGATAATGACAGCTCTTGTTCTTCTTCCGTGGGTAGCATCAATCAGAGTGCCTTTTTCTTTGCTTTCCTGAATGATTCTTTTAATGGGAGCGGATTCGGGGCTTACAATGGCAACAAGACGACCGGCATTTACCATATTACCGAATCCGATGTTGATAAGTTTCATTGTATCTCCTCCGTTATTCTATATTCTGAATCTGCTCACGGATTTTTTCGATTTCCGCTTTAATGTCAACTACCTTACGGGCAATTTCAACATCCTGAGCCTTTGAACCGATTGTGTTTGCTTCTCGATTAAGTTCCTGAACAAGAAAATCCATTTTCTTTCCGATGGCTTCATCCGAATCAAGGAAAAGACGAAGCTGTGAAACATGACTGCGAAGTCGGACTGTTTCTTCCGCAACGGCAATTTTATCGGCAAATATAGCGGCTTCCGTAAGTATTCTCTGTTCGTCAATATGGGCATCCGAAAGAAGTTCGCGAAGTCTGCCGAGCAGTTTTTCATTATATTCAGCAACAGTCTGAGGTGAACGTTCTTCAACAAATTCAACATTTGTAATAATATTATCAAGTCTTGAAAGAACATCTGCCTTAAGTCTTGATCCTTCACGTTCTCTCATTGTTATAAAACCGTCAAGTGCAGACTGAGCAACAACACTGACAGCAGCCCAGATCTTATCTTCGTCCGCAGCCTGTTTACGAACCGTAAAAATATCACTTACTCTTGAAATATCCGATACTTTAATGTCGTTTTCAAGTCCGAATACATCGGAAAGTTCTTTATATGCTTCCATATAACCTTTTACAAGATTGTGATTGAGGGAAATAACTGTATCCGGTTCTTCAACAGCTTCGATCTGAACAAAGCATTCCATTTTACCTCTTGTCAATTTACCGTTGAAGAAGCTTTTGAGTTTTTCATCGAGAAAGCCGTATGTTCTTGAAAGCTTTGATGAAAACTCAAAATATCTGTGGTTGACACTTTTTATTTCAACTGTAATACTCATACCGTCTACAAGCTGCTGTGACCTGCCGTATCCGGTCATACTTTTAATCATTTTTTACATCTCCAATTTAAACATTAATGTCTGCAGGAACAACCTGAAGTAAGTGCTTCCGGAATTTCAACGCTAAGAATTTCATCACCGGAAAATCCGAGTCTGAAAAATGCAGGCGAAGCAATTTTACTGTTGATTTTTGCGATGTACGCAAAACGGTTTGCCGCATAATTCATTGCTGCCCTTGCAAGACCTTCGGTAATTATATCATCGTTACATTCAACGGTTAAAAAAATCATTTCAAAGCCGTTGATTTCAAAAGTACAGAACCCGACATCATTATCATTCTCTACAGCAATCATACCGGGAATACCTTTGTTTTCAAAGGGAATGAATCTTATCATTTTGAGCCACCGCCTGTTTTTATTCCTGCTGCCTTGAAAAGAGATTCAATTTCCTGAGAGGTAAGCTCTCTCCACTGTCCGGTCTGAAGCATTCCGAGTTTCACGGAACCGACAGCAATTCGTCTGAGCCTTGCAACTTCAAGATTCAAGGCTTCGCACATACGTCGGATCTGACGGTTTCTTCCTTCATAAAGAACAATCTCAAGAACAGCTCTGCCGTCTTCTTTTGATATAACATAAACATCAGCAGGAGCAGTGATTCTGCCGTCAATTTCAATACCTGTTGATAAAATATCAACCTGTTCTGCTGTAGGTTCGGGTCTGACGGTTACACGGTATGTTTTCGGAACGTGCTTTGACGGATGCATCATTGCATTTGCAAAAGCACCGTCGTTTGTCATAATCAACGCACCTTCGGATACTCTGTCAAGTCTGCCGACGGGATAAATGCGTTCTTTAACATCCTTGACAAGCTCAAGAACACATTTTCTTCCGAGATCATCATCTGTTGTTGTTACATATCCTCTCGGCTTATTGAGAAGAATATAACGCTTATTTGATTGTTTGATTATCTTTTTCCCTTTAACTGAAACAGCATCTTTTTTGGGGTCAACGCTGTCTCCTATCTGTGCTGTCAGGCCGTTAACCTTAACTGCGCCGTTTCTTATCATTTCTTCTGCCTTGCGTCTGGAGGCAACCCCCGCCTCGGATAGAAATTTTTGCAATCTTATTTTATTATCTGCCAATCGGTTCACCTCTGTACGCCGCGGCAGGGCGTATTATTTTAAAATGCTTAACAATTTTTGAATTAATGAAGTTAAAAAGTTTTCATTTTTATCTTTGCTTTGAACTGTATGTTCTTTTGCAGCAGATGTTCCGTTTGTTATAACAGGGATTTCATCAATTACTTTTCCGTCAGAAATAAACAACGCATATCCGACTGTTTTGCCATCAGATACAGGCGCATATTCAAACGGCTTTAAAACAAGCGTGCAGTAACATTGCTTATCCGATAAATGAATACAATCCCGTGAAAGCTTTAAAGGAATCTGATTTTTTGTACCGCCAACAACTTTTAATGAATAAGGTGATAAATCCACTCCTATTTTAACGGGAATACATTTTGAAAAACCGTATTCAAACATAGAAATATGGTCATTCCAATCGTCACCTGCATTCAATGTAACAGCAACAAGTGTTATTCCGTTTCTCTCTGCCGCACTGACAAGACACCTGCCGCTTTTCTTTGTAAATCCTGTTTTTATTCCGATAGTGTCGGGATATCTCCACAAAAGCCTGTTGTGATTTGTAAGGGTTCTTGAATACGGAGGGTTGCCGTAAGAGAGTCGCGCGGTTTTCTGTGAAGAAATCTTTTTGAATTCGGGATTTTTTATGCATTCTGCAGCAAGCAAAGCCATATCGTATGCTGTTGAATAATGATTTTTATCATCAAGTCCGGAAGCAGTTACGAAATTTGTGTTATTCATACCGATTTCTTTTGCCCGCTTATTCATCATAAAGGCAAATTTTTCGGGCGTTTCTCCGAGAACATATGCAACCGTATTTGCAGCATCATTACCTGACTGTAACATCATACCGTAGACAAGTTCAATCAAGGAAACGCTGTCACCTGCAATAAGACCCATTGATGTTCCTTCAACAGCAACCATCTTATCCGTTACAACAATCTCTCTTTGCGGAGTACCCGCTTCAAGTGCAAGAAGCGATGTCATAATTTTTGTGGTGCTTGCCATAGAAAGACGCTTGTTTTTATTTTTGAAAAACAGAACCTCTCCCGTATTTACACACATTAAAACAGCACTTTGTGCAGAAACGGATAAATCTACACTGTAAACTTTGAAATCACAACAAAAGAATATTATTAATGATAAAGCCAAAGATATTGTTTTTTTTACCATATTCTCCACCCTTGCATAATCAAATAATAATATATATGCATGGTAGAGAAAAATAATAATTTATGCGTTGGGTTCGGTTGTGTTCATATAGTCATTTATCGCATTATCTACTGTATTATCTTTATTTTTAAGCTGACTGATAACATCGGTTGCTTTGTCAACGATATCGGGAACCATTCCGATTACTCTTTCAACCGAACCTTCTGCAGCGTTGATATACTTAACGGAAACATTACCGTTATTCACAACAAGAAATGCAACGGGAGAAATTGTGATACCGGCTCCGCCGCCACCTCCAAAAAGTTCCTGATTGCTTTTTGAGGGAAAATCTGTTCCGCCGGATGCAAAACCGTATGTAACTTTTGAAACGGGTATAATCTGAAGGGTATCGCTGATTTTAATAGGATCACCGATAATTGTACTTACGTCAACAAGATCCTTGATCTTTTCAATTGATGTTCCGAGAATTCCTGATGCTGACTGTTCTTTCATTTTGTTTTCCGCCTTTCGTAATTAATTATTATTTATAATCTGCTTTCCCACCGTAGGCTTCGGAGCCTTGCTGTGCTTAAGCAGTTTTATAACTACTTTAAATAAAATCTCAAATGCAAGAATAATTACCGCATTTATCAGTGAAATTGGTCTTACCGATACTTTTGTGTGCAGTTTTGCAACGTTTTTTCCATAAAGAAAATCCGGATTAATATCAATACTGTATTTTTTAACTCTCATAGTGTTGACAATCAATCCCATTGCAGGAAATGAAGCAGAACAAACCTTGCCATATTTAATAGCTGTTTCCGCTGAATCGGATGCTCCTACAGAAATTGAAATGAATAATTCTTCAAACAAAAAAGCTCTGCCTATTCTTTTAAACATACCGCCAAGAGCTTTTGCAGCATCCTTGAGAAGCTGAACAACACCCGATACACCGCGGTTTCTGTAGAACCTTATAAACATATTATCTTTTTTCTTTTTAGGTTCTTTAACGGTTTCATCTTTAGTCTGAGTTTCGGGTTTGTCTTCTTTTTTCTTGTTTTTTTCTTTTTTACTTTTTCCTTTTCCATCTTTTTTCGGAAGAATATCAAATTTTAAGAAGAGCCAGCCGACAGAAACCGCAACATCATCTTCATAATGAACGGTTATAACGAATTTTATTGAAAGTAAAATCAAAAAAAACGCTATAATTCCGATTAAAATATAAAGAGCTGTCAAGCAATCGCCTCCTTATTCTTCAGGCTGAAAAAAGTTTCTGATTTGTTCACCCTGGTCATTATCGATTTCATCATCAGGTTCAACATCGTGGTCAGGTTTTTCAGGGAGTTCAGGTAAATCCGCAAGTGATGTCAAACAGAAACAACGGAGAAAATCCGGAGTTGTTCCGTAAAGAAGAGGCCTGCCCGGTAAATCGAGTCTTCCTTTTTCTTCAAGCAAGCCTCTCTGACACAAAGTTGAAACAACGCCCGAACAATCAACACCTCTGATTTGCTCAATATAAGCCTTGGTCACGGGCTGATTATACGCAACAACAGCAAGAACTTCAAATGCCGCCGGAGACAATGGTGTGTTCTTTTTTATGTCAAGAACGCTTCTGACTTGCTGTGCATATTCCACTCTGGAACAAAGCTGATATTTGCTGCCGAGCTTCAAAAGACATATTCCGCTTTGTCTCTCATCGAGCGAACGGGAAAGTTCCCAGAGGGCACCTGTCACAACTTCCGTTTCAAGCTCAAGTGCTTCTGCAATTCTAACCGCCTCAACAGGTTCACCCGAAGCAAAAAGTATTGCCTCGCAGGCGGCTCTTATTTGTTCATTCGTCAATTTCGATACTCTCCCCTCTACCCTCAAGCAAAGTAATACTCATATCCTCTCCCTGACCGTCAATCTGAATTCTTTTTGCCTTTGCCATTGCAAGCAAAGCGAGAAAAGTAGCAACCATCTCGGAACGGGATTCGGCTTCGGAGAAAAATGCAGAAAACTTTCTGCTCTTTTTTGTTTTGAATTTATCAATAATATATCCGATTCTTGAAGAAACTGAAACTATCTTATGAGCAACAATACCTCTGAACGCTTCAATCGGAGGAGGAAGTTTTCTTTTTCCTTTTCCGACGGCAGACATATAGGCTTTGAATATTTCAAACGGTTCATGGATTCTTGTGTAAGTCATATCAACTTCAATCTCTTCGGGTTCTCTCGAATAAAATTCAAAACCCTTTGCCTGATCAGAAAGTTTGCCTGCAACAAGCTTGCAATCCTGATACTCGGTCAATTCTCCTCTGAGTTCTTCAACAAGCTTTTCGGCTTCTTCATGTACGGGCAGAAGAGAAACTGTTTTAATATAAAGAAGTCTTGCTGCCATTTCCAGAAATTCACTTGAAACATCAAGGTTATCTTCCTGCATTTTACGCACATATTCAAGATATTGTTCGATAATTTCCATAATGGGAACATCGTTGATACTTACTTTCTTTTTTGAAATAAGCTGAAGCAACAAGTCCATTGGACCTTCAAACACTTCAAGCTTATATTGAAATTTTTCCAAGGAAAAACCCCTCTCTTAATTAAAGAAAAAGTTTAAACGGCAGACCTGCTACAAAAATTATTAATTTCATTATTGCATTTGATATTGCCGTTAAAGGTATGTCAAGAATACCGAAGAATAAAAGAGCGAAAACGCCGAGAATTATATATCGCTCATACTGCATTATTTTAAAATAATATTTTGAAGGTAATACAAGATTCAGAATACGTGAACCGTCAAGCGGAGGAATTGGTAAAAGATTAAAAACAGCAAGACTGACATTAATCTGTGCCGCAAAAAGGAAAAATGAATACGAAACACTCGCAAAAAGAACGCCTGTATTTGAATAAACAAGAGAAGAAATATTGCAAAGAATCATAAAAAACAGTGCCATAATAATATTGGACAAAGGACCGGCCAAAGCAGTGATTGCCATACCGGCTTTAGGATTCCTGAATCTTCGTGGGTTAACCGGAACGGGTTTTGCATAGCCGAAACCGACAAGAAAAATCATCAGGGCACCTATCAAATCAATGTGTGCAAGAGGCGCAAGAGTAAGTCTGCCTTTTAATCTCGGGGTATCATCACCAAGTTTTGTTGCAACAAGTGCGTGAGCATATTCATGTACGGGAAGAGTACAAAAAACAACAAACACTCTTGCGAGAAGATTTAAAACGGTATTCATTGAAAAGCCGTTTCTGATTATATCAAAAATCATTGCTTATCCTTTCTTCCGACAATAACTCTGTCAATTCCGTAAACGTCTTTAATTGAATAAGTATCGGAAAATTGTTTTGAAAAAAGTGATTTTATTGCTTCGGACTGTCCTTCACCGCATTCAACGGCAACAGCACCTCTGCAGTTGATGAGCCAACTGTCTGCAATGGCTCTGTAAAAATCAAGTCCGTCTGCTCCGCCGTCAAGTGCCATAACAGGTTCACGGAGAACTTCAGATTGGAGAGAAGAAATATCATCACTGTTAATATAAGGTGGATTGGATAATATTAAATCGGGAAATGGAATGTTGAAAAAATCATATCCGTCAAATATATCGCCTTTGATAAGTTTTGCATTTTTAAGTGAAAATTTATTTTTATTATCTTTCAGATAGTTAAATGCTTCATCGGATTTTTCAATCAAATAAACATCTGCATCGGGAATAATACGGGCAACAGTGAGACCTATACATCCTGAGCCGGAACATAAATCAATAACAACGGGTTCTGATTTATGATTCAAATAATCCAAAGCAAAATCAACAAGAATTTCTGTTTCGGGTCTGGGAATAAGCACTCCGTTTCCAACAAAAAAACTTTCACCGTAGAAATCCCATTCGCCGATTACATATTGAACGGGAATACCCGAAATCCTTTTGTTAATCTTATCAATAAATTCAGATAATTTTTCCGAAGTACATATTTCATGCGGATAAAAAATCAAATAATCACTTTTGCATTCAAAAACATTTTCGAAAATCCATCGTGCTTCATTGGCATAATTCTCGATATTGTTTTGCTTTAAGAGTTCCTTGCCATGGTTGAATAATTCAATAACAGTCATTCGTTATTCTCCGAATCGTTATCTGTTTTGATGTTATTTTCTTCAATCTTACCGCTTAAAGCTGCATTCATTGCTTCAATGGCAACCTCAATAATAGCATCATCGGGTTCTGCGGTGGTTATTCTCTGCATAAGAAGACCGGGTGCAGAGAGAAGTTGGGTGAATTTGTTGGGATATTTGCCCGCAAGCTGTATAAATTCAAAACCGATACCCATTATCAAAGGGGTAATAAGAATTTTTACCAGAATCCAAAGAGCTCTTGTCTGAGTCAATTCGGGAAATACAACCGAAACAACAGATGAAACAATAATACTCAGAAGAATTGTCACAAAAATAAAGCTTGTACCGCAACGAGGATGAAAACGTTTTTCTTTTTTTATATTTTCAACCGTGAGTTCTCTTCCGTGTTCAAAACAGAAAATGGTTTTATGTTCGGCACCATGATACATATAAACTCTTCGGATTTCTTTCATTCTTGCAACAAGAACCATATACACAATAAATATGACCACTCTGATTAAGCCTTCAAAAATTGCTCTGAGACCGAGGATGGAACCGTTTGCAAGATTATCATTTACAAGATCAAATACAAAACTCGGAAGCCACATAAAAAGAAGAAATGCAAGACCTATTCCGAGAACAGCGGACACAGCACCGATAACAGCCATCATCTTCGGTCCGAAATGTTCCGTTATCCATTTATCAAGTTTTGATTCATTTTCTTCTTCTTCAAAATCAACAGAAGTTTTTTCTGCCGATTCCATCAGAAGCTTATAACCGAAAATCATTGATTCAATAAATGAAACGATACCTCTTAAAACAGGAATATTAAAAAATTTATATTTCTTTCTGACAGAAACAAAATCTTTCATTGATGTTTCAATTGTGCCGTCCGGAAGTCTTAAAGACATTGCGGTTCCTTCAGGACCCTTCATCATAATGCCTTCCATAAGTGCCTGACCGCCGACTGCAACATATTTACACTTTTTTTCACTCATTTATTATATTGTCTCCTTCCGTTTCGGATGATTCTCGTTCAGGTGGTGAAATGGGAAGGGTTATTCTAACCGTTGTGCCTTCACCAAGAACGCTGTCAACATCAAGTTCACCGTTGTGAAGCCTGATTATTTCATCGGCAACCGCAAGTCCTATTCCCGAACCACGGACCGTTGTATTTGCTTTGTAAAACTTTTCTTTGATATGAGGCAAATCTTCAGGAGGAATACCTGAACCTGTATCCGAAATTGATATTATCAGAGTTGCAGGGTTAGGTATTTCCGCAAAAGTAACAATTTTTCCGCCATGCTCCGTGTATTTCATCGCATTGTCCAGAATGTTAATGAATACCTGTTTAATTCTTGATGCATCACCGTTTGTTGCAGCAGGTAAATGAGGAACATTGTAAATCAAATCAATGCCTTCTCTGATTGCTCTTTCTTTAAATGCAAAAACAACTTCATCAAGCTCGGCAAGAATGTCAATTCTCTCATTATTCATTTTCATCCTGCCGCTGCTCATTCGCGAGAAATCAAGAAGTTCTTCAACCATGTCATTGAGTCTCGACGCTTCACTGATAATAACGCCCATTCCCCTTTCGGTCATCTGAGCATCGGTATCGCCGATTTGAAGCAATGTTTCTCCCCAACCCTTTATAGCTGTAAGCGGTGTTCTGAGCTCATGTGAAATGGTTGAGATAAAATCATTTTTAAGTCTGTCGGAAATAGCAAGTTTATTTGCCATATCATTTATGGTCGTACAAAGTTCACCGATTTCATCATTATACGGATAACGGTCTATCCTTGCTTCAAGGTCACCGCCTGCGATTTTTTTGGCAGTTTCACCTATATCCTTTACGGGATTAACAATAGAGCGAATAAACAGGCTGCCCGAAAGGATAAGAAGCGCAAACATAAACACGCAACAAAAACCAACTATAAAACATATTCTTACAAGCTGTGCATCAATAGCCTCAAGAGAAATCATAAACCTTACAGCACCCGCATGAACTCCGCTCGGAAAATTATATATACAAGTTGATGACATTATTTTTTCACCTGACGGAAGCTTTCCTGTCCAACGTGCCGTTCCGTTATTATTGCTGAGAGCGTTTATGTAGTCGGGCATTTCAACATTTTCTTTTATCTGAAATCCGCTTGATGAAAGAATAATATTTCCGTTTCGGTCAATTATCCACACAGCCATAATATCTTTATCTGGAAAACTTTCAACAAATGCTCTGCCCGCATTTTCAAATCCGCTTGAGGACGCATCATACTGACTGAATGTTGAAGAAATTTTATCAGATGTATATGCATCAAGAGCCATTGAAGCAACACCGTAATAATAATTTCTCATTGAAAGCAGAAGTAAAACAGAAACCGTGAGAAGTATAACAACAACAATGGATGCAACATTTATAAACCATCGTTTTGTAATGCTCAAATAATTCACGTTTTACCTCCTTTAAATCATATCAATTCAAACAATCCATTTATATCCGATTCCCCATATTGTTGTAAGATGCAAAGGAACCGACGGTTCGTCTTCAATTTTCATACGTAAACGTCTTATGTTAACATCAACAATTTTTTCTTCACCGAAGTATTCATTTCCCCAAACCTTGTTGAGAATATCTGTTCTGCTGAGTGCGGCACCGGGATTGGTAAAGAAATACTCCATCATCTGAAATTCAACCTGAGTAAGTTCAATGTATATTCCGTTTTTTGTAAGTGTTCTGCTTCTGAGATTTAATTTGAATTCACCAAGCTCAATGATATCATCCGGGAAGGATTTTTTTGTTGTATTCATGGCAACTCTTCTGTAAATAGCATCAACTCTTGCAACAAGCTCAGTAGGTGAAAAAGGTTTTGTGACATAATCATCAGCACCGTTCATAAGACCCGTAATCTTATCCATTTCCTGTGTTTTGGCGGTAAGCATGATAATACCGATGTTATTATTCATTGTTCTGAGTCTTTTACAAACTTCAAAACCGTCAATATTCGGCATCATGACATCAAGAAGGGCAACATCAATTTCACCGCCGCAGGCTTCATAAAGCTCAAGAGCCATTGCACCGTCATATGCCTCAACAACTTCATATCCGCCTCTTTTCAGGTTAATAACAATAAATTCCCTTATTGCAGCTTCATCTTCAGCTATAAGCACTCTCTTCATGCTGTACCTCCAATCATGTCAGTTTTTTTATTTTGGATTTAATAAAACTTTCGTTAAGTCCGAGTTTTTTTCCGTCAGAAGTAATAAACACGCAAACAACACTGTCTTCATTTTCTATAATCGGAATATAAGCGTTGAATTTTTTAACATTCCATTTTGCAAAAGGAATTTTCAGAACAGAGAAAAGCTCATTGACATTTTCTCCGTTTACCTCTGAAGAATAAACTATCCAGCAGTTTTGCGAACGATAGTTTCTTATTCCTAAAGTGTTAATCTCACTGTTATCAAGATTTATCATATATCCGTCCTGATAATTAACAAGAGAGCAAGAAACAGTAGCAAGACCCGAACCGGTAAGATTTTTCCATTCCGTAAGATAAATATTCTCGGTGTCAACCGTGATTTTATCATCACCTTTACCGAAAACGTTTGTCTGGACAGGTATATCAATCATTCCGTCATTATTAATATCTGAACATCCTATCGGTTCATAGCGAAGAGTCAGATAATTTGTCATAGTTGTCGAATCAAGAAGCGGTACACATAATTCAGACTTATTCTTGTCCCAATAAATAACCTCCGTAATCATCTGCTGTTCACCCTTGAGGGCATCAACATAAACTCTCAAAGGAGAATCTTTGGACAGTTTTTCAACTTTAACAGATGTATATGAACTGATATTTGGATCGAGTTTTGTTTCTCCGAAAAGAACAACCGAATCACCTGACAGCCTCATAACTTTTGCGATTTTCTGATTTACACCCTGGATATTGTTTTGTGCAATAAGGAAAATATCTTTTTTTCCGTTTCCGTCAATATCAATAACACTTGAAATCAGGCAAGACTCATTCGATATCTCTTTGATTCTTTTGGTAACAGCATCAGAACGATATATTGATAAAACATTGCCTGAAGGTGCACCGGAAGTATTCCACAAAACAAGAATTTCACTTTTTTTATCTGAATCCAGATCGGAAATAACAACACTGTCAACAGCACCGCCGTATCCCGTAAAATCTCCGAACGAAATCCATCTTCCGTCAACATAATCAAAATAGTGCATCGAACAAATTGACGTATCACTATTTTTTTTATAGAAAACAATCGCTTCCTGATTTCCGTCAGAATCTATATCTTCAACAACAATTGCCGAACGGTAATCACCTTTTTGCGGGATGCACAAAGCGGAATCGCCTTTAACACTCAAATTGAAAGTTTCAACCAATTCTTCATATTCTTCATAATACAAAGGCGGAGAAAGAAGTGAATCTGCAGGTAAAATCAACGATTCGGAACTGCATGACGAAAAAACAAAAATGAATAATATTACCGAGGTCAGAATCAACAATAATCTTTTCATCGTCACACTTCTCCCATCATATAAATTTTCAATATATTATATCACATATATTAATTATAAATCAACATAAAAATATATAATTAATAATAAATTAATATAAATTAAAGCAAAAACCGCCCATGAGGGCGGCTTGAATTAAACAATATTAAATTTCGCGTAATATTCACCGAAAGACCAGCAATATCCGTCATAAACCCTGACAGGTACAACAACCGAATCAGCATTTGATATATCAACATCTTTAAAATCAGCAATAAGAACAAGGTTCTCATTTGTTAAAGCTGAAACTTTTTCTTCAGGACCGATTACAGTCAAATCGCTGAACTGAAACTCAGAAAAGCTAAAGTTAACTCCCTCGGGTTCATTTTCCTTAATGATATTTTCAGGCATAGCCTTGAAACTCTTGCGTACAACACCGGAAACATTAACGGTAACAACAAACTCGGTAATACTTTCATCAAGTAACCCGCAACCGTTAAACTCACCTTTATCCGCTTTTATGGGAGGTAACGGATTTTCACCAATATTCAGATCTGTAAAATCAATCTTTGATGCCAGTTCAACAGAACTGATTTCTTCATTTTTATTATAAACAGCAAACTCTGCTTTTGAAGGCGATATCGTATATTCAAACGGAAAATTTCCGACATATTCATACGGCGAATTAGAAAAAGAGCAGGTTATATCAAGCTCTTTCTTTGAGTAAACAGGAATTGTTACCTTAACACGAGGAGAGGACTTGTTAAATGATATTCCCGAAACAGGATTTCCGTTTTCATCAACAGCAACCAGAGTAGCTTCTATTGTTGTTGTTTCATCCAAATTTCCTTCGTGGTCAGCTCTCGCTTCAACACGTACAACTTTCTGAACGGCAGTCTGAGGACCGCTGAAGGTAACAGATATATCAGAATTTGAAATCATCGGTTCATCCGTAAAAAAACCTTCTTGGGCAGGAGAATTGTTTTTATTAAAAGAAATTTTTGGTTCTATATTCAAAGTGTTTGATTTCAGATAATCGAATGTTATTTTATCGATTTTCTGCGGATAAACACTGACAAACTCATATTCAGGTCTGACACTCTTTGATGAAACGGTCAATGTAAGGGGGAAATCACCTGCAGAATTAATTAAACTTGTGTCCGCAACAACAAGAATATCGTCCTTGATATCATCGGATTCAACAATATATCTTTTACCGCTTATGGTAACATCAACTGTATATACTTTGTCAACAAAAGGTTGAAGATTACCGAGATTATTAATATTTGAATAATTAATCTGAACCTCAACATTTGAAATTGTATTCTGAGTTTCGGAAAATTCCGTTGCAACAATAAGCCATGCAATCACCGCAAACAAAACGGAAAACACCAAAAGAAAACGGTTATCGTAAAATAAATCACTTATTCTTTGTTTTTTTCTTTCCATCGTAATTTACCCTTAAATAATTTTTTGAAAAATCCGTTGTCAATTATATTATCTGTCGGATTATCAACCAAAAGATTGATAAGTTTCTCTCTGAGTTCGGAATCGCTGAGATTTCGTTCAAGAGTGCCGTTATATGCAAGAGATATTATTCCGGTTTCTTCTGAAACAACAATAACGGCAGCATCACTTTGTTCACTCATTCCGAGTGCGGCACGGTGTCTCGTTCCGAGGTCACTTGAAACATCGGTGCTCTTTGTAAGCGGAAGAACACAACCTGCAGAAACAAGTCTTCCGTTTCTGACAATTGCTGCACCGTCATGCAACGGTGATTTTGGAAAAAAGATATTGCCGATAAGTTCGTGAGTTATAAATGCATCAACGGGTTTACCCGATTTTATAACATCTCCGAGCAGTGTCTGTCGTTCCATAACAATCAGCGAACCTGTTTTGCTGTCGCTCATTCTCTGAACTGCCTTTGATATTTCATTAATCGCATCGTTGAGAGTTTTTTCCTTCTCTGATGAATTGCCTTTAAGAATAAGGCTCAGGCTTGTAAATTTGCTGTTACCGACTTTTTCGATAACCTGCCTGATTTCCTGCTGAAACAGAATAATAAGAATAATAAAAATATTCTGGAACAAAAATCTGAATATGTAAGAACTTGCCTGCATATCAAGCTGAACAATTAAAATATAAGCAACACCGAGCAAAAGCAAGCCTTTGACAAGCTGAAACGCACGGGTTTCTCTTATAAGTTTTATTGCACTGTAAACAACAAATGAAATCAAAGCAATATCAAGTAAATCCGTTATGCCGAAGCTTAACGAACCAAGCCTTGAAAAAAAATCGGTTATATTATCAAAAAGGGCCATATTCTGACCAATCCTTTCCGATGTGAATGATACTCATATATAATAACACAAACTGAATAAATATGTAAATAAAAATGTCGGATATTTACAAAAAGTTTATTTTTCAATCAAACATACCGCATGAGCTGAAACGCCTTCTTCCCTTCCTGTAAAACCGAGTTTTTCTTCGGTTGTTGCCTTAACGCTGACATTCTCAAGCGGAATATTACAGGCACATGCTATATTTTTACGCATTTCATCAATATAAGGACGCATTTTCGGTCTTTGAGCTATAAGTGTAGCATCAACATTTCCGACAGTATATCCTTCGGAATTGATGACTCTGACAACTTCTTTAAGCAAAACCAAACTGTCTGCATCCTTGTATTTACTATCATTATCTGGAAAAAGACAACCTATATCACCCATAGCAGCGGCACCGAGAAGAGCATCACTTATTGAATGAAGAAGAACATCTGCATCGGAATGACCGAGCAAACCCTTTTCATGCACGATTTCAACTCCGCCTACAATAAGTTTTCTGCCTTCGACAAGTTTATGAACATCATATCCGTGACCGATTCTTATCATAGTGAAATCTCCTTTTCAATTTCTTTTACATCTTCGATAAATCTTTCATATGTAGTAACACAGTTCAAAACTTTAACAAGTGAATTTGCGGAAAGTCTTGAAGGAAACGAATAAAATTCAAGTAATGCAGCTCTTTTCCGAGCGCTGTTCTCCCCTCCCGTAAAACCGAGTTCGTACAAATCAAGCTTTGTAATCGGTCTCTCGGGTTCTTGCGTTGATTCACACAAAACACCGGCATTGGAAAGTGCTTGAATAATTATTTCTTCGGATACACCTTCAACACCGATTTTCCCTTCTTTTGAAGGTTCGGTCTTTCGGCTTTCTTTGCCAAATATATCGGGAATATAGGCATGTCTGATATTTTTTCCTTCAACGGTAGAACCGATAAACGAACGTATTTTAAAACCTGCGGAATCGCTGTCTGTCAAAACAAGAATCCCTCTTTTTTCCGCAAGTTTTCTTATTAATAGCTGAAGTTCTTTATCTTTGAAAATCCCGAAACCGTCTGTCTGAATTATCGGAGCATCAATAATTCCGGAAAGTTTTATTTTGTCATATTTGCCTTCAACAATAACAGCCTGTTTAATTTTTATCATTTTTATCTCCTGCCTGCTCTTGCAAGTTTAACAACGGTTTGTTCAAGAATCAGACGTTTATCAAGAGCCGAGCTTTTTAATGTTGTGTCAGCCCAAGAAAGAATTTCTACACATTCAGCTATTGCTTCAAAAGAAAGCGAGGAGCCGTTTCTTGAAGCATTGGAAAGACGAAATTCCTTGCCTGAATAATCATAATATTTTGCAATCATTTCGGGTCTGTTTCCCGATTTAACAGCAGCCTTTGCTCTGTAAATATCAGAATATTGTGCAATAAGAGCACCGAGAATCTGAAATTCATCTTCTCGTTGTTCAAAAAGAAGTGAAAGCTTTTTAAAAGCGCTGTCAAATCTTCCAGCTGTCAAATCTTTTATCATATCAAAAACCTTTGCATCAAGACTTTTGATACAAACGGCATCCACATCGCTCTTTTTTACTTCTCTGTCAGATGCATAAGCACAGACCTTATCGGTTTCATTAAGCAATGTATTCAAATCATTTCCGACACAGCTTATCAAATACGCCGCGACGCCTTTCTCAAAAGCTGTGCCTCTCTTTTTCGCTCCACTTTCAAGCATTTTAACAAGCTCAGGCGTTGTTTTTTTGTCGAGCTTTGCATTATATCCGTATTTTTCAAAAAGCTTTACAGCTTTGTTCCATTTTGCACCCTTCGGACTGTATGTTATAAAAGAAAAAATTAGTGCGCAATCTTCGGGATTATCTGAAAGCACGGTTTCAAGCTGTTCAAAACCGTTATCATCAAGTGTATCAAGCGGAAAATCCTTAACAAGCACACATTTCGTTTCAGCCATCATGGGCACAGCTCCCGCTGTTTCATATATTTCGGAAAGAGTGCATTCTTTGCCGTCAAATGTATGATAGTTAAAATCGGCAAAAGCATCATCAACTGTTTTGGAAACAATCTTTTCTATATAAATTTTTTTCAGATAATTTTCTTCGCCGTGAATAAGAAAAATCGCAACAGGATTGTTTTTTATAATATCTTTCAATCCGTTTTCATTTATAGCAGCCATATTACTCCTTTCCGAGAATCAGGCTTCTCTGTACGAACTGATGTTGCCATTATCAGCCTTTATTATTATATTCCCGCAACCGGCGGTTGCAGCGCATTTTATTCCTTTATTATTCAGTTCTTCCTGAATTATCAAGCCTCTTTGATTTTCTGCATTGACAACAACCATGGATGTATCTGAATCTTCTGTTCCGACAGGATAATCATTACGGGAAATAATCAAATCGGAATTCTGAAACTCATGGGGCAATGTATTCAAATTTATTACGGGATCAAAAATAATTGTTACTTTCAAATCTTCATTTTCAGCAAGAATTGCGTGATTATTCTCAGACACCGCAGTTTTAATTTTGAAATATTCAAATGTTTTTTCAGTTTCAAAACCGTTAATCCGAGATCCGGAAACGAGAGGTTTCAGATCCGGAGGAAGACAAGCACAAAAAACTTCTTCAGGTATAAACTCATTAATAACATTAACAAAATATGAAGAAGAACAATCATCAAATGAAGGAATAAAAACAGCCGTTAAATCATTATCGGTTTCCGAAAGAGCGTCGCATACGGTTTGTGCACCGGAAAAATCACTTCCTCCGCATCCGATTAATATTGATTCATCACCCTTGCTTAAAACAACGGCTGTTCCGTTACCGCAATCGGAAACGTTGATTTTAGTTATTGATCTATCTGATAAAGAAAATATAACAATAAGCAAAGTAAAAACAGCAGAACACAAAATTGCTGTTAGCTGCGGAAAAGATTTTCCGTAATATGAAAGAATAACAGCGAACAAACAAATCATCATTAACGAAACAATAATGACTGCTGTTTCATCGCGTTCAATGCTGAATGAGAAATGTTTTATTTCAGCAATCAAATCAGATAATTCAATTAAAAACTTTGAAATCACTCCGCCGAAATATGCAGGAACATTTATGATGTCTGTTAAAAAAAAACCGATAAAAGCTCCAAGTGCACAAAGAACCATGCAGATTCCGGAAACGGGAACGGCAACCATATTTGCCGCAAACATCATGAAATTAAATCTGTTATAGATAAAAAGCGAAACGGGAATTGTAAAAGCGGTTGCAGAAAATGTGACCATAAAAACAGAAACCCAATACCTTACGGCTCTGCGTAAAAATCCAAACCTGATTGTTTTGATTTTTTCATCAATCCTCGCAGCGATAAATTCGGAATACAAAATAATTCCTGCGGTTGACAGCGCAGAAAGCTGCAAGCTTGCCGAACCCGATGCAAAAGAATTAAACACGGAAATAAGCATAAGTGCAAATCCAAGTGAATTAAGAGAGTCGCGTTTTCTCATAAAAACATTTGACAGCAGATAAATTATCATCATAATACCTGCTCTCAAAACAGAATATGTCATTCCGGAAATTAACATCATAAGAACAACCGGGATAATACATATCAGACTTGCAATTCTGCTGTTAAGTCTTGTTTTTCTGAGAATTTCAAATGCAAGCATCGACCATAAAGTCAGATGATATCCTGAAACACAAATAATATGCGTTATTCCGATAAAACTGAAATCATTGAGAATATCTGCAGGCAATCCGCTTTTGTCTCCGATTAAAAGAGCAACTGCCAACGCACCGTTTTCATTAGGCAAAACTCTGTAAACGGCATTTCTGATTTCCTGCCTGATTTCGTAAACAGAAAAATAAAAAGGTTTTTCTGAACGTGAAATTTTTACGATATCATATTTGTCTTCGGTTGAATATGCCCCCAAAAAGACTCCGTTTGCTTTGTTTGACGATAAATAAATATCGTTTGAAGATCCGGGAAGATAAAAGGTGAAAATTCCGTTTATAACATCATACGGTTCAGCATCCAACGCTTTGTTAAAAGTAAGTCGTGCATTCAGTTCAACAGGTTTAGAATCAATCCTTGTAATCCGTGAATCATAATAATAATTTCCGTATCTGTATTCGGGTTCTCCGATAAGAAATGCTGAAATATCACAAGTTTTATCCTTGTAATCAGCAGCAGGCAAATAAGAAAAGCAAACGGAAGAAAGCAACAATAAACATGCGATAATCACAGAAATTATCGAACATATAACAGTTCTGTTTTTTCTTAACGATTTAATTGAAATTGCAACAACCAGAGCGGCGGCAAAAAGCAATAAAGCAATTACCGTCACTCCGGTTTCAAATTTGAAAAGTACAGCAATGGTAAAGAACACCGTAAAGCCGATAACGGCAAAAGGACGGGACATACTCATCACCATTCAGAAAATTTATTTTTCGATAAGAGGAATCACGCCGAGAAAAACAATATCGTCTCTTTCGGCTGCATCGCCTTCTGCAAGAACAGCTGCTTTTGCAACAATATCCGCATCAAATTTTTCGCAAAGCTTTTCAACAGCCTTGAGAGATTCACCCGTGCTGATAACATCATCAAGAATAACAACACGCTTGCCTCTTATCTGCTCACCTTCAACGCCGTCAAGAATAAGCGTCTGAACAGCATCGGTTGTTATTGAACGAACTTCAACCGAAACAGCTTCTTTCATATAAAGTTTTGCTTTTTTGCGTGCGACAAAATACTTCTTTCCGCTTTGTCTTGACATTTCGTATGCAAGAGGGATGCTTTTTGCTTCGGGAGTAACTATATAGTCAAATTCAGGAAGTCTTTTAAGAAGTTCCGTTGCAGAATGAACCGTAACTTCAACATCACCAAAAAGAATGAAAGCAGCAATATCAAGCTTATCACTGATGGGGCATCTGAGCAAGTCTCTTTCAAGACCTGCTATATTTACTCTGTAATATTCAGACATTTCTACACCTCCGACACCGTTAACCTGCAGGCCAGGTGAACTCTCTGCCGCTCATAAGGTGAAAATGAATGTGCTTAACTGTCTGACCTGCACTGTCTCCGCAGTTGTTGACGATACGGAAACCGTCAAGATTCATTTCCTTTGCAATCTTTGATGCAACTTCAAAAACATGAGCAATAAGACCGCTGTTTGATTCGTTTATATCAGCAGCAGAAGCAATATGTGTTTTAGGAATTATAAGGATATGGACAGGTGCCTGAGGTTCGATATCATTGAACGCAAGCACAGTTTCATCTTCATAAACCTTAGAACAAGGAATTTCACCGTTTATAATTTTGCAAAAAAGGCAATCCATAATTACACTTCCTTATTATTTAATCATTTCAGCAAGAATATCTTTAACTGCATCCATAGCAGCATTAATGTTTGAAATATCTTTTGTACCCGCCATAGCACTGTCGGGTCTGCCACCGCCTGAACCGCCTGCAAGTTTTGAAACATTCTTAACGATGTTTCCTGCATGGGCACCCTTAGTAATTGCGTTTGCGCCGCAAGCACAAGCAAAGTTTGCACTTGAGCCGTTGATGCCGCAGATAACCGCAACAGCATCGGCATTTTCTTTAACTTTATCGCACATCGATCGAAGGTCACCGGGATTAACTCCTTCAACAGTTGTTGAAATAAGTGTAACACCGTTAACGTCAACGGAAATGCTCATAAGATCGCCTGTTTTAAGCTGTGAAAGTTCAGCACGAAGCTGCTCAATTTCTTTTTCTTTAGCCTTGAGGTCAGACATGAGAGCGTTAGCTTTTTTATCAAGCTCCGAAACATTTGCAAGCTTCATAGCTGCAGCCGCATTTCTGATGAGGGCAGTATCTTTTGCAATATAATCAAGAACACCGAAGCCTGTTACGCCTTCAATTCTGCGAACACCTGCAGCAACGGATGATTCCGAAACAATCTTGAAAAGACCGAGTTCACCTGTGTTATTCACATGTGTACCGCCGCAAAGTTCTGTTGAGAAATCACCGACTTTAACAACGCGGACAATATCACCGTATTTTTCGCCGAAAAGTGCCATTGCACCGAGTTTCTTAGCTTCATCAATGGGCATTTCTGCCTTCATAACAGGAATTGCAGAGAGAATAATCTCATTAACTTTATTTTCAATAACGGCAAGTTCATCGGATGTAAGAGCAGAGAAATGTGTGAAGTCAAATCTCATTGCATTTGAATTTACAAGCTGACCTGCCTGTTCAACATGAGTACCGAGTGTTTCGCGAAGTGCAGCCTGAAGAAGGTGTGCAGCTGTGTGATTTCTTGCAGCAGCTTCTCTTTCTTTAACGCCGATTTCAGCCGATGCAGTATCTCCGACTGAAATGCTGTCACCATCAATAATCTTACCGATATGAAGAATAATACCGTCGGCAGATTTGTTTGTTGCGGTAACCTCAAAAACGGCATTTGCGGTTTTTATGATACCGGTATCTCCCGCCTGACCGCCGCTTTCACCATAGAAAACGGTTCTGTCAAGAACGATAACGGCATTTGATTCTGCAGTTGCAATATCAGCTCTTTCACCGTCAACAATAAGTGCTTTTACAACTGCATCGCATGAATATTCTGTATAACCGAGGAATTCTGTTTCGGAAATATCCTTAAGGGACGCCTGTCCGCCTTTCCAAGCCTCTGCACCTGCATCTTTGCGTGCAGCTCTTGCAGCTGCTCTGCTTTCGGCATAAAGACGCTTGTATTCATCAATATCAACACTCATGCCTCTTTCTTCAAGAAGCTCTTTTGTGAGGTCTATGGGGAATCCGAACGTATCCTGAAGCTTGAATGCATCGGCACCGCTGAGCACCTTTGAATCCATATTTTCAATAATATTTTCAAGAAGACTGAGACCTGTATCAATAGTTTTGTTAAAGCTTTCTTCCTCAGCTTTAATAACTTTTACGATAAGATCACGCTTTTCAACAAGATTGGGATATGCATTTGCATTTTCTTTTATAACTGTTTCACAAACATCGGAAAGGAATGTACCCTGAATTCCGAGAAGTCTGCCGTGTCGTGCTGCTCTTCTGAGAAGACGGCGCAGAACATATCCCCTGCCCTCGTTTGAAGGCATAACACCATCACCAATCATAAATGTTGTGCTTCTGATATGATCTGTAATAACACGAAGAGAAATATCATTCTTTTCATTCTCGTGATACTTGATGCCCGAGATTTCCATAACATGCTTCATGATGTTCTGTACAGTATCAACTTCAAAAATATTGTCAACATCCTGCATAATACACGCAAGTCTTTCAAGCCCCATACCTGTATCGATGTTACAGCTCTTGAGTCTCGTATAATTACCGTTGCCGTCATTTTCAAACTGTGTAAAAACAAGATTCCAGAATTCAATAAATCTGTCGCACTCACATCCAACCTTACAATCAGGTGAGCCGCAGCCATACTTTTCGCCTCTGTCAAAATAAAGCTCTGAA
>JAZSNQ010000080.1:0-3035 GCA_045536515.1 Acutalibacteraceae bacterium | reverse complement strand
GGTGAACCGCCGCCGAAAGCGATAACAGCCGAGCAATTATTATCAACATACATCTGTCTTGCATCTTCGATATTATTGATTGTGGGGTTGGGCTGTGTGCCGTCATATACAGCATACTTGACATTTGACTTATCGAGACCGTCAAACATACCGTCAAGAAGGTGCAGGCCCATAAGGCCCTTATCTGTTACAACGAGAATGCTGTCATGTCCGTTTTTCTTAACAACCTCGGGAAGCTTTTTAACACTTCCTGCACCCTTTATTAACTGAGGCTCTGTCCAGTCAAGAAAATTAACCGCAACACGGAAAATGCCCTGATAAGCTCTGCAATACATTTTGAAAAGTTTTGAAGCTGCCATTTATATTACCTCGATTCAATGAATTTATACAAATTGATTATATCATATGCATTTCATTTGTGCAACCATTATTTATTGTTTTTAATATTGCATTATAGATATAATAATGGTATAATTTCAATGTATAACTGCCACGAAAGGAGTATATCATGCTTAAAATCAGTACCTTTGAAAAAACATTTATTGACTCGGAAGGCAGACAGAGAATATTCAACGGCGTTAATCTTTGCGATAAAGGATATCACAAAGACGGCGCGGAAAGAAGAACATATCTACTTGATTTTGACGAAAAGCTTATAAAGCAGCTCAGCGAATACGGTTTTAACCTTGTCAGACTCGGTCTTACATGGGATGCAGTTGAGCCCGAACCCTGCCAATATAACGAAGAATATCTTGACAGAGTTTATGCTATAGCCGATTTATGCGCAAAATACGGCATTTATTTCTATCTTGATATGCATCAGGACCTTTACAGCGGCGCTAAAGATACAGCAGGCGACGGCGCTCCCCCCTGGGCATGCATAACCGATGGTGCGAAATTCACCAAAACAAAGCTTGTATGGGCAGAGGGTTATTTCTGGGGTAAATCGGTTCACAGAGCATTTGACCATTTCTGGGCAAACGATAAGGTTAACGGCGTTCCTTTGCAGACATACTACTGCAATATGTGGAAACACGTTGCCGGAAAATTCAAGGACCACCCTGCCCTTTTCGGTTTTGATGTCCTTAACGAGCCTTTTCCCGGCACTGACGGCGGCAAGGTTTTCAGAAAGCTTATCATGAGCGTTGCAAAAACAGTTCTCACCGACAAGAGATGCAAGAAAATACGGATGCTCAAGCAGCTTGTTACGGGTAACGCAATCAAAGTTCTTGAACCCTTCGATGACCCTTCTCTTTTCAGAAAGGTTACATCTGCGGCTGACGAATTAATCCGCAAATTTGATACGGGTGCATATTCTCAATTTATCAACAGAACAGCAAAAGCAATCCGTGAAGTTACCGATAACGGTATCATCATTATGGAAAACAGCTATTATTCAAACCTCGGTATCCCCTATTCATGTCCTGCCGTAAATTATGACGGAAAGCGCGAAGAAAAGCTTTGCTTCGCTCCTCATGCATATGACCTTATGGTTGATACTCCTGCATATAAATATGCAAGCAATTCAAGAGTGGGTTCTATTTTTGATGAGCATAAGAGATCTCAGGACAGACTCAACGTTCCCGTAATCGTAGGTGAATGGGGCGGTCAGTCCGAAGGCACAGACTGGCTTTATCACATCGAATATCTGCTTGATAAATTCGACGGCAATCAGTGGGGTCATACATATTGGGCATATTATGACGGTCTTCTTGACAATCCCATAATGACCTGCCTTATCAGAACTTCTCCCATTGCCGTTTGCGGTAAGATTGACAAATATTCATTGGACAGAAACAGCAATATTTTCACCCTTGAATATACTCAGGATAAGGATTATTCCGTTCCTACCGAAATTTTTGTTCACAAAACCGCAAAACGCATTGACTGTGACGGAGAATATTCTCTTGAACCCGTTGGTGAAAACGGAGCTTCAATAATGAAAATAAACGCTCCCGCAGGAAAACATAAAGTTACAATCGAACTGTAAGAAAAACAGGCTGTCCTCACGGGCAGCCTGTTTGGAATAACAATATTATACAAACAAAATTTTGAACTTCGGGACAGAGGCAAGTGAAAGAGTTTCGTTTCCCGCAACAATAATGTGGTCAACAACTCTTATTCCCACAGAAAGAAGAAGACTTGAAAACTCTCTGGTAAGCTCCAGATCTTCTCTTGACGGTGCGGCAATTCCGTTTGGATGATTATGAGCAAGGATAACCTTGTCGGCATCGTTTCTGAAAGCTGTCTGCATAATGCTCTTTTTATCGACGATAACCGTTCCCGATGTGCCTTCTCCCATTTTGGAGCAATTAATGAGATTGCCCGATGAATCAAGACAAAGAAGATAGAATATTTCTGTTTTACATCCGTAAAACTTATCTTTCAGATATTCCTGCGCATCCTTCGGGTCAGAAAGATTTATTTTTCCTTTGGTTTTATCTCCTATATATCTTCTGCAAAGTCCGGGTATCATGGAAATGAGCAAAGCAGAGCTTTCACCCATTCCGTCAACATCAAGAAGCTGCTCATATGTGGCATCAAACACTCTGCTCAATGAACCGAACTCGGCTATAAGCTTATGGGCAAGCTCATTTGTATCCTTTCTCGGAATGGAATAAAACAAAAGAAATTCAAGAATATTATGGTCGGGCATTGCATCAACGCCCGCACTTCTGAAGGTTTCTCTCAGCCTTGACCTGTGATTCTTGTGCGGATTATCAATTCTGTTTTTGTTTTCGCTCAAATCCAACTCTCCTATATATTATTCTCTATGATTATACAATATATTTCAGTTTTTGAAAAGATATTTTTAATAAAATTCTCATTCGGAGTGATTATTTGAAGTCATTTACAATTTCCAAAAACGATTCGGGTCAGAGACTCGATAAGTTTATTTCAAAAGCAGTGCCTGCACTGCCGAAATCCCTGATGTATAAATACATACGTACAAAGAGGATTAAAATTAACTCAAAAAGAGGCGATATTTCAACGAAGCTGCTTGAGGGTGATGTTGTTGATATGTATATTAACGA
>JAZSNQ010000004.1:0-36266 GCA_045536515.1 Acutalibacteraceae bacterium | reverse complement strand
TTGTTGAAGCAAAAATCAAAACAGGCTATCCCGTAAGATTTCAGACATCCTATGCAAAGAACAGCAGTAAACGGGTGTTTGATATCGGTATGAAGCTTGAGAAAGCCGATATGAACAGAGGAATTACATTGTCTTTTCAGTCCATGAGCGAAGAAGTGCTTAAAAATATCGGAAGAGAGAATATAAGCATTGAGTATTATTCCGAATTGATGGATTTATATAATGAGGCGGGAGTGGCTACATATACTGAGCTTATATTGGGCTTGCCGGGCGAAACCTATGCAAGTCTTGTTGACGGTATGGACAGGCTTCTTACTCTGGGGCAGCATAATTCCATATATATTCATAATTGCGAATGGCTGCCGTGTTCCGTAATGGGGCAGAAGGATTATGTTGAGCGTTACAAGATAAAAACATCGCGCATTCCGCTTAACCAGCCTCACCGTGAGCCTGATGATGACGATGATATCAGAGAATGGTCTCAGGTGGTGACTTCAACATATTCCATGGACAGCAAAGAATGGAAAATGATGAATCTTTTTTCGTATGTTGTTCAGGCTTTTCATCATATGGGAATTCTGCAGTTTTTTGCACTTTATCTTTTTAACGAAAAAGTTTGTTCATACAAAGAATTTTACACGTCTCTTCTTGTGCATTTTCTTGATAACCCCGATACGGTTGCGGGAAAGGTGTTCAGACAGATAGAAACATATCTGGAAGATGTTGTTTGTGAAAGAGGAACACTCAGCTGCCGTGATGAAAGATTCGGCAAGGTGCAGTGGCCTTTTGAAGAATATGCGTATCTCTGCACGGTTTATGAGCTTGATGATTTTTATCGGGAAATAACGCCGTTTTTAAAAAAATTTAATATTGATAAAGATGTTTTTGATGAACTTATCGGTTTTCAGTCAAAAATCATGAAAAGACCTTTTGAAAAAAGCTGTGATTTTAAAACCCGATATAATTTCACAGAGTATTTTACAGGTATAATTGAAGGTAAAGAACAAACACTCAAAAACTCAGATGAGTTCGTGCGTATCAGTCCCGAATGCTTTGAAAATTGGGAAGAATTTGCCAAGGTTATTGCGTGGTACGGAAGAAAGAACGGAAGAAGTACGTACATCAAAGAAGTGTTTGTTGAAATGGAGTAAATAAAATATGAATAAGAAAAATATATATTTTGTTCAGGTGGACGTTTCAGCGTCTTCGGAAGCACAAAATGCATATTTGCCTTACACTGCAGGGCTTTTGGCGGCATCAGCCTTTCAAAGCAGCGTGGTGAAAGAAAATTACATTTTCAAAGAATTTGTGTTCCTTCGTGAAGATATAAATGCGGTTGTTGAACGCATGGAAGAACCTGCGTTTGTTGGTTTTTCAAGCTATTGTTGGAGCACTGAATATAATAAATGTCTTGCAAAAGCGGTAAAGGAAAAATATCCTGACTGCCTTATTGTTTTCGGCGGACATGATGTTCCCGATAATTTTAATCTGCTTGAAGAATGTCCGTTTATTGATGTGCTTTGTCACGGAGAGGGAGAAGATACAATCCGGTCTTTGCTTGAGATGTATGCCCTCGGAAAATCGTTTGACTGTGTTAATAACATTTCGTTCAGAGGTGCTGACGGCGTTTTTGTGAGAACAAAAACAGTTCTTCAGACAACTCTTGACTATCCTTCTCCGTATCTTGAAGGATGGTTTGATGAGGTGATTGAAACTCACCCCGAAATCACTTTCAATGCCATACTTGAAACAAGCCGCGGCTGTCCCAACCAATGCGCTTACTGCGATTGGGGATTGCTCAGAGCAAAAACCAGACTGTTCCCTCTTGAAAGAATAAAAGCTGAAATCCGTTGGATGTGTGAACACAAAATTGCTTTTGTCTGGGGAGCAGATGCCAACTTCGGACTGTTTGACCGCGACCTCGAGATTGCCGATGAACTTGTTAAGGCAAAGAAGGAAACGGGCTATCCGGAAAGAATGCGAATGAATTATGCCAAAAACAAGTTCGAGAATGTTTTTGCAATAGTCAAGAAATTCAAAGAGTGTGAGTTTGACAGAGTCGGCGCAACGCTTTCTTTCCAAAGTATGTCTCCGTTGGTGCTTGAAAACATCGGCAGGATTAATTCTTCTTTGGATTTCTACAAAGACTTGCTGGAAGAATATAACAAAGAGGGAATGAAAACATATTCCGAGCTTATACTCGGGCTGCCCGGTGAAACCTATGAAAGCTTTATTCAGGGAATAGGCAAGCTTTTTGAAATAGGACAGCATTTTGTCTTTGAAGTTTATAATTGCATGGTTCTCCCGAATGCCGTTATGGGTCAGGAAGACTATATAAAAAAGCACGGAATAAAAACGGTTCATGTTGAAATACTCAGACCGCATTTTAACAATTCGTCATTTTCCGTTCCCGAATATAACCGAATAATCGTTGAAACTAATACCATGAGCCGAAAAATGTGGGTAAGAGCTTCAGTGTTCAGTCATCTGACCAAGGCTTTGCACGGAAACGGCTTTTTAAGAATTTTTGCGTTGTATTTGTTCTATGAATGCGGAGTGCCGTTTGAAAAATTCTATGATAAAATAATTGATTATTTTGAAGAGAATCCCGATTTGTTCGTTTCAGGTCTGTATTTTGATATAAAAGAAAAATCGGACAGACTGTCTTTGGGCGGTGATAACGAAAGAATGATGTTTGACCGCACGGGAGATGTTCTTTGGGAAGACCATGAATATCTGGTGCTTAACTATCTTGCACAGTATGACAAGGTTTACGAAGAGTTTATTCCTTATTTAAAGAATTACGATATTCCGGAAGATGTTTTTGCGGATTTGCTCAGCTATCAGAAAGCTGTTATGAGAAGACCCGGAGAATCCTCAAAAGAAATCTCTCTGAATTATGCGGTACACAGCTATGCATCGGATATTTATATAAATAAGGTGCATCCGCTTGAATACAGACCGCACACACTTGTTTTGAAGGACAGCCAGATGTATGAAAAGTGGCCGGATTTTGCAAAATATGTTATCTGGTATGAAAGAATAGGTTGGGCAAGCTATAAGAGTGATATATTTGAAAAACAAGGAGAATAAGATGAAGAAAAAAGTATATCCGGTTCAAATTGCATTATCTTATTCCTCGCCTTGTTTTCTGCCTTATTCCATGGGCTGTATTGCTGCATATCTGAAAAAAGACAGCGATATTACAAAGCATTATGAAATAGCTGATGTTATAGGTATGCGCGAGAAAATCAGTGACATATTAAAGCGTTTTGATAATCCCGATTTTGTTGCATTTACCAATTTTGTCTGGAATGTTGAATATAATAAAGAGCTTGCAAGGGAGCTTAAAAGAATTTATCCCGATGTCAAGATAATATTCGGCGGACACAGTGTGCCCAAGGATTCATCATTCCTTGATAAATATGAGTTTATTGACTATCTTATGCACAATGAAGGCGAAGAAACAACCGCTATGTTTCTGAAAGCAATTGCAAACGGAGAAGATTTGTCCGGAATTCCCAATCTGTCTTACAGGGGAACAGACGGCAATGTAACTACCTGCGAATATCATCCCGCCGACATTTCGGACTATCCTTCGCCTTACACAGAGGGGATATTCAACCATCTTTTGCATGAGTTCCCCGATGTTGAGTTTCACGCAACGCTTGAAACCAACCGAGGATGTCCGTATACCTGCTCTTATTGTGAATGGTGCTTCACTCACAAGATAAGACAGTTTTCAATGGAGAAAATTAAATCTGAGATTGAGTGGATAGCAGAGAATAAAATCCGTTATTGTTATTGTGCAGATGCGAATTTCGGAATTCTTGACAGAGATACGGAAATTGCGCAATATGTTGTTGAACAAAAGAATAAGCACGGTTATCCTGAGGTCTTTAAGCCTTGCTATGCAAAAGACAGCGATGATACCGTGTTTGAAGCGGGCTGTCTTCTTAACAGCAACCATATTGATAAAGGTGTGACTCTGGCGTATCAGACTCTTGATTTGCAGACTCTGGAAAATATCGGAAGAAAAAATCTTACATTGGAGCATTTTTCCGATTTGTATGCAAGATACAGTGAAGCGGGAATACCTACATATACCGAGTTGATACTCGGTTTGCCCGGTGAAACTTATGACAGCTTTTGCAGAGGCATATGCAGCCTGCTTGAATCCGGTCAGAGCAATTCCATGACCGTTTATGAATGTCAGGTTTACGATAATTCTCCCATGGGTAATCCCGAATACCGCGAGAAACACGGCATAAAGGTGTCGAGAATTCCCTCGTTCGGAATACACTATAATCCTGATTATAACGGAGTTCAGGAATATATGGATATTATAACCGAAACAGCAGCGATGCCCAAAAATGAATGGGTTAAAGCGTATATGTTTTCGGTTGTTTTGCAAACGTTTCATCATCTGGGGCTCACCAGGTTTTTTGCAATCTATCTCAACAAGGAAAAAGGCATATCGTACCATGAATTTTACAGTATGCTTTTTGATTATATCTATAACGAATGCAGCGGTTATCTTCATGAATTGTTTGATGAGTTATACAATCGCAAAGCTGATACGGAAACGGCAGATTGGACATATCAGAAAGATGTTTTCGGAACAACAGGCTGGTATTTTGAAGAAGGTGCATTCCTTGAGTTGGCTTTGCGCTTCGACGATTTTCAAAGTGATATAAAACCGTTCCTGAAAAAGTTTGATATTGAGGAGAAGGTGTTTGATAATCTTTACAGATATCAGACCGGACTTATCAGAAGATTGGGAACAGACGAAGTACACCTTGAACTTGATTATAATTTCTATCCCTTTTTCAAAGCGGTTGAAGAAGGTGAGCATACCGAACTTATGCAAGTCGGAAATACGCTTGACATAAAGTCAAATAAAGTTGTTTATTCCTGGGCGGAATATGCAAAGGAATTTGTGTGGTTCGGAAAACGCTACAGTGCTACGTTAATGGTTAATCCCAGGGAAAGCATAATATACAAAGAAAAGAAGTAATTTATCAATGTTAAAGTTTGAAAGCTTGAGTATAATGATGGGTGCGGTAACCGAGACGGATTCGTTAAGAAATACCGTAAACACCATTCTTGATGTTTGTGCTCCGGAAGATTTGAAGGAAATAATAATATGCTATTGTGACAGAACCACCCCGGAAACAATGAGCGTTATTGAAGAACTCAAAAGCAAAGAGGACAAGGTTCCGTTGGTTGTTATAAAACAAAAAAGACCGTTTATGGGCTGCATAAACGATGCGATTGATATTTCCGAAGGTTCTCATTGCTTATTGGTAGCATCCGACGGCGCGCTGGATTTGGGTACGATACCCTGTCTTATAGAAAAAGCGAAGAAAGACCCCGAGACCATTCATTCACTTTCCCGCTGGATGAAGGGATGTAAGTTTTACGGCTACGGTACGGCAAGGAAAATCCTGAATTTCTGTGCACAAAAATTTCTGGCGGTATTATATATGAGGAATCTTACGGATTTTACAATACCTGTTCAGATTGCTCCGGCAGAGCTTTATAAATCCATAAGATTTGAAGAAACGGGTTTCCCGTTTTTGATAGAAATGGTTTTGAAGCCCATCAGACTCGGCTATAAATTTACGGAGATGCCGACAAACTGTTATTCGAGAAAAGACGGAAAATCAAGTAACTCGGCAAAACAAACTTTTTCATATCTGAAAACAGCGTTGCATATCAGATTTATGTCTGTAGAAGATATATTATTGGCAGAAAGGAACTGAAACATGAATACACTTTTTGTTATTCCGCCGCAATGGTATCCCATGAATCCTTATCTTTCGGGTGCTCAGCTTGTGGGTCAGCTCAAAGCAAAGGGATTTAAGGCTGAAACAAGAGATTTGAATATAGAATATTTTAATGACGTTCTGAAAAAGAAAAATGTTATTGAAGCAGCTTATAAAGCGGAAAAATTTTACAATTCCTTTCTCCCGGAATTCAATGAAGAAGGATACTGCGAGGAAGAATTCAGCGGATATTCAAGAGAACTGCAAACAAAAATTCTTCGTTTTATTGCATATCAGGATTTTATTGAAAGCGGAATAAGTGCTGAATATGTTGCGGAAAAGGTAGAGGATGCCGTTTCCGTAACAAAGGATAAAGAGCGCTTTTATGACCCTGAACAGCTTGTTGAAGCAAAGGATATTTTGAGAGATGCATTAAGAATAATCTCTCTGCCTTATATGCCAAGCAAAATAATGCTTGAGAACTTTATTGCAAATCCTGTATATACATATAACTATGACGATATAAAGCTTCAGGCAAATGACCCTGACCTGAATATGTTTGTTGAATATTTTGATAAAAAAATAAATGCAGAAAATTTTGAAAAATATGATGTTATAGGCATAAGCATTTTCGACCTCAGTCAGATAGTTCCGGGACTGACTCTTGCGAAATATCTTAAAGAAAGAACAAAGGCACATATTACGCTTGGCGGCAACTACATTTATAAAATACGTGAAGCTATAAAAACAATGCCGGAATTTTTTGATATATTCTGCGATTCCGTTCAGCTCGGTGACGGAGAGATTGCGGCAGTCAGACTTGCGGAAGTATTGAACGGCGGTGAATCTCTTTCAAACGCATATTCTCTTATTTATAAAGATGAAAACGGAATTATCAAAGAAACGGAGTCTGCTCCGCTTCTTGATATGGACGCACTTGCACCGCCGTGCTTTGACGGATATGATTTTGATTTGTATTTTTCTGCTGATACGGTAATTCCCATGCAGCTGTCCAAAAGCTGCTATTGGGCAAAATGCACATTCTGTGATTTTTATACGGGACAGCAGTGTTTTGATATAAAATCCGTAAAAACAGCAGCAGATGAAATTCAGAGTCTGGTCAATACATACGGCTTCAAGCATTTTATTTTTGTTGATGAGGCTGTGCCCCCAAAATACTATAATCAGTTGGCAACCGAAATCATCGACAGAGGAATAGAGATTTATTTCTATTCTTTTGCCCGTATGGAAAAAGCTTTCACAAAGGATGTTCTTCAGAATTTATATAATGCAGGCGGACGCTTCTTCTGTTGGGGCTATGAGGCGGAGTCTGAAAGAATAATGAAAATTCTGAATAAAGGTATAGATTGCTCTTACCGCAAAACACTTCTTGAAAATGCAAAGAGCGTCGGTTTATGGAATCACTGCACGTTTCTTCTCGGATATCCCGGAGAAACAAAGGAAGAAACTGAGTCTACAAAAAATGTTATACGTAACATTAATCTTGTTGACAGCTGCACGCCTTCCAACTTCGCGTTGAAAAAGAATGCGATTATGATAAATGAAACCGAAGAGGCGGGTCTCGAAAATATAAAAGATAACGGAGATTTCCATATATCCTGCAATTATGTCATGAACGGAAAAGAAACACGCAACATCAAAAAGGAACGAATGGATTTTCAGCTTGATTTCTTGAAGAAAAATGCAGATCGTCTCTGGTCCATTGAATTCACAGATACCGACCATATTTTGTTATACACATCAAAATACGGTGCGCAGTGGGTCCGCGATTACAGATTAAAATACCAAAAACATAATTTTATATAATTTACCTTAAAGGGAGAAACTGTATGAACGGAATCATGAGGGATAAGAAGCACCCGTATCTGCCTTTTTATTTTCTGGGTTTTATAGCTTATAATTTTTTCGTGACCGCTTCCATGAATCCCATGGGTCTGTCCGATGTTTGCTATCCTTATTTTCTTGTTGATTTTTCCATGGGATTTTGTTCAAAACTGCTTCCCGGTGCAATATATAATTTCTTTTTTAACAATACAAGCAAAGAAGCGGTTTTCACATTTAACACAATTGTTTTTGTTGTGTTTGTTTTTATTGTTTTAGTGTTGCTGGAAAAGCTTTTCTTGTGTCATGAAAGAAAAAACAGAACAAGCCTTATGCTTTTATCGGTGTTTTTTCTGACCGGAATATCAGTGTTCCCCATGTGTGTTTATAAAATGGGGTCTCTGGATTCGTTCTGGATATATTTTACAGTTATGTCGGTTCTTTTTCTTTCCGATAAAAGACTGTATCTGTTGATAATTCCGTCTTCATTGATGGTTATTATGGTGAATTACGGCAGTTTGTTTGTTTATATTCCGTTTATTCTCTTGCTGATGATTTACAAAACAACGGTTATTCATGATAAAAGAGAAAAAGCTCTTCTTTGGACTGTTATTTTCGTTTCGTTTGTTTCAACGGTGCTTTTAAGCGGATATTTTGCTTTGTATGAACAAAGCAATCTGGTTTATACTTTTGAAGAGTTTTCCGGGATTCTTTCCGACAGAGGATATGAAGGGGTTTCCAAGTATTATGCCACGGGACTGTATTCAGAGCCTTATTATGAAACTATTGATTATGAAGGCATAAACAGTATAGAATCGCCGTTCTTCAGGGCTTTGTTTTTTGCTTATCAAAGACTGCTGTTCACATTGGGAACAATAAGCTTTAAAAGCGGCATCGCTCCGATGCTGATTTGTTTACCCGTAGCAGCGGCAGTGTTTTTGTGCTTTAAAGGTTTTTTAAAACAGAAGAATGACAGCAAACTGAAAAAAACAGTGATAATTTGTATGTCTCTGATGTTCTTCCTGTCAATAGGAGCGTGCATTGCGTTTTCTGCCGATGTTGCCCGTTTTATAGGACATTCGTACACCCTTTTATTGGCATCGTTTTTTTATGTTGCATATTACGAACGGGAAAAAATCTCAGATTGTCTTTCAAGGCTGTTGTCAAAAATTCCGCAATTTGTAACTGTTATTTATACGGTGCTTTATACTATTATGGTGTTTGACCCCGAGGGGATTTGGTAAGATTTAATTATAAAAGAAAAAGGATTACCGATTTTTTAAAGAACCGGTAATCCTTTTGTTATATTTAATATGCTGTTTGTGTAAAGTGTTGCGCCTTTACGGCGGCCATACCATACGGTTTCTTTTGCAAAGTCGACCCAGTTGTCATATTCTTTGGGTGCGGTAAAAATATATTTTAACGGTTGCTTTTCAAGAGTGATACCGTCACCTGAACCGACTGTGCGGAAGTATTCTGCGAAATCGTAGCTGCAGTTGAATTCCTTGCCGTTTTCAAACGGAAGCTTTATTGCGTTAATCTGGAATTTGCGGAGTTCGTGATAAATCTCATCGTTCATACCGAGAGGTTTCACATAGCTTTCAATGATTTTGTCAAGTTCATCGAAATTGTAGAGAAGTTCAAGATAAAGACCTTCTTCAAAAAACCACGTGATATTGCCGAAAACAGGGTTGCTGTGATTCCAGTCACCCTCAAGAGAGCCGTCGAGCTTTTCTTTTATCTCACGGAAAAGTCTGCCTGTCAGACCGTTGTCATTAAGACAGAAATCGAGCAGTCCTTTGTAAAAGTCATAGTAATCAACGCCGAGTTCGTAATAGGCGTAAATTGCAAAGTAACGGAGAAGACCGAGACTGTGGAAGCATTGCAGGCAAATCGAGAAAAGATTTGCATATACCCAGCCGTCGCGGGGCATTGTGCTTGTTGAACGGACAAGATAGGAATATTCGGGAATGCCGTCTTTCTTTCCGCTTGCGGAATGGATATGATTGAACTGAACCTTCATGGGTTCGATTTTGTGTATTTCCATGTATTCGGGTTTGCACATGGGGGCATTCGGAAGCAGCTCGCAGTAATAAACGCTGATTGAATTATGCTGACCTGCTCTGAGAAGCTTGCAAAGACCCTGACAGAAGCTTTCGGCAGTTTCGCCGGGCAGACCGAGAATCAGCTCGGAATAGGTAGGGATGCCGGCTTTTGTATAATTTGCCATGAGACCCGAAAAATGCTCCATGGTCAGATTTTTACGGTTTATATTTTTAAGAGCATCGTCACAGAGAGTCTGATATGCCATTGTTGCACCCTTGTCAAGACCTCTTGAATTGAGTGCTTTGGATATTCTGAAAACTCTTTCTGCACTGTTTTTTTCGTAGCAAGGTCTGAAAACCTTAGGGAATCCCGTCTGCTTATTCAGCTCAACGATATATTCGGCAATTTCAATATCACGGTCAAACATACCGAAGTTTGAGTCTGCACAGAAGCAGTATTCTATGTTGTGCTCGGAAAGCCATTTTATTTCGCCCTTGACCTTTTCCATGGGGAAGAGTCTGAGCTTTTTATGGTTGCTCCAGTCGCAGTATGCGCAGTTATAGGGGCAGCCTCGGTTGGTTTCGATTATGGTGTCAAACATGGTGTCGGGATTCTTTTCGATGATTGAATCAAAAACACCTGTCAGATAAGGCGAAGGATAGTTTTCAACCGATTCGGGGCAGTGTGGTGCGGTGAGAATGTTGTTGCCGTGTGCATCTCTGTATGCAATGCCGTTGCAAGAGCTTAAATCTCCGCCGTTTTTCAGTGTGCGGAGAAGATTTGCGGTAACTTCTTCGCCCTCACCGAGAGTGAGAATGTCGATATAGTCTTTTGCAAGGAATTCCATTCGGTCGGAAACGCTGTGACCGCCGAAAATGATTATGCATTCGGGATACTTTTCTTTGACGGCTTTTGCAAGCGCCTTGTTGAATTCGACATTCCAGACATAGGTTGAAAACGCAGCAATATAAGGGGATTCTATTCCGTCAACGATTTTTGTTATATCGTCTCTGCGGAAAATAATCTCCTTGAAGTCATATTCTTCTGCGATGTCAGGAAGGCTTTTGCAATATGCAACTATTGTGCCCGTTGCATAGGGGAGATAGACGGATTTGTCAAATGCAAAGCCTGCCTGAACAAAATAAATGTTTTTCAAACTATAACACCTGCTTTAATCTGTGCGAAAAATCATAAAGATTATCGTAATGTGCTGAAGCAATTTCTTTTGCATCGGGGTCATCGTTTCCGACGAGAATGTTCTGCCCTGTGCCTGCATTTTTGCCTGCAAGAATATCGGAGGCTCTGTTGCCGACCGTGATTGAATTTTTTAGGTCGATTTCTATTCCGATATCGGAAAAATCGGAAACTGCTTTGAGGATAAGACCTGAATTCGGTTTTCTGCATAAACATTCTTTTCTGAGCTCCTCAACAACCGCATCGGGATGATGAGGACAATAATAATATGCATCTGCGGTTACCCCGCAGCTTTCATAAAGAACAGAATCTATGTGTGAATGAAGGTTATCAACATCTTCGGCAGTATAAAGACCCTTTGCGATACCAGCCTGATTAGTGATGACTATTGAAAGATATCCTTTGCTTTTTATTTCTGCAATTGCTTTGTCGGCATTTTCAAGTAAGCGTAAATCCTCCGTGCGGTAAAGATGACCCGTGTCATAATTGATTGTTCCGTCACGGTCAAGAAAAACGGCTTTTCTTGTTCTTTTTGAAAAAAGCTTTTCTTTTTCACGCTCCGCTTTTTTGTAGTTTTCAGGGATACCGATATCTATAAAATATCCGTCGCTTTCATAAACCGAAACGGGACAGTAAGCTGTTTCAAGTATCTGTTTTTCAAATGAAAACTTTTCTTCGGAAATACCGTCAAGGGCATTTTTTTCAATAAAATATATTCCGCCGTTTATAAGACCCGCGGACATTATTCCTTTTTCGTGAAATCCGCAGAGAATGCCGTTTTCATGCTGAAGCAGACCCGAGTTTTCGGCGTTTTCAATCCATTTTGCGGCAAGAGAAATACGGCATCCGGAAGCATCGTGAAACTTCTTCATTCCGGAAAGGTTCACGTCAAAATATGTGTCGCCGTTTATGACAACGGCACATTTTTCTCTGCACATTCCTAGAGCTTTTTTGATTGCACCGCCCGTGCCGAGAGGAGAGTCTTCGCGGCAGTATTCAACCGTCATTCCTCTGTGTGACTTGCCGATGAATTCTTCAACGGTTTCCGCTTTGTAGCCCGTTGAAATTATCGCTCTGTGAATACCGTTGACATAGAGATAATCAAGCAGATAGCGCAGAAAAGGCTTGCCGTCAATCGGTGCAAGAGGTTTCGGCAGATTTTCAACGCACGGCTTCAGGCGTGTGCCCATGCCGCCTGCAAGAATGATTGCTTCCATTATGCATCTGCCTCCGCAACTATATCTTTTGTGCCGTCGGGCAATTCCACTCCGTTGTCATAGAACGCAACAAGAACGGAATCTTCGTGATATATAAAGCGATGAATAACGTTCGGGTTAATAATGAACATATCACCTTTTTTGAAATCGTAAACTTCTTTTTTACTGTTGAGTTTTGCTTCCAGAGTGAAAGCACCTTCAACAACATAAAAACCCTCACGGTTAAATCTGTGGAAATGATTTCCCCGTTCAAATCCCGCTTTTGAAACAGCAACGTTTATTTGTTTCCAGCCCTCATGAACAAGCTGAACAAGCGCGCCGCGTTCATCTTCAAAAACAAAATCGGGCTTAACAATTTCTATCATCACGTTACCTCATCAGTAGTTACAGATTATCTTTGTGCCTTCGCTTTCGAACTCGAAATCAATTTCATATAAATCCGAAAGGGCAAGACGCACAGATTTTTGTTTTTCTTCGGGTACATAAAACAGAAGGCATCCGCCTCCGCCTGCACCGAGAAGCTTTCCGCCGAGTGCGCCGGCTTTGAGGGCTTTTATGTAAATATCATCAATCATACTGTTTGATATTTCGGAACTTATGCTTCGCTTGAGCATCCACGTTTCATTGAGCATCAGACCGAAATCGTCAAGAGAACAAAGCGGGTCGGTGAGGATTTTTTCTGCATCATCAACCATACCGAGTATTTCGAGAAGCTCCTGCGTTCTTTTGCCGAGCATACTTTTTGTTGCTTTCTGAACATGAAATGAATACCGTGAAAGTCCCGTGAAGAACACCATGAGATTATCGCTCAGCTTCTGCTTCCTTTCTGCGGAAATATCAAGAGGTGTAACGGTATAGCCGTCGGCATTGAAATCAATGCGGTTGAATCCGCCGTATGCCGCCGCAATCTGGTCCTGAATTCCGCCTTCTTCGTTGCAGAGTGTGCGTTCAAGATAAATCGCATCGTCGGCAAGCTCTCGTTTGGTTTTGGTTATGCCCTGCATGGTATAGAATGCGTTGAGCATTCCCACGGAAAATGCACTGCTTGTTCCAAGGCCTGTTTTTGCGGGAATATCGGCATCATAGTTGAGAAATATTCTTTCAAGTCCGAGCCACTTCATTGCATTTCTGATGGCGGGATGTTTTATGTCATCAACGGAAGCAACCTCTTCAATCTGCGCATACATCAGCTTTGTTTTATATTCAAAAAGCTTCGGCGGAAGAGGTCTTACAATGACGTGGCAGTATTTGTTGAAGGTGGTTGAAATAACCGAGCCTGAATGTTCTTTATAAAACTCGGGAAAATCCGTTCCGCCGCCGAAGAATGACATTCTGACGGGCGTTTGCGAAATAATCATTTTTCAACCTCCTTTGCATAAATTATTCTATATTATAGCATATAGTTATTATTATATCAATAGTTAATAAACTAAATTAATGGGTGAGCCATTCAGATAGGCGAGGACATTCTCTTTGCAGATTTTCATAAGTCTTTCGCGTGTTTCAAAGCCTGCCCATGCAATATGCGGAGTAATAAAACAGTTTTTGGCTCCGATAAGAGGACAGTCGGGTGAGGGTGGTTCTGTCTGCAGAACGTCAAGACCCGCACCTGCGATATCGCCGTTTTCAAGGGCATCTGCAAGGGCTTTTTCGTCAACGACCTGACCTCTTGAGGTGTTGATAAGAACAGCGGTTTTCTTCATTTTTGAGATGAATTCCGCATTGACCATACCCTCTGTTGCAGGGGTTAACGGACAGTGAATGCTGACGAAATCGCTCTTTGAAAGAAGCTCGTCAACGCTTGTGAATTCAACGTTTTCAAAGGATGAAGGATGGTTTGTATTGGCAAGAATTTTCATCCCGAATGAAGCTGCAATTTTTGCAACAGCCTTGCCGATTTTGCCGAATCCGATTATGCCGAGAGTTTTGCCGTCAAGCTCTGTGAGAGGTGTTTTCCAATAGCAGAAATCCTTGCAAGCCGTCCATTCTCCGCCGTGAACGGAATTGCTGTGAATGGCAACCGAGTTTGTATGTTCAAGAATAAGCGCAAAAACAAGCTGTGCAACGGCAGAGGTGCTGTAAGACGGGATGTTGCATACGGGAATGCCTTTTTCCTTGCAGTATTCCCAATCTACAATGTTGAAGCCTGTGCTCAGCAGACCGATATATTTAAGATTTGTGAGTGTTTCAAGAAGTCCTCTGCGAAGCGGAGTTTTGTTGGTAATAACGATGTCACAGCCTTCACATCTCTCCGCAATGAGATTTGAGGGAGTGCGCTCATAAACGGTGCAGTCACCGAGCTCGTAAAGCCAGTTCCATGAAAGGTCGCCGGGGTTTGTCGTAAAGCCGTCAAGTACGCATATTTTCATAATCCGAATCTCCTTATATTGATAACATGATAATTATATCATATTTTGCGCAGAATAAAACAGTAAAATATTTATTTTAGTTATTGACCCGAATGGAATTATATTATAAAATAAATTAATTAGAACAAGTTGGAATGCGGTGAGCTTTTGAAAAAAAGAAAAAAGCAAAAAAAGATTCTGCTTTTCGGCGGACTGATACTTATATTGCTTTCGTTTGCGGTTGCTGCGCTTATGGTATCGCTTCAGTATGATGAACTGTGGCGTTGGTATGCTGTAACCCGTCAGAATCTTGAAAGGCTTGAAGAATATATTTTGCATATAAATATTACATGGCAGTTTTTATTTGCAGTAATGCTGCTTTTTGCAGTAAAAAGCTTTTTCCCGATTTATCCTACATCAACGGTCTGCTTTTTGTCGGGAATCGTTCTGCCGATGTATTATGCAATTCCCGTGAATGTCATCGGATTTGTTGTGCTTGTAACAATAAGATATTATTGGGGCAAAAAATTCGGTGCGGGCGGTGCCTGGCGGCTGATATCAAAAACAGATGTGCTGCGTAGAGTTATTCAGCAGGACGGAAAAGGAAATCCGGCCCTTTTGATTGCGCTCAGGCTTATTCCTGCAATGCCGATTAACAGCATTTCGGGAATTTACGGCTCGTTTGAATTCGGATATTGGAAATTCGTGCTTCTTTCGGTTATAGGCTTTATGCCGAAACTGATATCGTTTACTCTTGTGGGCCGAAATCTTTACGACCCGCTTTCACCCGGTTTCCTTGTACCAATAATGATTCTTATGTTTTTATCGGGAATTTCCCTTCTTTCCGTGAACGGAATATGGACATCGGTTGAAAAAATAATTGAACATGCAAAGAAAAAGAAATCAAATAAAGAGAAAGGAATTGTGAACGATGATTAAAACTTCCGAGCTTAAAAATCTGCTTGCAGGTGCAGAATATGATGAGGTGCTTGCGAAAAACTATAAAAAAGAGGATGTAGAGTTCCAGAAAGAAAGATATACAAAGCTTGCCGAAAAATTTGAAGAATATTTCGGAAGCGGCAGAGAGGTTGAGGTTTACAGTGCACCCGGCAGAACCGAGGTCTGCGGAAACCATACCGACCACAACCACGGCTGCGTTCTTGCGGCAAGCGTTAACCTTGATGCGGTTGCTGTTGTTTCAAAGAACAGCGATAACATCGTAAGAGTCAAGTCCGAAGGATACAAAATTGATGCCGTTGACCTTGCGGAACTCGGTGTTATGCCTTCTGAAAGAGGCAAATCCGAAGCTCTTATCAGAGGCGTATGTGCCGCATTCAAAAACAGAGGCTACGGCACAGGCGGTTTTGATGCCGCAACCGTTTCCGATGTTCTTTCGGGTTCGGGACTTTCATCATCAGCCGCTTTTGAGGTTCTTATCGGTACAATTCTCAATCATCTTTATAATGACGGCAAAATCAGCGCAGTTGAAATTGCACAGATTGCACAGTTTGCGGAAAATGAATATTTCGGCAAACCCTGCGGACTCATGGACCAGATGGCTTGCTCCGTAGGCGGTTTTGTTATGATAGACTTCAACGACCCCTCAAAGCCCGTTATCGAAAAGCTTGACTTTGATTTCGGTGCCTGCGGTCATGCACTCTGCATCGTTGACACAGGCGGAGACCATTCCGACCTCACCGATGAATATGCCGCAGTAAGAGGCGAAATGGAAGCTGTTGCCGCAAAATTCGGAAAGAGTGTTCTCCGTGACGTTGACAGAGCTGAATTTGAAAAGAATATCTCCGTTATCCGTGATGTTGCAGGTGACAGAGCCGTTCTCCGTGCCATGCATTTCTATAACGAAAATGTAAGAGTTGAAAAGCAGGCGAAGGCTCTTAAAGCAGGCGATTTTGAAGCTTTCAAGGCTTTTGTTGTTGAAAGCGGTTTTTCGTCATATATGTATAACCAGAATGTTTATACATGCCGTGCATCGGCAAATCAGCCCGTCAGCGTTGCTCTTGCAATCTGCCAGGATGTTCTTAACGGCAAGGGCGCATGGAGAGTTCACGGCGGCGGTTTTGCAGGCACAATCCAGGCATTTGTTCCTGCAGACCTTCTTGATGAATTCAAATCAAGAATCTGCGCTGTTTTCGGCGAAAAATCCTGCTATGTTCTTAATATCCGTCCCGAAGGCGGTATAAAAGTTATATAAAAAATCAAAGGGGCGCACTATGTGTGCCCCTGAATTGCAGAAGGTGCAAATATGGAAAGATTTACGGAAGTTTCCGCTTTGCTCGAAAAGCTTTGCTCTGCAAAGGGTGTTTCGGGTGCGGAAAACGAAGCGGCAAAGGTTGCTTCGGATTTGCTTGAAAAATATATGCCCGCAAAAACCGATGTCCTCGGAAGCGTAACGGGAACAACGGGTGAGGGCGATATTCATATTCTTCTTGATGCCCACCTTGACCAGATAGGTCTTGTTGTTACGGCGATAGACGAAGACGGATTTCTCAAGGTTACAAAATGCGGCGGCGCGGATATCAGAGTGCTTGCTGCTGCGGAAGTTACGGTTCACGGCAAAAAGCCGCTTTACGGCGTTATAACCTCAACTCCGCCCCATCTTTCAAAGCCCGATGATGCCGATAAGGCAAAGGGTTTTGATGATATTGCCGTTGATATCGGCATGACTGCCGAAGATGCAAAAAAGTTTGTTTCATCAGGCGACAGAATAACCTTTAACGGTGAATATACAAAGCTTCTCGGTAACAGAGTTTCTTCTCCGTCGATTGACGACAGAGCGGGTGTTGCCGCAGTTCTTCGCTGCCTTGAACTTCTTGAAGGCAAGAATCACGGCTGCAAAATCAGCGTTCTTTTTTCCGTTCAGGAAGAAACGGGAGGAAGCGGTGCGCAGACGGGTGCATTTTCGATTAAACCCGATGAAGCAATCGCTGTTGATGTCAGTTTTGCAACGGCTCCCGGCATCAGTTCCGAAAAATATGCTTCTCTCGGCGGCGGAACAATGATAGGCTATGCTCCTCTGCTTGACTATGATATGAGCAGAAAGCTTACCGAAATCGCAGAGAAAAACGGCATTCCCAATCAGACAGAGGTTATGGGAAGAAACACGGGCACAAACTGCGATGAAATTCAGGTTGCGGGCAAAGGTGTTAAGACTGCACTTCTTTCAATTCCTTTGAGAAATATGCATACTGCAATTGAAGTCTGTGACCTTGAAGATATTGAAAACACCGCAAGACTCATGGCTGATTATATCATCGAAAGGGGAGAGAAAAATGCTTGAACTTATTAAAGAGCTTTGTATGCTTCCCGGAATTTCGGGCAGAGAAAATGCGGTTCGTGATTATATAATCGCACAGATAAAAGATTATGCCGAATACAGCATTGACCCTCTCGGTAATCTTCTTGTTTTCAAAAAAGGCATAAACTCTGCCAAAAACAAGGTAATGCTTGATGCTCATATGGACGAGGTCGGACTTATTGTTACAGGAATCACCTCCGAGGGATTTCTTCGTTTCACCAAGGTCGGCGGTATAGACAGCCGTGTTATTCTCGGAAGAACCGTTAAAGTGGGCGACAAGGCAGTTAACGGCGTTATCGGTATAAAGCCCGTTCACCTTGTTGATAAAAAAGCGGAAGCTGATATTCCGAAAGCTGACGACCTTTATATTGACATCGGTGCCAAATCCAAGGAAGAGGCTGCGGAATATGTGCGCCTTGGTGATTCTGTGTGGTTTGACAGCGATTTTGTTGAGTTTGGTGAGGGATATGTCAAGTCAAAAGCTCTCGATGACAGAGCAGGCTGTGCGATTCTCATTGAAATGATAAAAAGCGAGCTTGAATACGATATGTGGTTCTCGTTCAGCGTTCAGGAGGAAATCGGAACAAGAGGCGCACAGACTGCCGCTTTCACTATTGCACCCGATTATGCTGTTGCTGTCGAAACAACAACAGCTGCAGATATTTCGGGTGTCAAAGACGAAAAAAGAGTCTGTATCTGCGGCAAGGGCGGCACGGTTTCGTTTATGGACAGAAGCACTCTTTACAGCAAGGAGCTTTTTGACAAAGCATTTGAAATTGCCGAAAGAGAAAATATACCCTGTCAACCTAAAACAATGGTTGCAGGCGGCAACGATTCGGGTGCGATTCATAAAAGCAGAGGCGGTGTCAGGGTGTTGACGGTATCAATTCCGTGCAGATATCTTCACTCACCCTCATGTGTTATAAAGCTTGACGATGCAAAAGAGTCTCTGCGACTCATAAAGGCACTTGCGGAGGATTTTGCAAAATGCTGACCCTCTGCAAAAAATACGAACAGCTCGGATTTCTTCCTGCCGATCCTTATGCGGCAAGGATAACCGCGCTGTTTAAAACATACGGTGCGGACTATAATTTTGCGCTTTTCTGGGTGCAGGAAAACGACGGTGTTCCGTGCGCCGCAATAAGCAGAGTTGACGGCAACCTGACCCTTTGCACAAACGGGAATGCGGATTTTGAAGAGCTTTTGCATTTTATGAATGCGGTTGGATTTCAGAGCCTTACCTGCTCATATGAAGACATGAAAAAGCTTGGTTTCAAGCCTTCGGATTCATCGTTTACCGTTAAATACAAAGGCGGGAAAGATGTTGAAAAAATCAATTCCGTGAGAGATTACGACAAGCGTAAAATCTTTGATTTGCTTTGTGATTGCGGTTTTGAACTCGGAGATTACGGTGCATTTCTTTCCGATGTCTGCCTGCGTCTCAACAAAGGAACGGCATCAATGATTGCAGCGGAAGAAAACGGTGATTTGCGCGCTTGTGCATTCGCTCTTTTTGAGGGCAAAAAAAGCGTTTTGCTCGGTGCTGTTGCAACCTCACCCGAAGCAAGGGGCAGGGGATTTGCCTCTGCGATAGTCAGTGAAATTGCAAACGAGAAATCCGAAAAGGATGTTTTCCTTTTCTGCAGGAATGACGGTCTTGAAGCCTTTTATTCAAAAATCGGTTTTGAAACCGTCGGCAAATGGGCTGTTTTAAGGAGGGGTTAATGTGTCACCGCTGTGTTATGTTTTGTCGGTTATAACCGTTGTGTTTGCGTTCGGATGTGTTTCTTTTCGCAGAAAAGGTAAAGCGTTTGAAGGCATGATGTGTAAATTCATGGCAAGCTTCGGATTTATTTCTGTTGCCGTTGTCGGATACTGCATGAATCCCCATAATACATATTACTTCTGTCTTGTCTGTTTTGCACTGATGTTCGGTTTTTTCGGAGACGTGCTTCTCGGCATCAAAGAAGTTGCACCCACATTCAGAGGCAAGCTTATTCCTTTGGGAACTTTCTATTTCCTTATAGGACATATATTTGCACTTTCGGCATTTATTTCAATCGGCGGATTTGAAATTATACCTCTGATAATCGGCGCTGTCGGAATACCTGCCGCCGCAGCGGTAATGAAAGTATTTAAAATGAAAATTGACAAGAAGCTCGCTCCTGTTATGGCGGTTTATTATGGCGCACTTATTTACAAAGTTGCATCTTCCGCTTTTCTTGTAATCGGAGAAAAAAACCTTGCCATGTGGCTTGCTTTTGCAGGCTCATGTCTTTTCCTTATCAGCGATACTTGTCTCGGATTTCTTTATTTCACACCGGTTAAAAGAAAAAACGTTCTGGTTACGATTGAACTTTCAACCTATTATCCCGCACAGATTTTGCTTGCAATGTCGGTTGCGATGATGTAGTATGTACTTAAAAATCCAAAGGAGGAAATAATTATGATATCGTTTATAACAAAAATTTCAGCAGCATTCTTTGCAATGTTTATGCCCCTTATTGTTGCATTCAACGGCATTTCAATTTCACTTCCGTTTGTAAATGATGCTGCGGTTATTGAGTATGATTTTTCAAATGATAAAGCAGGCTCTGCCGCAGGCGAAATCACAGTTACCGCTTCTTTTGACGGCAACTATGATATTTACTGGGGTGACTGCTGCGGTAACAAGCTTTTTGTCGAAGTGGGTGGAAAGAAGGCTTATTACAGCGAGCTTGCAACCGTTGATGTTGACGGCGGTGAAGGCAAATACGAGGTTCAGTCATTCACCGCAATTCCCGAGGGTGCAGAAACAATACTTGCATACAGATGCGGAGTTTTCACCGGTGAAACCGATATTCCCGAAGAAAAGCTTGCCGATTACGGCGAAAAAACCTATTCCTTCGGTGCGCTAAGCGATGTTCATTTCAACAGATACAACGGTTCGCTTTCAGGTGATGATGCTTGTCTCACTTTTCCCAACGCACTTAACTTCATTGAATACTTTGATGTTGAGCTTGTAGGAATTTCGGGCGATATTTCCGCGGACGGCGAAAGAGATGCATTTGAAAAATACAATACCATCACTTCAAATTATGATTTCCCTGTTTATACCTGCACGGGCAACCACGATGTGAGCGATTATTATACCCTCGCAAATTGGCAGGAGCTTATGAATACGGGCGTTTACGGCGAAAATAAAAAAGACGGTGTTAAGGATGTTGCGGCAAACGGTCTTGATTTTGTTTATGCTCCCGAAAGTACCGACGGAGATGTGTTTATTTTCCTTTCACAGTATCAATGGGACTATAACCGCCCCGAAAGCCGTATTCTGACCGATGAGCAGCTTGACTGGCTTGAAGTGCAGTTTGAAAACTATAAAGATTCAACGGTTTATCTTTTCTTCCACACCTTCCTCAACAACCCTGTTGAAGGCGAAAATCCTCATATGGGCGAAGGCAATATTGAGAACAATGTCGGCAGACACTATGACCTTGCCTTTACAAGCGGCTGTGCCGATGAAGTCCGTTTCAGAGAAATGATGGATAAATATGAAAATGTCGTTTATTTCAACGGACATTCACATTGGGCATATGATATGCAGAAGTTCAATCCCAATCTCAACATTGCGGATTACAACGGCGAATATGCAACCATGGTTCATATTTCAAGCGTATCTTCACCCAGAAGAACAACCGCAAATGTTGATGATTCCTCCGAGCATTTCATGCGTTCATCCGAGGGTATGATTGTTACGGTTTATGAGGATAAGATTGTATTTAATGCGGTTGATTTCCTCAGAGGCGAAATGCTTGCGTATGCAACCTATGTGATTGAAAAATAATATAATAATGAGGTGTCCGCATGAAAAAGTTTATATTCAATATTGCTTTGTTTTTGGCAGGTGTGATAGGTGTGTTCGGAACTGTTTCAGCGGTATGCGGTCCGCTTGCAGGCACAAGCAACTCCCTTGACCATTTTAACACAGCTCCTGAAATATTACTTTTAGTCGCTTGTACGGCAGTCATGATTTATGGATTTGTTATGTGCATACTTGAACTGAAAAAAGAAAGCTGAAATAATAAATAACACATTACTGTTTTGCAGAAACCTACCGTTTAGGCTTCCTCTGATGAGGAAGCTGGGTCATGGACCCTGAAGGAGAGATTACAGTTTTTGCGGAGCAATAAAATAAATGTAAAAACGGCGGGAGCAAGCCCCCCGCCCTACGGTGATTTGCAAACTTAGTTAAGAAATCCGAATCGAATCACGCTCTGTTATTATCTTTTATTCTTTTAATTGCGCCTTTCTCAAGCCTTGAAACCTGTGCTTGAGAAATACCTATTTCATCAGCAACCTCCATCTGTGTTTTACCGAGCATAAAGCGCAGATGGAGGATTTTTTTCTCTCTGTCGCTGAGCGACTTGATTGCCTGCTTCAAAAGGATTTCCTCAAGCCAGCTTTCGTCCGTTTCCGTGTCGCCTATCTGGTCCATAACGTAAATCGTGTCGCCGCCGTCGGAATAAACGGGTTCGTTAAGCGAAACGGGTTCAACAATTGCATCCAGGGCGATAACAACGCTCTCTTTGTCTATACCGAGTTCTTTTGCGATTTCCTCGGGAGTCGGGTCGCGTTCAAGCTCATTTATCAGTCTTTCCCTCACCTGCATGGCATGATATGCTGTATCTCTTACGGAACGGCTGACTCTTATCGGGTTGTTGTCACGCAGATGGCGTCTTACTTCACCTATTATCATCGGACAGGCATAGGTACTGAATCTCACATCAAGGCTGAGGTCGAAATTGTCAATCGCTTTTATAAGACCTATGCAGCCCACCTGAAAAAGGTCGTCGGGGTTTTCACCTCTGTTTGCAAAACGCTGAATAACGCTTAAAACGAGCCTTAAGTTTCCCGTCACAAGTTCATCTCGGGCTTTTTTATCGCCTGACCTTGCCTTTCTGAGAAGCTCAATTTTTTCGCTTTCTTTGAGAACTTTCAGTTTTGCCGTATTAACTCCGCAGATTTCGACCTTGTTGAATTGCAAATGATTACCCCCAAATATATTCTGTCAAGAGAAGTATTGCCACTTTGTTCAGGGGTTATTTACGGTATTTTAATTAAAATTTTTGTGAAATAAAAAAGTGAGTAAAACTGAGCAAAACGGAGCATTTAAGAGATATTTAAAGTAAAATATTTATAAGCTTTGAACCGCAACGGATTTATCGTGATTTTCTCAAAAAAATTGTTGACATTTGCGGTATTTTGCACTATATTTTATATTAATATTATAAGCCGCTTCGCCGTAACAGTTTTTTGTGAAACTTTATAACCCGGCAAAGGCAGAGAGGGGCTGCATAATTGGAAAAAAATGCAATAATTGATTTGAAAAATATTTCCGTTACCTTCGGAAATAATCAGGTGCTTAAAAATCTCAACCTCTACATTCGTGACAAGGAGTTTATAACATTTCTCGGTCCTTCGGGCTGCGGTAAAACCACCACGCTCAGGATTATTGCGGGATTTATCGAACCCGACGAAGGTGAGGTTATTTTTGAGGGCAAAAAGATTAATGGTGTTCCTCCTCACAAAAGGCAGGTCAACACTATTTTTCAGCGTTATGCACTTTTTCCGCACCTTAATGTTTATGAAAACGTTGCTTTCGGTTTAAGAATAAAGAAAGTTCCCGAAAAGCAGATTAAAGAAACAGTTGAAGAAATGCTCGCTTTGGTTAACCTTACGGGCTTTAATAAACGCAATATAAATTCGCTTTCAGGCGGTCAGCAGCAGAGAGTTGCAATTGCAAGAGCTCTTGCGGTAAAACCCAGAGTTCTTCTTCTTGACGAACCTCTCGGTGCACTTGACCTGAAGCTTCGCAAGGATATGCAGGTTGAACTCAAAAATATTCAGCAGAGACTCGGCATAACCTTCATTTACGTTACCCATGACCAGGAGGAAGCACTTTCGATGTCCGACACAATCGTTGTTATGGACGGCGGTGTTATCCAGCAGATAGGAACTCCTCTTGATATATATAATGAACCCAAGAATGCTTTTGTTGCCGACTTTATCGGCGAAAGTAACATTCTTGACGGTGTTATGATTGATGACTGCCTTGTTGATTTCTCGGGACACCGTTTTGAGTGTCTTGATAAAGGATTCGGCAAGAATGAGGCGGTTGATGTTGTTGTACGTCCCGAGGACGTTGATGTTGTTGAACCCGAAAAGGGAATGCTCTGCGGTGTTGTAACGTCCGTAACCTTCAAGGGCGTTCATTTTGAAATTATTGTTGATATCGGCGGCTTCAAGTGGATGATTCAGACAACCGATTATCAGCCCGAGGGCGCAAAAATCGGACTCTTTATTGAGCCCGATGCAATCCATATTATGAAAAAATCTGAGTATTCGGGTATCTACGGTGACTACAGCTCCTTCAGCGAGGAGTTTGACGAACTTTCCAACGCTGAAGAGGAGGTGGAGGAATGAACAGCCGTTCTTCACTCAGAACAAAGCTTATTGCCTCTCCTTATATCGTATGGTCGGTTCTGTTTATAGTTGCGCCCCTTATTTTTGTTGTGTACTATTCGTTCACTGATGCTTCGGGTGCATTCACATTTGAAAATATTGAAGCTCTGAGCAAATATATTCCCACCTTTCTTCGTTCCATATGGTTTGGTATTGAGGCAACGATAATCTGCCTTATCATAGCGTTTCCGCTTGCGTACATCATTTCGCAGAAAACAGAGAAGGTTCAGCGCACGCTCGTTATGCTTGTTATGCTGCCGATGTGGATGAGCTTCCTTATAAGGACATATTCATGGATGGCTCTTTTGCAGGATACGGGTATCATCAACAGCTTTCTCGGCAAGTTTGGCATTGACCCGATACATATGATTAATACCGAGGGTGCTGTTATACTGGGTATGGTTTATAATTTCCTGCCCTATATGATTATGCCGATTTATTCCGTTATGGCAAAGCTTGACCACAGCATGGTTGAAGCCTGTCAGGATCTTGGCGGCAACCGACTCACGGTTATCAGAAAATGCATTGTTCCCATGAGTATGCCCGGTATCGTTTCGGGTATCACAATGGTTTTTGTTCCCTCCGTCAGCACTTTCTATATTTCACAGAAGCTTGGCGGCGGTTCGTTTGACCTTATCGGCGATGTTATTGAAAGACAGTTCCAGCAGTCGTATAATTATAATCTCGGCGCATCGCTTTCACTTGTTCTCATGGTGCTTATTCTTATCTGCATGGCGGTTATGAACCGCTTTTCAGGCGATGAGGAGGGTGTGGTTATATGAAAATTGCTTCAAAGATATATGCTGCCCTCGTATTCATTTTTCTCTATGCTCCGATTATTGTAATGATTGTTTTTTCGTTCAATTCATCGAGCAGCACAAGCGTTTTTTCAGGCTTTTCGCTTCAATGGTACAAAGTCCTTCTTGAAGACGAAGCAACCCTCAGAGCGCTTTATAATACGCTTATTCTTGCAGTAAGTTCATCGGTTATTTCAACTGTTCTCGGTACTGCCGCTGCAGTCGGAATAGACAAATTCAAAAAGGGCATACCCCGTTCGGGAATCATGGCTGTAACCAATATTCCCATGATGAATCCCGAAATCGTAACGGGTATCTCAATGATGCTTCTTTTTGTTTTTGTGGGCAGACTTGTCAATATTGATGCGGTGCTCGGTTTCGGCACGTTGCTTATCGCTCATGTCACGTTCAACCTGCCTTATGTTATTCTTACAGTTCTTCCCAAGCTTCGTCAGACGGACAGAAATCTTGCCGAAGCCGCACAGGACCTCGGCTGCAAGCCCGCATCGGCTTTCTTCAAGGTTGTTCTTCCGTCAATCATGCCCGGTATCATTACAGGCATGATTATGGCGTTCACTCTTTCGCTGGATGATTTCATAATCAGTTATTTCACCGGCGGTCCGGGTTTCCAGACTCTTCCCATTGCCATTTTCTCAATGACAAAGAAGAGGGTAAAGCCCGATATGTATGCGCTTTCAGCTTTGATATTTGTAAGCATTCTTCTGCTTCTTATTCTTTATAATATTGCACAGCAGAAGAGTGACGAAAAGTCAAAGAAAAAGCAGTAACATTGGTTACCAAAGGAGTGACAGAATTGAAAAACAAAATTAATTCGGCGTTTCTTGCGCTGATTATCGCTCTTGCACCGTGTGTATTTGCCTTTGCGGCGGAGCAGAGCGAAATAGATGCTCTCAGAGGTACAACACTCTATGTTTATAACTGGGGCGAATATATTTCCGACGGCGTTGACGATTCTCTTGATGTCAATGCGGCATTTGAAGAAAAATACGGCATCAACGTTGTTTATGAAACCTACGATAACAATGAGGTTATGTATTCAAAGCTCAAGGGCGGCGGGGTTTCCTACGATATTGTTATTCCTTCGGACTATATGATTCAGAGAATGATTGCCGAGGATATGCTTCAGCCTCTTGATTTCTCAAATATTCCGAATTATAAATATATCCCCGAAAAATATAAAAACCTTGACCATGACCCCGAAAACCTTTATTCTGTGCCCTATACGGTAGGCATGGTAGGTCTTATCTATAACACGGCAATGGTTGAAGAAGCTCCCACAAGCTGGACTTCGCTCTGGGATGCGGATTATTCAAACAGCATTCTTATGTTCAATAATCCCCGAGATGCATTTGCGATTGCACAGAGCATTCTCGGAATGGATTATAACAACGAATCTCCCGCTTCATGGAGAATTGCCTCAGAGCTTCTCAAAGAACAGAAGAATATTTCTCCTGTATACGTAAACGATGAAGTTTTTATAAAAATGGAATCGGGCGAAGCTGCTTTTGCACCCTATTATGCAGGCGACTTCCTTTCGATGCAGGAAAACAATCCCGACCTCGCTTTTGTTTATCCCGAGGAGGGTGTCAATTTCTTTGTTGACGGTGCCTGCATTCTCAAAGGCTCAAAGAACAAGCTCGCTGCAGAGCTTTATATCAACTTTCTTCTCGAACCCGAGGTTGCTCTTGCAAATGCGGAATATATCTGCTATGCAAGTCCTCATACGGAAGTTTACACCAATCCGGAATATTCATTCTATGAGGATGAAATTCTTTATCCTGAAGACGGCAAGTTCAAAACCCAGCTTTTCCTCAATCTCAAGCCCGAGATTCTTGCTCTTATGAGTACACTCTGGGATGATGTCAAGAATCATGTGCCTTCGGGAACGGGTAATTCGGCGCTGTTCTTCGGCGGCGATGATGCCGATGTTGCGGATGACGGTGAAAAAATGACTCCCGAAGCGCAGAAATATGCGCTCTATATCGGAGTTTTTGCATTAATCTGCATTGCATATATCGTTTTCAGATATGCACGCAAAAAATATCGTGAAAATGTATAAGACATGAAAAACCCCCCGTATATTTTTGAATTCCAAAAATATACGGGGGGGGTTATTTGATTTTTAGAACGGATTTACAAGTCTGTCAAGAGTTATCGGATTATATCCGAGACCGAAATATTTGAATATCCAGATGATGGGGTTAAGTCTGAAGAATGCAACGTCAACAACCGTGACAAGACCTCTGAGGAAGGTTGAAATGTCGTGTGTTTCGGGGATGCATTCCTTTTCAAATTCTTCGCCCTCAACATTGAGAACAAGAGGCTGTGAATAGCAAATGCCGTTATCGCCCGAGAGATAGAATCTTACATACATATAAGGCTCTGCAAGGAATTCATCGTTGTGAAGGTCGAGAGTTGCGCTGCCGTCTTCAATGCTTTCTCTCTTGATAACTTCGCCGTTTGAAACCCATGTGATGATGTTTGCGTTAATGCCTTCAACGGTGATTGTGTCTGCATCCTGGTCAACATTCATTCTCTTGACCTGAGGAGTGTTATCAAGCCAATAAGCTTTTGTATCATAAACATTCTGTTCAACAAAACCGGGCATTTCTTCCATGCCGTTAAGTTCAACGCCGTTGGAGAAGTGAGAAATTGAGAAGAACTGACCTTTTTCAAGGCAGCGGCGAAATGCTTCAAGTGAAAGCTCGGGCATCCAGCTCATTGTGTAGGCATCGTTTATTGATGTTTCGCTGTGAGAATCCGCAAATGTGTTGCCCCAGGGAACAACGCCGTGGGGAATTGTCTTCTGAAGAATCTGGTCATAAAGAATACGGTCGCAGCGTGTATGAGCATCAGTTGCGCTGTTGATGCCCGTACCGAGAGATGAGCCTGCATTGTCAATGAAAATCTTTGCAAATTTGTTGACGTAGTATTCGTCAACCTTCTGACCGACATATTTTTCGGAGTCTTTATCAATGTAAACATATTCGCCGACGTGGGAAAGGAAAGAAATTCCGTTTGATTCCTTAACGCCCTTTGAGGGAGTTTCGTAATCGCCGAAAACGCCTGCAAGACCCTGACCGTATTCTGCCCAGTAGCCTGTAAGATGGCAGTCTGCAAAGGGTGTTGCCATGTTGAGCTCAATTCCGAGAGGAACATCAAGCATTCCGTTGGTTGTTGTTCTTGTGAGAGTGTCACCCGCAGAGGTAACAAAAGATCTGTTGGGGTTTGTTCCGTTGAGATATGACTGATATTCTTCCTCGGGAATGGGGATTATGTCTGCCATTTTGGTGCGTTCTTTCTTTATAAAACGCATAAGAGGCACGGTTTCGGGGGCAACATTCCAGCCTCTGTTAAGGGTACCGTGGTCTGTAAGTGCAACGATTTCAAAGTCGAGTGCATAATGCATTTTGCAGAATTCGTCGATGGTAAGAAAACCGTCGCTTGCGGTGGTGTGGCAGTGAAGCTGGGTTTTGTAGTCATCCCATTCGTCCCATTTGATGTCCTCGTAGGGGTTGTCTATGATATAATTCTTTTCTGCTTCAGCAGGTAAGTCAGCCGATGCAAAAACAGGTGAAGCACCGAGCACCATTGTTCCCGCAAGGATGAGTGAAATGATTTTTTTGACAATTTTCATGGTATCATCTCCCTTAAAATAATGTATTAATTATACCATAACAGCAAAGCTTTTTTCAATTGTTTAAAATATAAAAAAGAAAGGGCAAGAAATTGTTATCCTTGCCCAAATCTTATTTATTGTTTTGCACCTTCATCAAACATTTCAAGCATCTTAACGCTTGCTGCAAAGCAGTTTGCAATACCTGCTTCGTTCATGTTGGTGTATGTATCGAGTCTTGTGTGATAATAACGTTCAAGCTTGTGGTTAAGACCTGTAACACCTGCTGCCCTGAATCCGCCCTGAGTGAACGCTGCCGCATCAACCGCACCGCCGAGAGGAGGAACGCCGCCCTTTTTACAGGGAACATCAACAGCTTTTGCAGCTTCCATGAAGAGGTCCGCAAGGTCCTTATCGCTTCTTACTGTACCGTTGAGGTCGTAATAGTTTGACATAAGATACTTCGGGTCATTGATTGTATCATAGGCATAGATAAATGTGGGAACATCCTTGAATTCATCCTTATGAGCCTCTGCCCATGCCTTTGAACCTCTGAGACCGATTTCTTCCGAGCCGGTGAGAACAACACCGATTTCGGTGTTTTCAAGCTCAATGCCTGCATCTTTGAGATACTTGAGGATTGCAATACCTATGTAGCAGCCTGTGAGGTTGTCGTTTGCACCGTCAACAACTCTGCGGTAGTTTACCATAAAGTAAAGACCGATTGAGAAGGGGAGAGTCACAAGACCCCAGAGACCTGCTTTAACAAGAGGGTCGGAAACATCGGGCATACCGAATGTAATACCGTTTTTAGCAACATAAATGATTGAAAGAACAAGATAGAATACTGCCGCACCGATAACGATGATTGCATGACCTTCAAAGCCTACACCGCCGAGAGCGTAGTTAACGGGCCATTCCCATGTTGCGTCGGGATGTCCGTTGAAGATGATTCTTCTCTTGACTTCGCCTGTGCATTTCTTGATAGCGGTAACATTGTGGCTTGTCTTTTTGGGGAAGATAGGGTCGAGAACTTTTTTATAAAGACCGAACTGAAGAAGAACGATTGCAAAGCCTGCAATAATAAGAGGAATTGAGATTACGGGAGCAAACGGGAAGATAACCGCACCGAGTATTGCAAGAGTTACGGTGAAATAAATCCAGCCGTAGAATGCACGGGGTGCAACTTCGTAGCTTTCAATCTTGACATCCTCACAGCCGCAGTTCTTTTCGAGAACCTTTGCCATATATTCGCAGGATTTCTTTTCACCCTCCGAACCCGGATCTCTTTTTCCGCATTTCTTGATGACATGAGTTATTTCTTTAACCATGTATTTTGCGGCACTGTCTTTCTGGTCAATGATTTTCTGTAAATTCACAAAAAATTCCCCTTTCGCTTATTATAATAACAAAATTTTAACATTACTGAAAAAAATTGTCAATAATCAAAAGGGGTAGTGTTACAGTTTTTGGGTTGTTATAAAATTTGTCACACCAATTCTATGTCTGCATATGCGGCATAGTGGTCTGAATAATACTGTCCGTCAATCATCTTATCAATAACCTTGAATTTAACGGGCTTAACGGTTGCTTCATCAACAAAAACAAAGTCAATGATTGCCTTGATTTCGTCGGGTCTGAATCCGTGGTATGTAAGGCAGTTATCCGTTTCGGGAGCAAGTTTTCTTGCATCCTTCATGTTTGCGGAAACCATTGTGTTGTAGCAGTCGGAATCCTGATAAACGTTGAAGTCGCCTGTGCAGACAACGGGTACACCGCCGAAGGAAGCGGCTTTTTCCTGAATCATTTTTGCACCGTTAATCTGTGCCTGTCTGCCGACGTGGTCAAGATGTGTGTTGAAGTGGACATAGGATTTGCCTGTTTCCTTATCGGTAAGCTTGACATAAGAAGCAACTCTTATGCAGGCGGCATCCCAACCCTTTGAAGGTTTGTCGGGAGTTTCGGAAAGCCAGAAATTTCCGCTGTCGCTTGCGATGAATTTGTCTTTCTTATAGAATACTGCCGAAAATTCGCCCTTTTTCTTTCCGTCATCTCTGCCCACACCGACATAAGCGTATTCGGGAAGATTTTTTGCAAGTTTTTTCATCCATGACCAGTGTGCTTCCTGAACGCCGAATGAATCGGGATTTGTTTCGCGGATGATTTTGTAAACAAGAGGAGCTCTTTTCTGCCATTTTCTGTGTTTTCTGCCTGCACAAAGCAGGTTGAATGTTAATACCCTGTACATTTAATTACCTCCGTTAAAAAGTGTAAGCTCAACAATTATGGGGAAATGGTCCGAAGGATAAATAAGGTCGATTGCGCTTGAGTCAACAATGCTTGATTTCACTGATGAGCAGTAAGCGTTGGTAAAAATATAATCAATGGGTTTTGTGTTAAAAACAAAAGGATTGTAGTCATGATAGGTTGCGCAGTCGTCATGTTTTTCAGCCATAAATTTTGTGTCTTTCAGACCGCACGAAATGAGTTTGTTATATATTTCCGAGCCTTCCCTTGTGTTGAAATCGCCCGTTAGTACAACGGGAATATCGGGTGCGATCGCGGCAATTCTCGAAGCCAGGAGAGGTACCGATTCCGATTGCGCAACCTTGCCTACATGGTCAAAGTGAGTGTTGAAATGTGCATAAACGAAACCGCTTTCCTTGCATCTGAGGATTGCATATGTAGCGATTCTCGGGCAAGCGGTGTCCCAACCCCATGAGGGAGTGTCGGGAGTTTCGGAAAGCCAGAAATCGCCCGAATCAATGAGCTCATATTTATCCTTGAGATAGAAGATTGAACAGGATTCACCGAGTGAAATGCCGTCATCTCTGTATGTACCGACTCTTGCATATTGAGGGAGAGCTTCTTCAAGAGAATCGGTCCACCATTTATCCGCCTCCTGAACACCAAATGAGTCGGGAAAATGCTTTTCAATCATTTTAACGGAACGAGGGAGTCTTAAATCATTTGCCTGTAATCCTTCGCCGCTGATTTTGAGGTTGAATGACATTGTTTTGATGTTCTGAAATGATACTGCTTCGGCAACGGGATTGGGGTTGATGTTTATACCTACGGGTTCTGTGGGTGCAGGCTCTTGCAACGGTGTGAAAACAGATGCAATTGCAAGGCAGACGGTAACGAAAAACTGACAGATTTTAAAAAGCATGGCTATTCTCCTTATCCGTTAATAAGTGTAAGTTCTGAAATTACGGGATGATGGTCGGAGGAATAAATACCGTTGAGCTTTTCGGAGTCAACTTTATAACTTTTTACTTCCGACACAAAACCGTTGACAAAGATGTAGTCGATGGGTTTATCTTTTTCTACAAGGTCGGAATATCCGTGATATGTGCTGCCGCCCTCTGATGTTGCAGCAATATATTTCGTATCTTTAAATCCGCTTTCAAGTACTCTGTTGTATGCATCTCCGCCTTCTTCATCGTTGAAGTCGCCCGAGAAAACAACAGGTATGTTCGTTGCGATTTCGGCGATTTTCTTTGAAACAACGGCAACGGATTCGTTTCTTGCTATAACGCCCATATGGTCAAAATGAGCGTTGAAATGAGCATATGTAAATCCTGTTTCTTTGTTTTTGAGAATCGCATATGTGCAGACTCTCTTGAACATTGCATCCCAGCTTCTTGAAGCTTTTTCGGGAGTCTTTGAAAGCCAGAATGTACCCGAGTCAAGAAGTTCATACTTGTCTTTTTTATAGAAAACGGGACTTGCTTCACCGCCGCCTTCGTTTGAATTTCTGCCTATGCCCACATAAGCATATTCGGAAAGCTCTGCGGGGAGTCTTTCCATCCAGCCTTCGTCGGCTTCCTGCAGGCCGAAAGAATCGGGATTGTATTTTCTTATTTTTGAAACTATTTCGTCGGTTCTGTTTTCGGGAGATTTTTCTCCGGAACCGCCAATCCATACGTTGTAGCTCATAATCGTAACAGCCTGAGTTTTTGTTGCTTCGGGAATTGTTGCAGGATTAACCTGAGTAACAGGTGTAGGTGTGTAGAAAAGTGAAAGTATTGCTGTGACAACAGCAAAAAATGCACCGATGATTTTATCAATCATAATTATTTTCTCCTTATCCTATATAATTTGTCAACGCCGAGATGTCAAGTATATCAAGATTTTCGGCAGTTGAAATAACGCTGTAAATATCCTTTGCCATCTTAATGATGCCGCCGTTTTCATCGCTCTCCGCATTGAGAACGATTATCGGGTCATGAACGCTCAGACGAAGTAAAAACCAGCCGTTGCCGTTATCTTTATCGGCATTGATTCTGATACCCTCGTGATTGTCGGGTGCTGCGGTCCATTTCTCGGTTTCTTCTGCGGCTTTTGTGAAAAGAGAAATTATCTTTTCACCCTCGGGTCTGAAATCATCACAGAGAATTCTGAAACGCATTTCTTTTTCTTCTGCGGGTTCACGGAGATTTGCAATCAAATCATTGAGAGTTTTGCCTTCTTTTGTAAGCGAAGCCGCTTCGATAATAAGTTTTGTTATGAGATATGCACCGTCATCAAGATAATAGTTTTCGGCAAATGCCGCATGACCCGAGGTTTCCATTGCAAGGGGGCATCTGATTCCGTTTTCTTCAAGCTCAATCTGCTTGTTTATAACGTTTCTGTAACCCCGCTTGAATCGGAGATGCACGCCGCCGTTTTCGGCAATAAACTCCGCAAGACCGTCGGAGGTAACGCTGTCGGTAACGATTGTGCCGCCTTTGCATGAATCCAGAGCAACCTTTGAAGCGAGAGCAACCAGTCTGTTTCGGTTTATTTCAAAGCCGCCCTTACCCACACAGCCTGCTCTGTCAACATCGGTATCGAATATAATACCGAAATCTGCATTTGAATCTTTCACTGCATTTGAAATGCTTTCCATGGCCTCTGCGTTTTCCGGATTGGGTGCATGATTGGGAAAATTACCGTCGGGGTCAAGAAAAACGCTTCCCTCAATATCCGCACCGAGAGGTGCAAGAACATCATGAGCGTAGAAACCGCCCACACCGTTTCCTGCATCAACAACGATTTTCATTCCGTCAAGAGGTTTGTCGCCGTTGTCAACACCGTTTATTATCATTTCACGGAGAATTTCGGAATATCGCTTCATAAATCTGCAGGTGTTGTATTTACCGCTTGAATCTCCGAGGGGATTATCTGTTTTGCCGGCAATGTCAAGAATTTCTGAAATATCTTTACCGTCAAGACCGCCGTCACGGGTAAAAAACTTAAGACCGTTTCTGTCTTTGGGGTGATGACTTGCGGTAATCTGAACTGCGCCGTCGCATTCAATTTCAACGGTTGTCATGAACATTGCCGGAGTTGATGCAAGTGCACAGTCAATAACCTCTGCACCGTTTGTGATAAGTGCTTTTATAACCGCATTTTTTATTCTTTCTGCCGAAAGACGGCTGTCGTGACCGACTGAAATGCGCGGATTTTCCTTGCCGGTTCTGTTTTTCAGCCATGCAAGAAAACCGCAGCTTGCTCTCATAACCATTTCATCGCTCATAAAGAGGGGTTTGGTTTCATCGCCGAGAGCATAGCCTCTGATGTCACTTCCGCTTTTGAATTTTGAATAGTCCACGGTCATTCCTCCTTGGAATAATATTCATCGGAAACGCTGAGCAAAAATTTATACATAGGGGTATATGCCTGAAAATATCCCCTGATAATTTCTATGATTCTTTCATCTTTCAGGTCATCAAGGTCACCTGAAAACGAAATGAAACCAACGTCTTTTGCGTTATAATATTCTTCAAGACCTTCGGGACAGCCGGGGAAAGGTCTTTTATATTTTCTGTTAAAGAAAACAGAGCCGCATTTCACACATTTATCCGCTGCTTTTCTGAATTCCTCGGGTCTTTCGCGGAGATTTTTTCTGAATGTTTCGAGCAGACCGGGTTCATCACCGTAAAAGCCTATGCCCATTGAATATTCACGCGGAGTAACCTCAAACCAGAAGCAGGGATATCCGTGCCAGTCGTGTTTCGGTCTCATGAACATTATCCACATATTTTCGCGGTAAAGGGATTTATCCTTGGTGTATCTCGTATCTCTTCTGACTCTTGAAACCATTTTGGTCGGAATTGTGTTCATAAGAGGGTCAACGGAAGAAAGCTCTTCGCCGATAATTCCCGCAATCTGACGCATAGGAACGGTAACACCGATTTTAATTGCTTCTTTATGCTCTTCGTAATATGCTTTTGAGTCCCTGAAACGGTTGTCCGAAAGAAGAAAGAGCGACTCACGGGTTATTCCGTCATATTTCATTTGAGCAGTCCTCCCTGATAAAGTCTTTCAGCCGCAAGCATTATTGCTGTTTTTGCCGAATGGAAGTTTATTCCACCCTGCATCCACACCGCAAATGGCTCACGCAGAGGGGCATCAGCGGAAAGCTCGATTGATGAACCGAGAATAAATGCACCTGCCGCCATGATAACCTTGCTGTCATAGCCCGGCATATCCCACGGTTCGGGTGAAACATAGGAGTCAACGGGCGCACCGCTCTGAATACCGCGGCAGAATTCAACAAGTCTGTCCGAATTTTCAAGGCAGAGAGCCTGAATAATATCGTGTCTGCTTTCGTCGCTTGACGGAGTGACATTAAAATCGAAATTCTCAAAGAGTGCCGCCGCATAAACCGCCGCCTTGAGTGCTTCGCCTACTACATGAGGTGCATGGAAAACGCCCATGAACATATTTCTGTTTTCGCCGAGAGTGCATCCCACTTCTTTTCCGAGGCCCGGAGTTGTTGCTCTGTATGCGCAAAGCTCAACAAGGTCACTTCTGCCTGCTATGTAGCCGCCCGTTCTTGCAATCGAGCCGCCTGCATTTTTTATAAGTGAACCTGCCATAAGGTCTGCGCCGACCTCTGTGGGTTCTTTTTTCTCAACAAATTCGCCGTAGCAGTTGTCAACCATAACAACCGCATCGCATTTTGAATGAACAAGAGCGCAGATTTCTCCGATTTCATCAACCGAAAGACTCGGGCGGAGACTGTAGCCTCTTGAACGCTGGATATAAACCATCTTCGGGTTCATTTCAAGCGCCTTTTCAATTGCGGCAAGGTCGGGTCTGCCGTCTTTGTCGAGGTCAACCTGAGCATAGCTTACCCCGAAATCCTTGAGAGAACCCATACCGTTACCGCTTAAACCGATAACGCTGTGAATGGTGTCATAGGGAGTGCCTGTAACGCAGAGCATTGTGTCACCGGGACGCAGAACTCCGAAAAGCGCAACGGCAAGGGTGTGTGTGCCGCAGGTGAAGGAATGACGCACAATTGCATCCTCCGCACCGAAAACATCGGCATAAATTCTGTCGAGCTTATCTCTGCCCGTATCACCGTAGCCGTAACCCGTTGAGCCTGCAAAATCCGTTTCGCTGACTCTGTTTTCAATGAAAGCGGAAAGAACCTTCTGCTGATTATATTCGGTTATATCTTCGATTTCCGCAAATTTTTTCTTTGCTTTTTCAAGTGCCGCATCGCTTGCAATCTTGATTTTTTCGCTTATATTAAAAAACTCTTTCAATTTCTTACCTTACCTTTTATAGATTCTGTTCAATGATTTGAAAAATTCTTTGTTTG
>JAZSNQ010000098.1:0-5099 GCA_045536515.1 Acutalibacteraceae bacterium | reverse complement strand
AACTTTTATATCGGGATTCTTATCAATATGCTCGCCGTATTTTTCCATCCAATCCTCACGAGCAAACACATAAGTGCTGTTTGATAACGAATCGAAGAAATTATCATATCCATAGAAGCTGTCACCGTCGGTCTGAGCTTCAAAGATTTTGCAAGTAACACTGTCTGCAGGAAGTTCATCAATCAAATCCAAAATTTTTTCTTCCGTATCAAAATCATCGTCCAGAAATTCTTCAACGGCACTGCGCACCATATCCCAGTCAAGCATTTTCCTGGCATCTTCCGCTTCAAGTTCTTCGGTGTATCTGAAATCATTTGCTGCATACTCGCTTTCTGTATCGCCGATAGCCACGGCCAACCCAAGCTTATCTATATGCAAATCCAAGTCAGTCACGTCAAAAAAAGCGCCTATCTCTCTGTTGACAACAATGCCTTCCGGTCCCGTTTCGATGAAACTGCAGGCTTCAATATATTCTTGGCAATTACACGCCTCAATTAATTCAGCAAGTTCAGGGCTGCGGATAGCATAACAAACAAAACTCGAGCTTGATGAGTTGGTAACAAAATCCAGTCTAATTTTCATGGTTTATTCCTCCACAATTCTTTTTTCGCTGTTGCAGAATACTATTTCGGGCATAAGCGGACATCCGCCCATGCACAGGTTCTTTTTTTCACAATCGGGACAAGCCCTGCGCATTTTGTTACGGAACCGTTCAAAGGGTTCGCTGTTCCATGCTTCTTCAATCGTTTTATCAGCAAGAGAAACTTCGTATCGCTTCTCCTGATCAAAACTGCATGGTACCATAATCATATCGGCACCGATATAACAACTGTATCTGCCACCCTCACAAGTATCAAGCGATTCGGGCAAAATTGTTTTACAGAATCTTATTGCCCCCGGCACATTACAGCTGTCCATGCCAACCTTAAACGGATGACGGTTATCAAGCTGAGCAAAAAATTCTTTAACTCTCGGGTCATCGACAGAAAGCATATTCGCTTTTGTCCCCTGACCTGCAGGCTTATGAAGAAGAAAAATAACCGCATTGATTCCCTTTGGAAAATCATTATTTTTCAATCTGTCAACAGCTTCATCAATGCTGTTGTTGCCAAGAACATAATGAATATTGGTTTTGACACCTGCATCAATAAGCAACTGAATTGCTCTGAGTGTATATTCGCTTCTGTACCAGCTGACCGCAACTGCACCGCAGTATTTTTTGCAGAGTGCCACAATTTCGGGAGTCATTCCGTAGCCCGATGTTGTGAAATTCGGCACAAGCATATTCTCACGGCAAATTCTGAGAATTTCTTCAAAATGTTCATGCTGATCGGGGTCACCCCTGCCGCCGAGTGCAAACTGATTACACTTGCCTTTTGATTGTTCGGCAATTTTCCTGAAATTTTCAACAGTCATATTCGGCTGCTCAACAAGCATACCGCTCTGATAACAACCTATGCCCGCCTTTGCGCAAAGCCCTGTTTTACCATGAATACAATGCCCCATAATACCGACATCAATAAGATGCGGATATGAGGCCATAAATGGATCAACACCTGTATCCATACCGTTTTCGTCAAGAATTCCCGAGCGGATATATGTTCCCGTTTCCGTGTCATACAGAAACCTGAATTTGTATTTTTTATCGTGGATTATGTATTTCAACAGGCAACACTCCCGTGGTCGGTTATATAAACTTATTAAAACTCAATCCTGCAAATAACCTCTGCAAAAAGAACTGCTTTTTTAGCATACCTGCTTCGGGCAGAAATCGGTTCAACATAGCTGACAAAAGCTTTTTCAAATATCAGATTACCGTTGTCAAAAAGAGGCGCAATTGCGTTGCACAACCCTGCAGGCATATTGCCGATATCTTTGTTTGATTCGGTCATCAGCACAAAATTATTAGTATTAAACCCATTTTCGGAATCTCTGACAACTCTTATTATGTCCCCTGTTTTTATCGCTTCAATCTGCTCGGTTCTTCCTTCGTAACGTGTTCCCATAGACTCAAATCTGAGCAAAAGCGTTCCTGCAGACTCATCGTAAAGTCCCTCATATTTATCAAGAAATTCCATCAGTCCGGGCTCATAATAATCCGCTCCGATTGTTGCGGAGAGTTCGTGACGCTCGTGAAGCTTTTCGGCTTCAAGCAGAAGATTATCCAACAACTCTTTTAAGTTTTCCATAATCACATTCCCTCCGCTTCCTCGAGTTCACGGTAATACGCTTCGGCAGATGAATAAAATCTGTCAAGAATATTATCATAGTAAATTTCTGTGCCGTACAATCTGTATGTTACATCGGATTTTTCATCAATTCTGCATCCGTAATTATCGGTAAGTTCGGTCATAAGGTCATATGCATCAATTGAGCCGAAAGACCTGACCAGACACATTTCAAAATTCTTTATAGTTACATCGTAATTGCCTTTATAAAGAATTATGTTTGAGAAAACCTGGCCGGATGAAAACCGCTCATCCGACGCAAGGATATTGGCATAAAACCAATCCGAAAAGCCAAGATCATAAAGCTCATCTTCAAAGCCTTTATTGCGGAGAGATGCAATGCTGAAAAATGTGTTATCCTCAACAAAATCATAAACTCTGTCACAGAAAGAATTGATTTCATCTTTTGTTACGCCTGCCGCCTCAAGCTTTCTGATATTGATAATCTGATTGGGGTCAAACTCAAAAACAATCTGTTTCCTTTTGAGCAAATTCAGGTTTGAGGAAAACGCCTGAACATAAGTAAACCTTTTTCTGTACGGTGTAATATCAACAGTATCATCTCTCGTCAGAATATCGGTAAAATAAGCATCAAGCGAAGGATAATTCTGAACGGCATATCTTGAAAGCACAACAAAGCCCATAAGCTTCAGATTATATGGGTTTATTTCGGTGATATCCGCATCGGGAATGCATTCCTCATATATTTTCTTGATTTCATCAATATAATAGAAATCTTCCGTAAGTTTTTCTTTAAGCAGGGCTTTGTTTCCGGTGCTCATAGCTTTATAATCAACCCTGTATACACCCTGATGATAATATTCGGAAACATCTTTCCACGCAATCGCACCTGATTCAAAGCCGTATTCCTTGCGTATAATGTCAAGCAAATCGTTATACTCAATCGGCGCATTATTAAGAATAAGTTCAAGAATTGCCGCAGATCTGTCAAACCCGCCGAAAGAAATCATGGGCGTTCTTCCGCAGCGGAATTGGTGACAGCTGTTTTCGGGTATGATTTTTCTGAGTAGATTATGCAGTTCATACTGATCACGGATATCATATTTCTGCATTGTTTCAGGGTAATCATCCATAAACTTCAGCGTTGACAATTCAATGTTTTCATATCCTTCAAGATTAAGAACATTCAGAAGTTCGGTGTAATCTCTTGCGTCAATATCGTAATATCTTATCTGTTCGCTTTGTTTCCAGAGCACAAATCTCGAATCGGCAAGATGGTTCTTTCTCGTCCTTAAAACATCGGGCGTGTAGTAGATTTTTTCGTCATACGGAACCTTCTCGGATTCCAGAAACGAATTGTAAATCTCAACAAATTCATCAAACGAAACATCATCTCTGCAATATTTTCCAAGCACATATTTTTCAAGCTCAATTCGTTTCTTTTCAACCCATACGCCGTCAAGAAGAAGCTTGTTTCTGTTGAGATAGTTTTTGACCTTAAGCTTCAGCGCAGGGTCAAGCCTTGCGTCATCAAGTGCATATAAAAGCTCCGCTTTGCCTTGCTTGACATCTCGCATTTCCATATAGAAAAAAACATCCTGACCGATGCCGAACCATTTTTTCGCATCAGCCTTTTCAAATGCATAGGTGCTGTAAAACAGTTCATAATAATCTTCATCAAAACAATCCAAACCGGTTTCGGCTTTATAATTATTTCTGGTTTTTTCAAAATTTTTCTTGATGACCTGACGAACTCTTTCTCTTGTCAAGCCGTATTCCTTGCCGATATTTTCAAGAGTTTCACCGTTAAGTCTTTTAACAATAAACTCACGGTTTCTTTCTTCAATTCTTTCAAAGCTTTCAAAATAGCTTTTGAATTTTTTATATCTGCGATAGCATCTGTAATCAACATACTCAAGCTCATCTGCGGCTATCAATTTGCCGATTACCGATTTTATCCGTTTTTCTCCAACACCGTCCGGAAGGTTCACTTTTTCAACAAAGTCTTTAAAAGCAAATCCTGCAAAATATTCGTTCTTATATAAATCAAGGATTCTGTTTGAAATTTCATTATCGGTGTATGCCGATGATATATCACCGTTGCAGAAAGCAAGTATTCTTTCACCATTTATACACAGATATTCGTTAATTTTTTCAAGAATGTTTTCAACAGAAGCCAATCCCATCGCAGGCAGTCTGTGAAACTCCTCCGCTGTCATAAAAATAATATCGCTCAGATATGAAAAACCGTTTTTCAGAAGCTGGTTTCTGGGTCGGTTTTCAACATTCCAATCGCCGATAAAAATATCATTGGCCTTAACATAATCATAAACAGCTTCTCTGTACTCCGGATCATGCAGAATGTCAAAAACCGTTCTTTCGGTACTTTCACTTTCAACATTATTTTTGTTGAATTCAGCAATATAAACTTCTTTGTTTTCGTTGAGATATGCATTGCAGCCCTCAGCTATTTCAGTTGCGCTGAATATATCCATCCTGTTAATTTTCATCAATTCGGTTCTGTCAAAGAAAATTATCTCATGGAGATATTTTTTGCCGCCAAGCGCAAGAATGTTATATGCCCTTGCGGAAAGAAATCCCAGACAGGATATTTCAACATTTTTCTCCTTCAGGAAAGACAGAATAAACTCTCTTCCCGAATCACTCCGCACCCATTCATCATAGTTTTCAGCACAAAGAACCGTAGCGGATTCATCGTTGACCCGATTACCTTTCTCTGACTGCTTTTCTGCTGCATTGTAATATTCATTTATCTTATCAATAATCTCTTCTTCGGATTTTTTGCCGAGATTACGGACATCACACAATTTGCCCTTCTTATGTAACTCAACCATATCTCCGAAAGTGTGAACACCGGCTCTGTGCAAGCAGTTGGTTGAGCGCACCGTG
>JAZSNQ010000223.1:0-12576 GCA_045536515.1 Acutalibacteraceae bacterium | reverse complement strand
AAAAGGAAGTTTCTTGCATAACCGTCGGAGGTATTTACAAGCTCACCCTTCTTACCGAGTCCTTTTACATCCTGTAACAATACAACTTTCATATTTTTTTTCTCCTTATTGTTCAAAAAATTCCTTGATTGCTCTTTCAAGCTTTTCTCTTGCGGTTATTATCCTGCATCCCTTAAGCTGGCAAGCAGCCATTGTCTGATGGCCGCCTCCGCCGAGGGACTCCATAATAAGCTGAACATTGATTTCGCCGAAGCTTCTGGCAGAAATATTGACTGTTCCTCCGCTTTCAAACATAACAAACGATGCTTTTATATCGTTGACCTTAAGAAGCTCATCCGCTGCCTGCGCACAGATAATTCTGATATCGGGTGAAGAAAAATCCGCAACCGATATTGCACAGCGCATAAAGCTTTCCGCATCGGAAATAACCTTTGTACGAAGCTTATTGATTTCCAGGGAATTTGCAAAAAGCTTTTTAACACTCACGGTATCGGCATTTTTATCCTTAAGGAATGCAGCCGCTTCAAATGTTCTCACACCCGTACCGATAACAAAATCCTTGGTGTCAAGCATAATACCCGAAAGCAAAGCTTCCGCAACGGTTTTTGTGATATTTATATCGGGATTCATATACTGAAGAAGCTCAGTTACCATTTCACAAGCTGACGATGCACCGGGGTCGTGATGGAATATAACCGCACTTTCGATATCCGTAACAGCTCTTCTGTGGTGGTCAATAATAACTCTTGTTTCTGCTTTTTCATAAATTCTCGGAAACTCAACAAAGCTTTCGATATGGGTATCAACAACAATCAGCAAACTCTTTTTATCGAGCTTTTCAAGAGCATTTTCCTGAGTTGTTATTATTTCATTCATACCCTCGTTTTCAAGCTTTTCGATAAGTCTTGAAGCAAGAGATTTCTTTTTGTCGGTTGCTATATAAACCGGAATGCCAAAGCTTTGTACGGCACAAGCCATACCTGCGGCAGCGCCTATTGCATCAAGGTCGGTAAACGAATGACCCATAATGATTACATTGCTGCTCGATTTGATAAGCTCGGAAAGAGCTGAGCCCACAACACGGCTTTTGACTTTGGTTCTCTTTTCGGCACTCTTGGAAACACCGCCGATATAGTCATATCCATCCTTGGTTTTGATTGCAACCTGGTCTCCGCCTCTGCCGAGTGCCATTTCAAGCGATTTTCTGGCACCCTTTTCGCAGGCTTTTATTGTATCGCCCGCCGAAACACCGACAGAAAGAGTTGCGCCTGTTTTTTTGCCCTTGAATTCAAAATTACGGACTGTTTCAAGAACTGAAAATCTGTCCTCAACCATACGGGCAAAGCTTTTCTTTTCGGTAACAACAAGATACCTGTCGTCGCTGATTTTTTTCAGCACACTGTCAAACGTTTCACTCCAATTATCGAGAGCAGCCTCAATCTGACTCTTTATTTCCGTCCTTTCGCTGTCTCTGAAATCGGAACGTGAATCATCGAGATTATCGAGTTCAATAAGAACGGCATAGGGACGCGATTCATAATATTCAGTTTCAATCTGACGCAGAGAAGTATTGTCAAGATAATAAAACGCACAGTATCTATTTCCGCCCGAAACATATCTGACCGGATACACCGTGTAGTATCTGCCGTTAATCTTAACGCAGATTTCTTCGTCATCTTCAATACTATCAGGCTTTCTGCCTCCGAGATACTTGCTGATTTTTTCGCTTGCCGTTATATCCCCTGCTGAAATTTCATTAATAAAACGGTCACCGTACCATGTTATGTAGCCGTTTTCGTCACACACTGCAACCGGAAACGGATAACTTGATAACACTTTCTGATCCGTAAAATCAAGTTTCTTTGATGTTTTGGCAATAAAACGCTTATATCTGTTTTTGGCGGATAAAGCTCTGTAAACCGCAATTGCACAAACCACCAGAAATGCAATTCCTTCCGCAATTGCAATTTTCGGTTCAACAAAAGCGGTCACGGCTATAAACACCGCGGAAACCGCAGCGGCAAGGCTTATCAGCAAACCGTCATACCAAAAACCTTTGAATTTCATTTATACCTCCATAATTATCGGCAGAATCATGGGACTTCTCTTTGTTTTGTCATATACGAAATGCGAAACGGCATCTCGGAGTTTACCCTTTATCGCACCGATATCGCTGATGTTGTTATAATAGCAGTTTTCAAGACATTTTTCGGCAACCTTTCTTGCCTGAGAGATAAGCTCCTCTGCCTCTTTAACATAAACAAAGCCTCTTGAAACAACCTCGGGACCCGCAATAAGCTGACCCGTTTCATAGTCAACCGAAGCGGTAACAACAATAATGCCGTCCTGGCCGAGATGCTTTCTGTCACGAAGAACAACGCTTCCGACATCTCCGACACCCGAACCGTCAACAAAAACTTTTCCTGCCGGAACAGCCGCACCGCTTTTGATTGATTTGCTTGTTATTTCGGCAACATATCCGTTATCGGCAATAAAAATATTTTCGGGTTCAATACCCATACCCTCCGCAAGGAGTGCATGCTTGCGAAGATGCTTCTGTTCACCGTGAACGGGTATGAAATATCTGGGCTTGACAAGACCCATCATAAGTTTGAGTTCTTCCTGACACGCATGACCCGAAACATGAACGTCGTACATCTTTTCATAGATAACACGAGCTCCGAGCTTGAGAAGCTCATTGACAACCTTGCCCACCATTTTTTCGTTGCCGGGAATGGGGGTTGCCGAAATGATAACATAGTCGTTGGGACAGATTTCAACCTTTCTGTGGTCGGAAAATGCCATTCTCGAAAGTGCCGACATAGGTTCACCCTGACTGCCCGTTGTGATAATAACAATGCTGTCTGCAGGATATTTATTTATCAAATCTGCATTTATAAGCACATTATCGGGGATATTGAGATATCCGAGCTGAGCACTGATATTGACAACGTTTTCAAGGCTTCTGCCGATAATGGCAACCTTTCTTCCGATAGAGCTTGCAACATTGATAATCTGCTGAACCCTGTGAATGTTTGAAGCAAAGGTTGCAACAATGATTCTGCTCTTTCCTGCTTTTCTGAAAAGAACATCAAAGGATTCACCAACCTTGCGTTCACTCTCGGTATAACCCGGTCTTTCTGCATTTGTCGAATCCGAAAGAAGAGCGAGAACACCGTCTTCGCCGAGCTTTGCAAGTCGGGGAAGGTCTATCATACCGCCGTCAATGGGTGTGCTGTCAATTTTGAAGTCACCCGTCTGGACAATTGTTCCGCATTCACATGAAATTGCGAGCGCAATGGCATCGGGAATGGAGTGGTTGACGTGTATCGCCTCAACGGTAAATTCACCAAGTTTAACGGTATCTCCCGGAGCGATTTCGTGAAGCTTCGCACTCGAAAGAAGTCCGTGCTCCTTAAGTTTTCCCTGAATAAGACCGATTGTAAGCTTTGTTCCGTAAACGGGAATATTCACCGTTTTGAGAAGATAGGCAAGACCGCCTATGTGGTCCTCATGACCGTGGGTAATCACAATGCCCTTGATTTTATCGGCATTCTTCTCAACATAAGTAAAATCGGGAATAACAAGGTCAACGCCGAGCATTTCAGGGTCTGGAAATGCAAGACCGCAGTCAACAAGGAACATATCTTCTTTGTACTCATAAAGAGTCATGTTCTTTCCGACTTCGTTGAGACCTCCGAGAAAAGATATTTTTATGGGAAGCTCATTGGTCTTTCTGTATTTCTTGGCAGAGCCGTTTCTTGATTTTGATGCCGTGTTCTTTTTGGCTTGTTTGAACTGGTTTGAACGGTTTTTCTGCCACTTCTGATTTGATTTTGTTTTCTGCGACTTCTGGTTATTGTCTTTATTTGCAGTATTATTCTTTTTTTGCATAAATTCTCCTGTTCTGTATTTGTTTCAAATTAATGATATATATTCATACGCATAAACCTTTATGTTAAGCGGGGCAGCTGCTCATACCCCACAGTATATAATATCTTTTTATTTTTATAATGTCAAGTAAATAAAATATTAATTATATATTATCGGAAACGGATTTTATCATCTCTTCAATATCCGCACAGAGTTCTTTTGCTGCTTCCATGGTATCGGATTCGGCAAAAACATCCACGCATCTGCCTCCCTTTTCGGGAACAACCAGCAGTTCTCCCGTTTCTTTATGAAATCTTATTCCTTCACGGGAAGTATCGGTATTATCATACTCTGCGGTTATAACCGCAGAAAGCCTTGAAACAGGAAAATTAACGGAAAAAGTTTTTCTTTCAACAAATTTTTCCGGAAGTTCCGAGACAAGTGAATCAAGGGTCATATTTCTCTCGTTCATAACCGACAGAATTTTTGCACACATAAACAAGGCATCCGTTGAAAACAACTGTTTTGCGGCAAGCTTTCTTGCGTTTTCATCAGAATTGTCAACGGGTGTGCGGGTATATCTCAGAACTTTTCTGCCGTATTCTTTTGCAATCAAATCAAGATAAGCCGGTGCGGTATAAGGTGCGGCGGCATCTCTTCCTTTTCGCATTTCATCGCGGCAACAAACGGCAAGAAGCTTGTCATAGCCGATTTTTCCGTTTTCGGTTTCGGCATAGATATCCGTGCCTGAATAATCAATGTTAAAATTAACCAAAGGTTTTCCGCTGCCGCAAAAACGCATAATCAATCCTGAAAGCAAATCGGATATTTTGTCATTCGGACAATTTACTGTTGCGGTATAGTCGTTACATACGGTATTAAAACGTCCGGAAAGCTCCTGAGAATACAAAAGCTTTATTCCTGACATATCCGCAATTTCTTTGATAGATTTTTCACAAGAACTCCGGAATTCACATCTGCTCATGCCGTTCTCAATTTCTCTTTCAAGACTCCTGACTGCGGTCATGCCGTTTTCTCCGCAAAGCGAAATCCGTTTGGTTTCGTGATTTGAAACGAACAGACCCGAATCAAGTCCGCAAAAATTAACAAGAAAATTAAGCTGTGCCTCAAAACAGTCACCAAAATCCCACACTCTGCTTCCGCCGTCCGCAAGGCCTGCAGAAAGAGCAAGTTTCATAACGGCTGCTTTTTTTGTTCCGTCGCAACCAACAGCCGTCTTTTTGCCGCTTTCTGAAGCCGAAACAGCATATCCGAGCTTTACGCAGGCTTCGGCATTGAGAACAACTCCGCTTTTTTCGTCAATACCGTTTTCACCCATAAACTCCGTTCTTACATTTCCGAATTTTACATTTGAGGAAACGATTGCGCCCGCACCTATGATTTTGCCGGGCCACACAAGCACATTCGGTCTGATGCTTGCACTTTCTCCGATGATACTGCCTGAACCCGCAACACTTCCCTCAAACATCGCCGCACCCTTTTTCAACGCAGCTCCGGAGCATATAACGGCACCTGTAACCGAAGCATCGGATGCAAGAGAGCTGTTTTCAAGAACCGTGCTTCTTCTGACCTTGGCGTTTTCGCCGATATAGCAGTTATCCTCAATCACCGTATACGGTCCTATCACCGCACCGTCGGATATCTCAACATTTTCACCGATATAGACAGGAGGCACTATTGCGTAATCTCCTGCAGGGAGCTTGTTTTTCACATAAATTCTGCTTGCAGAGCATCCCACGGGGGCTTTAAACTTACCGTCAAAAGCGTCGTTTTTGCACTTTAAATATGCATCCGGATTTCCCACATCACACCAATAATCATCCGTATGATAGCAAAAAACAGGCATATCCCGTTCAAGCATCAAAGGAAACAAATCCGCTGCAAAATCATATTTTTTTCCGTCCGGAATAAGGTTCAGACACTCGGGACTTACGATATAAACACCCGTATTTGAAAGGCTGCTTACAGCCTGATTCCACGAAGGTTTTTCCAGAAATCCGCGGACTCTGTTTTCTTCTCCGACCCTGACAACACCGAATTCACGGGGATCATCAACATCGGTTGCAACAACCGTTACCATCGCACCGCTTGCCTTGTGATAGAGCATTATTTTCTCAATATCAAAATTACACATTGCATCCGCGCTGATAACAACAAAAGGCTCCTTGAAACCCGATGCTGCATTTTTGACTCCCCCTGCCGTTCCGAGAGGTTCCTCCTCCCTTATAAATTCAAGCTTAAGATTTTTGTATCCCGACTCATAGGCGTTTTCAATAACATGAGGCATATAGCCGAGAGTTACCGCCGCATGAGTAACACCGCCCGAAACAAGAGTATCAAAAACATATTCGATTATCGGTTTGCCGAGAATTTTTGTCATGGGTTTCGGTGCGGTGCAGGTTACAGGTCTCAGTCTGTTTCCTTCTCCGCCTGCCATGATTACTGCTTTCATAAAATCATCTCCGGTTATTATTTCTGCTATATTATTGGCAAAATTATCGTAAATAACCGAATTTCTATTGTGAAAAGGAAACACAGATGATATAATATCCGTGAAATAATTAAAATGGAGAGATTTTCAGTATGTCGGAACTCAAAAAAGTTGATATTTTCACCGACGGAGCCTGTTCGGGAAATCCGGGACCCGGAGGATGGGGAGCAATTCTGCGATACGGCGGTCATGAGCTTGAACTAAGCGGCGGCGATGCATCAACAACCAACAATCGCATGGAACTCACGGCAGTTATCGAAGCTCTCAAAAAGCTTAATCAGAAATGTGATGTTACAATTTATACGGATTCAAAATATGTTGCCGATGCATTTTTGCAGGGCTGGATATGGAACTGGATGAAAAAAGGCTGGAAAAAATCCGACGGAAAGCCCGTTCTTAATCCCGAGCTCTGGAAAACGCTTATTTCCGAAATCAATAAGCACGAATACAAAATCGTCTGGGTAAAAGGCCATGCGGGCCATCCCGAAAATGAAAGATGCGATGTTCTCGCAACAACTCAGGCGGCAAATTATTCATGACACAAAAAGGAGGATTTTTGCAAATGTATGATTTAATCCCGATTATCTTTTGCGTTTTGACTGCTGTAACAACCGCGCTTTCTCAGTTTGTTCCGTTTTTTATGAAAAAACCGCTTCACTCGAAGATGCTGTGTTCTGCATTGTTCCTTTTAACAGGTCTGTCAGCCATGATTATCACTCATTCAACATATTCGCTTCTCATGGTAGCGGCTTTGTTTTTCGGATTGCTCGGAGATTTCTGGCTTGACTATAAAAACAGCAAATATTTTATGACAGGTGTTCTTTTCTTTTCAATCGGACATCTTATATACCTTTACACTTTTATTTTGCATTGTCAGCCTTCGCTTTGGTTATATCGTAAACAAATCCTTCTCGGTTTTCTCGCCCTTTGCGTTGCGGCTGTGCTTGAAGTGGTTATTGATAAAATCAGATTTCCCAAGGGCAGAAGGATTATGATTCTTTATTCGTTTCTTCTGATGTTTTCGTTTATTTTTGCCGTTTCGAGAGGTACGGTTTCTATAATAAACGGAGAAAAAGAATTTGGCTTATGCCTTGTTGCGGCAGGAGGACTTTTCCTTCTTTCCGACACGTTCCTTGCTGTTTCGCTTTACGGAAAACCGAAGCTCAAATGCAACGACAAGCTTGTTGCTTTGACATATTTCCCCGCACAGGCACTTTTCGCATTGAGCATATTGTTCAGTTAAGGCAAATTAATTGCGGATAAAACCATAAACACGGACTGTTTCACTCAGAAGCAGTCCGTGTTTTTCTGTCATACATTGTCCCGAAGGTGCATAGATTTTACAGAAACAAAAAATCAATGAATCCGGAGGAATTATAATGGCTGTCAACAATATTTATAACGATATTGCCGCAAGAACGGGCGGAGATATTTACATCGGGGTTGTGGGTCCCGTAAGAACCGGCAAATCCACATTTATCAAAAAATTCATGGAAAACATGGTTTTGCCGAACATTGAAGATTCACAGCGACGCGAAAGAGCAACAGACGAGCTTCCGCAGTCATCGGCAGGCAAAACAATCATGACCACCGAACCGAAATTCATTCCCGAAGATGCGGTTGAAATCACTCTCCCTTCAAAATCAAGAATGAAGGTCCGCATGATTGACTGCGTAGGATATATAGTACCTTCCTCGCTCGGATATATCGAAGGAGAAAATCCGAGAATGGTCAAAACACCGTGGTTTGAAGATGAAATCCCGTTCAACATGGCGGCTGAAATAGGTACCCAGAAAGTTATTTCCGAACACTCAACAATCGGACTTGTTGTGACGACAGACGGTTCCATAAGCGACATACCGAGAACGGAATATGCCGAAGCCGAAAAAAGAGTGATTGAAGAATTGCAGGAACTCAATAAACCCTTTGTTGTTCTTCTTAACTGCAAAGAACCCGGTTCCTTTGCTTCAAAAAAACTTGCCGCAGAAATGACTGACGGATACGGTGTTCCGGTTGTTGCGGTTAACTGCCTCGAGCTCGGTCAGAACGACATCTCTGATATTCTTTCGCAGGTTTTGTCGGAATTTCCCATAAAAGAAATCAGAGTTGACCTGCCCGGATGGATAACTTCTCTTGATAAATCTCATTGGCTTCGTTCCGATATTTTCGGAAAAATCAGTTCCCATGCCGAGAGCTTAAAGAAAGTCCGTGACATAAAGGCTTTTTCCGAAAAGCTTTCATCTGGCGAACACATTACCTCCTCGGGCATTGAAAGCATGAATCTTGCAACAGGAAGCGCAAAGATAAATGTTGTTCTTCACCCTGCTCTTTTCTTTAAAATCATCGAAGAAGAAACAGGCATTGCCGTTGGAAACGAGCATGAGCTCATGCAGAAGCTCAAGGAATTATCCGCAGCGCAAAGCGGCTACAAACGCATTCAGAACGCCCTTGACGAGGTTGAGGCAACGGGATACGGCATAGTTTTGCCCGATATAGAGGATTTGTCACTCGAAGAACCGGAAATAATGAAGCAGGGCGGAAGATACGGTGTTCGTCTGAGGGCAAGCGCACCCTCGCTCCATATTATGAAAGCGGATATTCAGACCGAGGTTGCTCCTATAGTAGGTTCAGAATCGCAGAGCGAAGAACTCATAAAATATCTGCTCAAGGAATTTGAGGAAAATCCCTCAATGATATGGCAGTCAAACATTTTCGGCACATCGCTTCATCAGCTTGTCAATGAAGGACTGCACAACAAGCTTTACAGAATGCCGGGCGATGCAAGGCTGAAGCTTCGCGAAACGCTTGAAAGAGTTATCAATGAAGGCTGCAGCGGACTTATCTGCATAATACTCTGAAACACATATTACCCCATGATTTTTGGTAATTCCAAAAATCATGGGGTAATAATTATCTGATACTACTTATAAAGTCAAACGGATTGATTTCACCGCAGAAGGGTTTGAACGCGGTTGAGAATTCAAAGGGTTCAAATCCCCACTTGCGGTCGGGTTCAACCTCGTCATATCTGCCGTGACCGCCCTGAACATCAATGCGGTAATCGGTATAAACAACGGTATCTTCAAGAGGAACAAGCTCATCGTTATGCTTTGTTTCTTCAAGCATATTCGGTGTGAAGTGTGAAGCGTTAAAGAAGAATGTCTTTTCGCTTGCAGGCGCAAAAAGCATGCCGTTTTCGCCGTTTGAAACAGTACCGTATCTTGTTCCGAAATGTGCACCGTTTTCGATGGGCTTGATATATGGAACAAAGTTTTCGGAAACAGTTGTTTCAAATTTACCGTAACGTGCGGCAAGATGACGGTCCGCATATGCTTCCTGAGGACCTTTGCCGAAGAATTCCATATTTTCATAGCCGCCCTTAAGTCTGAATGCAAAACCGAATCTCGGAAGCTTCATACCCATTTCAACCATGAGATTTCTGTATTCGCCGTTAAATCCGATAACGGCACTTCCGTCACCGTAGAACTTATATGTCATTTCACCGTTGAGCACCGGAACAACAGCAGGTCCGCCGAGTGAAACGGGGCAAGTGATTTTTATGCAGTCGGATTCTTCGGAAACGGTTGCGGAATAAGTTTTCTGAACAACAGCCTGAAGAGCTGCCGAACGTCTGTCATCCGCATCACCGAGCTGATTCCATGCGTGAGCTTTCCACATTTCAACCTTGACCGGTTCGGAGAGCATTTCTTTTCCTGCGCAAAGAACGGATGAAATTCTGCCGTAAGGTTTATCGAATGTGTAAACAACATCATCTGATTCAATTTTGACATATCTGTCTCCCTCTGTTACAGCGGGAAGGTTTGCGGTGAACTGATTTTTTGACTGTTCAACAGATAAATCAAACTGAATCCAGCCTGTTTCATAATCTGCTTCCGCCCATTTTCTGTCTGCTTTTTCGTGGAATGTGAGGGTGAGATAGCAGCAATCGCTTTCGGGTGCATCATCAAAGAGAGCGTATTCCTTTGTGCCCTGAGGTGCGATATCTGTATCGTCAATTCTGCCGTTCATTACGCTTTCGCCGTTGACATCAAGACTCCACTTGATATACATATCGGAAAGAGTTTCAAAATAGCGGTAGTTTTTAACGGTAATCCTGCCGTTCTCATATTCAGCACCGAACTGCTGATAACCTTTTTTCATATCATAGAAACCGGGACGCATACTTCTGTCGGCAAAAACAAGACCGTCTATGCAGCAGGTTGAATTATGGGGATAATCGCCGAAATCACCGCCGTAACGATATGCATTATCGGCAACCTTGATTGAGTGATCGGCATATTCCCAGATGCAGCCGCCCCAGATTGCAGGATATTTTCTGAATAAATCGCAGTGAGCATGGATATCGCCTGTTGTCAATGAACAAACAAACTCACAGAAATAGAACGGCTTTTTGGAGTTTTTGTTCTTTGCGTATTCCTCGGTATATTCAAGAGATGAATACATACGGCTTTCAACATCGGAAATATCGCTGTAATTTTCACCGATGGGAACAGCCTTGAATTCAAGATGTGAATTCTCATAGTGAATAACAGCTTCGGGTTCACGGCTCTTTATGTATTTGCCCATCGCTCTGTGGTTTTTGCCGCAGCCTGATTCGTTTCCGAGCGACCACATGATAACACAGGCATGGTTCTTATCTCTTTCAAAAAGACGCTGTGCACGGTCAACATAGGCAGGCTCCCACTCGTCATCGGTTGAAAGCTTTGACCAGCGCATCCAATCCCATGTGTCGCGGTATTCAAAGCCCATGCCGTGGGTTTCAATATCCGCTTCGTCAACAACCATAAGACCGTATTCGTCGCAGAGATCAAGGAATTCGGGTGCATTGGGATAGTGAGATGTTCTTACTGTGTTGCAGTTACCCTTTTTAATAATATGAATATCACGGAGCATATCCTCTCTGCTGCAGTAATAACCCGTTTCGGGGTTGGAATCGTGACGGTTGATTCCGTAAAGCTTTATCGGCTGATTGTTGACATAAGCAACATTGCCCCTGAAATCAATTCTCTTGATACCGATTTTAAAGGGAATAATCTCGCCGCCCATTGAAACAAGGAGAGTATAAATCTTCGGATTTTCGCTGTTCCAGAGAACAGGATTTTCAATTGTGAAATCAAGCTCGTTGCCCGAGAAAACAACATCTCCGTCGGGTGAAATAAGCTTATATTCAAAATTCTCTTCATCGCCGTACCAGAGAATATCCTTAATATAGATATCTGCAGATTTCATATCGTCGGCAAGATCTGTTTTGATATAAATATCCTTGATGTGGCTTTCAGCTCTTTCAAGAATATAAACCTCTCTGAAAATACCCGAGAGTCTGAAATGGTCCTGGTCTTCGAGATAACTTCCGTCACACCATTTGACAACAACAACGTCAATTGTGTTTTCGCCGTCAAGAAGCTTATCTGTGATATCAACTTCGCTTGTGCAATGGCTTACCTGGCTGTAAGCGGCAAATTCACCGTTCACATAGAGATAGAAGCATGAAGAAACGCCTTCAAAATTGATATAATAGCTCTTGCCGTCTTTCTTATTGATATAGAACTTTCTGTTATAATGACCTGCGGGATTTTCATCGGGAACATGAGGCGGGTCAAGGGGGAAGGGATAGAAAAGATTGCTGTAAAGAGGCACATCATAACCCTTGCCGAGCTGAGTCTGCCAGCACTTGGGTACGGGAATTGTGTCCGTAAAAGCAGCATTCACGAAATCCTCTCCGATATCCTCAAATGAGTTATAAAACTTAAAATTCCATTCGCCGCAAAGGCTTGTGAAATAATCCGATTCGTTTCTTTTGCCCGAAAGAGCAGCCTCTTCGGTCTGATAAGGAATAAAATATGCTCTGGGGTCTTCGCAGCCTATATGCAGACTGCCCAAATCCTTGTGATATGCTTTAATCTTCATAGTACCTCCCAAGATAAAAGAGTATTATTTATTTTATATCACAGAAACACTACTTTTTCAAGATAAAGTGTTGAAATTTATGTATAAAATCACAATAAATGATAACTTGAAATTTTTTTTGTTTTGGATTATACTTTTATTTCGGAGATGATAAAAATGAAACAGAAAAAATTGCAGAGGCTTGCAGTTTCGGCTTTATTGGCTGCGATAATCTGCGTTGCAACCTTTGTTGTTAAAATCCCCTCGCCTGCCACAAACGGATA
>JAZSNQ010000268.1:0-5176 GCA_045536515.1 Acutalibacteraceae bacterium | reverse complement strand
TGGCTACGATCCGACTTATCATCAGAAACAAAAGAAACCGAGCAAACACATATGTCATGGAGTTCGTATGCAGTAAATGTTGACGAAGCTTTTGAATACATAGAAAATAAAAATATCATGTGTAGTGAAGTTACCGTTGCGGTTATTGATACGGGTATTTATTCTAAACATGAATATTTTAATAATTCAGAGCGATTAGTAGACAGTGGATTTTATTATGAAACTACAGTTGGTATCGACTCAGAAGGTAACAAAATAACAGAAAAGCAGTCCTCCATGGAAGATGATTGCTTTCATGGCACAGCAGTTTCAAGTGTTATATACGATAATACAATGAGTATTGTTAAAATAACACCTTATCGAGTTACAAACTCTATTTTTATTCGATATAGCAATATGTTTAAAGCTTTTGATTTTGCGGTATCCAAAAATGTAGATATAATAAATATAAGTGCAGGAGGAGAAATCCCCGGTAACAGTAAAACTTTGTACGATAAAATAACATCAGCAAGCAACAATGGTATAATGGTTATAGTTGCTTCTGGAAATGAAAATAAATCTACAAACACAGTTTTTCCTGCATGTCATCCTGATGTAATCACCGTGTCCGCAACAGACGAAAATAGCAAACCTGCTAGTTTTTCAAACTTTGGCAATACCGTTGATGTTTCAGCTCCGGGAACAAACATAAAAGTACCCGTTCCCAGATTGTTAACCGATAATAGCGATGATTCACCGTATCCGGCATATAATGCATACATGATTTCTGATGGAACATCATATTCGGCTCCATTGATCGCGGCAGCAGCAGCGACGCTTAAATCTATCGATCCCGATATAACACCTGCAGAGACAAAAAGAATAATTAAAGAAACAGCTTATGTTCCTGAGGGTTGGGACACAAACTACGGTGTGGGAATTGTCAATTTCTACAACATGGTGAAAGCGGTTTTAGAACCCGAAATAAGCTGTCAGCCGTTGGAAATCAGGCCCGAAAACGGCAAAATTGAAATTATTGCTCCCGAGGGAACGGATGCAAGGATTTATTATACGATTGACGGAAGTGTTCCGACAATTGACAATCATATCAAATATACAGAGCCCGTAAGTTTCAGAAACAACTATATTAAAAAAATCACAGCGGTGTGTCACGAAAACGGAAAACTTATCAGTGAACCGATTACATACGGCATGATAAATCACCGTGAGAAAACAATTTTCTGCAAATGGTCTAAAGAGTTGCCTTCTTATGAAAATTCAGGTGATGCAATATGGTATTCACGCAACCCCGAGATTGCTTCAGTTGATGATAACGGAAAAATAACGGGAGTCTCACCGGGTAATACAGATATAATTTGCAGATATCCGACGGGCGAATGGGTAACATGGAACATTAAAGTACAATATTCGCCCATCCAACTGTTTTTTATAATATGCTTCTTTGGTTTTCTTTGGATTTAATGCAATAAACCGGGGCTGTTTTTTTACAGCCCCGGTTTGTTAGACTACTGATTATTAATAAATGACAAATGAAATTTGATGATTAGGCTTCCTCTGACGAGGAAGCTGTCGCATAGCGACTGAAGGAGAGAATGATTTTGCGTATGTTTGTTGATATATAAGGTTTTGCGGAGTTGTTTACCCTTCAGAAACATAGTCGCACTGCCTTCCTTGGAGCGTCGGCATTGTTCCTTGTTTCTTCCCCTCACCGCCTTACTTTATCCGCCACAGGCGGCGTTTCGGCGGTTCGCCCCTCCGTCTTTTGCTTCGCAAAATCCACCTCCCTCGTCAGAGAGAGGCGAAAATTGTGCCCGAATTTGATTTAATCATATAACCTTATAAAATTTGAGGGGCTGTTTTTTACAGCCCCGTTGTTTTATTTTGCTGTTTTGATTGAGTAGAAGTGGATAACGTTCATATCCTCTTCCATGTCGAGACCGTGCGAGCCGCAGCTGCCGTCGATTTCGTGGCATCCGTGGTCGGGACAGAAGCCAAAGAAAACATTTTTATCGGCAAGTCTTGTATGGATTTTGTCAACCATTTCGGCATAGAACGCAATGTTTTTATCAAGCCTTGCAAGCGCTTCTTCGGATTCGGGTCCGAATTTATGCATCGTACCGTCATAGTCGCCGTTATAGATAACAACAAGGTCATATTTATCTTCATCAATGATTTCAAGAGCCTTCTTGTTGACTTCCTCGGGGGTATCATAGATAAAATAATCCATTTCGCGTTCAAGGAAGATAAGGGAAATGCTGTCGTTCTTCGTTGAAATAATTGCCGCCTTTTTGCCTGCTTTTATAAAACGGTCAAAGAGTGTTTCGGTTGTCAAAACGGGTTTTTCGTATTTTTTGATGCCGTGAACATCGGGCATGACACCTGTATACATCGAAGCGAAGCAAACGGGAGTTACGCTCGGCATAACCGATAGCATCGGCATTGCGATATCGGAACGAATCATCGCGGGTGCAAATTTTTCGGTGTATTTCTGCCACACCCAGAGCGCAACGGCATCGGGATTATAGATAATCGTGCGGTCAACGGTTTTTCCGCCGAGCTTTTTCTCTGCAAGGGCGGTTATAGCTGCATTGGGTTTTTCGGTTGAGTCATATACTTCTTCGCCTATAAGCGAAACTGCGGAGGCATGAAGCGAAGAAATGCAGATTGAACTGTTTAAATCAGCCATAAATTTAACTCCTTAAAAGATTGAAAGTGATGTTGCGATGCAGTAAATAATGGTATAGAACATCGAAAGAAGCTCTTTAAGACCGAGCATTCTGAGGAACGCATCAAATTCGCCGAAGAGAATATCGTCAAACGGTGTTCTTGCCTCTGCGCTGACATAGCCTTCCTGCTTTTCGGCTGCCGCGCCGTTATCGAGGGTGAAGCCCTGAGTTCTGTAGCCGACAGGAGTTATGTTGTCCATTGTGTAATAGACCGTAACATTGACAACGGTTGCCGATTTTCCGGGAATATCGCCCGAGAACGGAATTTCGAGTGTATCGCCGGGATTGAGGCTGTTGAATGCGGGAACGTCAAACTTGAGCTTTGCGCCGTCGCAGTAAACGGCAAGAACATTCACCTTTGAATTGTTGCACACATTGGTAACGGTGAGCGATTTTGCATCGCCCGTGAGAATTCCCTCGTCACAGCCGTTGAATGCGGCGTGAACGGTGTGGGATGCGTTGGTGGAATATTTGAATTGAGGATAGTTTTCGTCGGAATAAACATCGGTGATTCTGTCGGTGAGAAGAAGAGTCATCATGAGAACTCTTGTGTAGTTATCCTTATAGGTCATGCCGTGGAAAAGACCGTCAACAAACCATGTGTTATCGGGAAGATATGCGGTTGAAGCATCAATTTCCATGTTGGGCGAAATCTTGTTTTTGCCGCCGCAGGAATTCTTCTGCACATAGCCGTCGGCAAATCTTGTGCCGTAGGGTGCGCAGGTTGCGCCCGTTGAAGCATTGGTTGTGATAATGCCGTCTGAATCCTCGTTCATGCCCGTAACGATTCTTTCGCCGCAGCCTGCAATGATTGAAATATTCATGCCGTTTTCGATGCATTCGGCAAGCTTTTCGTCAATCGAGGGGAGAATTTCATAGTGGAAACGGTCGCTTATCTCAATGAGTCTTGCACTCTCAACGGGGTCAAGAAGCTGTTTTTTTGCAGCTTCATATTTGTCGGCAGGCATGAAATCCCAAAGACTGCCCCAGTAGCCGAGAGTGGGAACAAGTTTCGGGAAGAGAGTGTTGAGGAGATTGTCGATAAATCCGAACTGATTTGCCTTTACAATCCAGTTATAGTTTTCCTCGGACATTGTTCCGTTTTCAACAAAACGCACAAGGCATTCTTCGTCAAATTCAACATTTGCGGTCAGAGCATCATAAGCAATTCCTGCGCCGCCGATTGCGGGAACGGTCATAACGGCGTTGTCAACATCGTTTTTATAGCCGTAAAGAGCGAGATAGGTTGCCGTAACCTGACCGCCGTGGCTGATTGCCCAGAGATTGACTTTATCCTTGCCGCTGTGTTCTTTTACCGACTGAACAAAATCATCCAGCAGTCCTGCACAGTATTCGGCACCCATTCTGAAATCGGTGCTGAAATTATAGATATTCTTGTGACCGATATATTCGGCAATTTCATCGGAAATTTCAATTTCCTGTCTGTATTTTCCGTCGGGGAAATTCTGAATGAGGTGAACATTGTTCTTGTCGGCAGCCTCGGTATAATCCTGATGAAGCTCGTAAGCGCTTGTGCCGTCGGGATTACAGCGGAGCTTTTCAAAAAGAGGTATCATTTCCTCTGCAAGAACATCGGAAATATATTCCGCGTTGCCGACTGTGAGCGCACCCAGACCCATGCCAAGCTCTGCAATTCTTGCAAAAACACGTTCGAGCACGTAGTCCCAGTTGAGACCCCAGACAGGCTCGCCCGTTTCAAGGCTGTCGCCGTAGTAGAGGTTGGTTGAGCTGTAGCCGGGAACAATTATGACGGGATAATCCGAAATTTTGCCCTTAACTTCGCCCGATGCCGATGCGATAACGGCACACGACGAGATAATCATTGCAAGAGAAAGAATTACACATAAAAACCTTTTCATTAATATCCGACCTTTCCTTGGTTTTATAATTTGATATTAACATACTGTTAACATATTTGTAAATAGTCAATTACTCTTTATCCATATAATCAAGCACTCGCTGGATAAGACCCAGACGGTTTTCGCCCTTAAGAAGTCTTACGGAAATGTGAGGCTTGCCTCCGCCTGCACTGACAACAAATCTGCCTTTGAAATGTGCAGCCGCGCGTGAAACCGTTTCCATATCAAGCGAATTGATTTTGAAAATAATCTTATCGCCCTGCATGGTAATTTCATAGATATCGTGAGATGCGGCTTTGCCTCGCAGAAGCGCAATTCTGATAAGACCTTCTACGCACGGCGGCGGGTCTCCGAAACGGTCAACAAGCTCGTCAATAACATCCGAAGCGTCGTCGTCGTTTCTGATGTCGGCAATGCGGCGGTAAATCTGAAGCCTCTGCGGCACGCTTTCGATATAATCATCGGGGATATGCGCATCAATCGGAAGGTCGATAACGCAGTCCTTTTCGGGCACATCGGATTTTTCGCCCTTTTCCTCGCTGATAGCCTGTTCGAGAAGCTTCACATACA
>JAZSNQ010000026.1:0-31267 GCA_045536515.1 Acutalibacteraceae bacterium | reverse complement strand
AGCGTATTGGTTCATTATATATATTTAAAATTAATTGTTGAATTGGGAATTTTTATATGTTACTATAAAATCAGAATAATTATGAGGAGGAAAACTATGAAACGGACACTCAAAAAATCCTTGTCTGTCATTCTTGCGGCGGCGATAATGCTCTGCTCCGCACCGCTTACAGGACTTCTCGACCTTGAACTCCCCGACTTCGGCGGATTTGATAAACTTGCCGATTCCGTCTCCGACTTCTTCGACGGCTTTGCCCTCAAAGCAGAAGCGGCAGAAACAAGCGGATATTATACATACACCATTGATGCAGATGGCAACGTCGCAATTACTGATGTTGACACCTCAATTAGTGGTGATATCGTAATTCCTTCAATACTTGGTGGCTATCCTGTAACGAGCATAGGTGATAATGCGTTCTCTGATTGCCACAGTCTCACAAGAATAACAATCCCAGACAGCGTAAAAAGCATAGGTGAATATGCGTTCTTTTACTGCGAAAGTCTCACAAGCGTAACAATCGGCAACAGCGTAACAAACATAGGTGATAATGCGTTCTCCAATTGCGAAAGTCTCACAAGCATAACAGTAGATTCTGAAAACACTATGTATTCAAGCGATGAATACGGAGTGTTATTCAATAAAGAAAAAACACAATTAATTCAGTATCCCACAGGCAACGCAAGAACGGGTTATGTAATCCCCGACAGCGTGACAAACATAGGCGGTTATGCGTTCCTTTGGTGCGTCGGTCTCACAAGCGTAACAATCGGCAACAGCGTGACAAACATAGACGATTCTGCGTTCCTTTGGTGCGTCGGTCTCACAAACGTAACAATCCCCGACAGCGTAACAATCATAGGCGATGGTGCGTTCGCTGGTTGCTATAGTCTCACATGCATAATAATCCCTGACAGCGTAACAATCATAGGCGAAGATGCGTTCACTGAATGCAACAGTCTCGCCGATATTTATTATACAGGCACGGAAGAAGAATGGAATGCAATTTCAATCGGTGAAAATAACAGATATCTCCTCAACGCCAACATCCATTTCAATTCTGTCCCCGGTGGTGAAACACCTGAACCTGAGGGTGAATTGAAACTTATTTCAACGATCCCCTCAGACAACAGTACAATTCTGATTACAGACAATGATTTGATATTCAATTTTGACAAAAGGTTTACATCTATTAAAGACAGTTTTGAAATTACAATCAGTTATGATCTTAATCAGAAAAAGATAACTGACGAAAACAGTAACTATAAAATTGAAGGCTCCAATCTCAGAATAATTGATGCTTTTGCTGGTATACCAAGCCAAAAGCAGTGTTATATCAAAATTAAAAAGTTTGATGCTTATGATGAATCCAAAGGTGTAATTTATCCGTTTTACGGCATGGCAAGCGATGAGTATATTGAAGTTTATCTTTGCGATGCAATAGCAAACTCAGGATATTCACAAGACCATGTTATATATGATTATTCAACACGCAACGAAAAATATATCGATGATAAACTGGATTCACTTGCTGTTCCAATGGACGGAACAAACGGAAATCCCGATTTCTGTGTTCCCGGTCAAGGCGAAGATATGATTCCTCAAGGTCTTGCTTATTATAAAGAGAAGAACTGGTTGTTAATTTCTTCTTATAATAAGGTTGAAAAAGGCGACGAAGATAAGCAAAGAAACAGCGTTGTTTTTGCTCTCGACTATGATACGGGCGAGTTTGTTGCTCAGTTTAACCTTTTACATGATGATAAATCTCCTTTTAAAGGTCATGTGGGCGGAATAGCGGTTTCGGAATATAATTTGTATATCTCAAGAGGTTCTGGTGTTGCCTATATTCCTCTTTCGGAGCTTGATGTTCCCGAGAGAGCAGTAAAAGAAATAGCTATTGCGGATAAAATGAACTTTGCTCAGTTGAAGAAGGATGATAAAGCGGATACTGAAAGCGCAAGCTGTTCATACATTGATTGCACAGACGGAGTTCTTTGGTCAGGTAACTTTTATTCTTTTTCCGGATCAGTAGTTACATTTAATGAAGGATGGAGAATTCCTGCTTCAAAAAACTATAACAGCGTGCTTCTCGGTTTCAAACTTTCGGGCAACTCTCCGGAAGAAGAATGGAAAAGCATAAACCGTAAATCCGCAGATTATTATGTTGGCATACCAAACTCTGTCAATTGCATACAAGGTGTTGCAGCCAAAGAAATAGGCAACGAAAAATATCAGGTATTTCTTTCAAGAACAACAGGCGCATCATTCACAACAACAATAAGCGCAATAACATTTGATTTCAGCAGAAACAAAACTGCGTATCCCAAGAAGAAAAACTTTGTTGAAATCAATAATTTGCCGGGAGCAGAGAATGTGGTCATAAATGATGGCGGTTTGTATTGTGTTTATGAATCTGCTGCTCTTGATGAATACGGAAAACTTTTGTGGAACGAGAATATAAAAGATACAACAGATGTTGTCTGGAGATTTGATCTTTCACAAATACTTTCAATCGAAAGATATCTGCAGATGTTTAACTGTCCCATCGATATCGAGGTTTATGAAAAAGATTCCGGAAAATTGGTGGGAAGAACAGTAAACAATGTTGTTGATGAAGCTTTGGAAGACAAAAATGTTGTTGTTGAAGTTTACGGCGAAACAAAATATCTATGGACTCCTGCAAACAAGGAATATACTGTGAAAATCATTGGTAACGGCGAAGGGAAAATGGATTACAGTATTATAAAATACGGCAGTAATTTTGAAGAAACAGAAAGAACAAATTTCTATGATATCAGCATTACAGAAGGAAAAGAGATTGTCGGCGAGTTGAGCACAGAAAACTTTGATGTTTCACAGTATAAATTAACAACAGGAAACGAAACGATTTATCCTTCCGATAGTTTTAAGAATTCCGAACACAAAGGAACTGTTAATGTTATTTCGGACATTGACGGAAAAGTTATGGAGTCAATTGAAGCTGTTGCAGGAGATTTTGTTACTGTTCATGCACCGGAAGTAGACGGATATATTTTTGCAGGTTGGTATATTGATAACGAAGCTGTAGGCTTTGAAAAAGAATTCGGTTTTGTTGTTAAGCAAGACACGAATATAACGGCAAAATATTTAAAAATGTCAGTCCGCAAACCTTCAACCACCACAATCAGCTATGGTGATTCGATAATTCTTCATGCGGATATCAGCGGTGAACTGCCTTCGGGTTATTATGTTGAATGGACAGCATCGAACAACAATTTCAGCTACAAAGCAAACGGCGCAACGTGTGAAATCAGTCCCGAAAAATCGGGTGACACAACATTTACTGCAACGATTTATGATGCAGACGGCAATCCCGTTTCAACAGACGAACAGACAATGACCTCAAAAGCAGGTTTCTTCCAGAAGATAATTGCATTCTTCAAAAAATTGTTTGGTCTGAACAAGACAATTCCGAATGTGTTTAATTTTTAATCACATTGTAGGGGTCGGCGACCCGACGACCCGTCGCACCGTCAGGTGCGCATAGAAAAAATTAACGGCGGGAGCTTGCTCACGCCGTTTTTATGTGAATATGAGGATATAATTAACAAAAAATCTCCCGAGACGGTTGATGCCGTTTCGGGAGATTGAATTATATTCACTTTTTCTTGATTCTCGACCAGTATTCTTTCGATGCCTGTTCCATTTTGTTATCGCCGAATTCGTAGTATTTTTTGTTTTTTATTGCATCGGGGAGATACTGCTGGTCAACCCAATGACCGGGGAAGTCGTGGGCGTATTTATAGAACTGACCTTTATTCGGGTTATCCTCACCGTCATAGTGCATATTCTGAAGCTGACGGGGTACGGGACCCGTTCTGCCTGCCGAAACATCTGCCATTGCGGAATTTATCGCACCGTATGCGCTGTTGGATTTCGGGCTTGTTGCAACAAGAACCACAGCGTCTGCAAGAGGTATTCTTGCTTCGGGAAGTCCGAGCATCATTGCGGAATCCACCGCCGCTTTGACAATGGGAATTATTTGCGGATACGCAAGTCCCACATCCTCGCAGGCGCAGACGAGAAGTCTTCTGCAAGCGGAGGGTAAATCTCCTGCTTCGAGCAGTCTTGCAAGGTAATGCACCGCCGCATCTGGGTCGGAGCCTCGCATGGACTTCTGAAAAGCGGAGATTATATCGTAATGCTCATCGCCGTCTTTATCGTATCTCATCGCGCTTTTCTGTGTGAGGGATTTTGCGTTTTCAAGGGTTATATTCTTTTTGCTTCCGTCGGAATTTGCCGAAAGCACGCAAAGCTCAACGCTGTTGATTGCCTTTCTGACATCACCGGCACTTGCGGTTGCGATATGCGAAAAAACGCCGTCTTCAATGTCGTATTCTTCGTTTCTGTCCTCTGCCATAAAATCAAACGCACGTCTTACTGCCTTTTCCGCTTCGGAAGGAGTGATGCTCTTGAATTCAAACACGGTTGAACGGCTGAGAATTGCACTGTAAACATAAAAATACGGATTTTCCGTTGTTGATGCAATGAGAGTTATCGCACCGTTTTCGATATATTCAAGCAAAGTCTGCTGCTGCTTTTTGTTGAAATACTGGATTTCGTCAAGATAGAGCAGAATCCCGTTCGGTGCAATAAAAGTATCAAGCTTTGCAACAACATCTTTGATATCCGCCGTGCCTGCGGTTGTGCCGTTAAGCTTCACGAGATGACGGTCAGTTGTTTTGGCGATAATGCTTGCGAGAGTAGTTTTGCCTACTCCGGGAGGACCGTAAAACACCATGTTGGGCAGTTCCCCCGATTTTATAATGTTGCGCAGAGGTTTGCCTTCACCCAAAAGATGCGGCTGACCGATTATATCTTCGATTTTTTTCGGACGAAGTCTGTCCGCAAGAGGTGCCGACATATCAACACCCTGCCTTTCATCTGATTTTGATAACGGGTCTTGCAAGAATACCGACTTCACGGAATACATATTCGTAGCTCCAACGTTCTTCGTTGCTGCGCCATGCGTCGGGTCCGTGCCATGCATGATTTATATCGGTGAGATGAACTGCACCGAAGGAATTGTAGCGATGACCGAAAAGGGTAACGTCAACTTTGTGTTTTCCCTCAGAAAGACCGCTGATTTCAAGGTGGTAGGGAGGATAAACAATCTTGCCCTTGGTTTCGCCGTCAACCGAAACGGAAATGAGAGCACCTCTGTATCTTGTTGCTTCAATTGCGAAAGCTTCGCCTTCTGCTTCAAGATGATATGTGATGTTTCCGCCGTAGAAGGGAAGTCCCTGACCGTGAATTGAACCGAATCCGAGTTTCTCGGGGAGAACGGTTATAATCTTGTCTCTGCCGATGACTTTTACGCCGAAATCACCGAGAAGATAGCACCATTCGGTGTTTGTGCGTTTGCCGAAGGGAAGTGTGATTTCAAGGATATTATCGCCCTTCTTTATGTCGGTGAGGGGAACGGTCTTTATGTCCTTGTCAACATACCAGCCGGTGATGTTGTTTGCAATTTCGCTGCCGTTGAAAATGATTTTTGCTTTTTCGGCATCTTCAAGAGCAAGTTCTGCACCCGAATAATCAATTTCGCTTGTGATGTTGAATCTTAAGGTTAAATAATGCTCGATTGTTTCGGGTTCAAGTACCCAGGGCTGTGCAACGTGGCCGCCTCTTTCAACAAAACCGAGAGCTTCTCTGCAAACATTATCGAGACGGAGTATTTCCTCTTCAGCTTTGAATTCACCGCCGTCGAGTGAGAATTCCGCAATATCGAGAAGATATGCGTTTCTTTCTGAAAGGGTATAGTCAACAAGTGCAGGCATTGCCTTTGCATCAAGCAAATCAACGTCGCCGGGATCTGAGCCGATTAAATCGGATTTGCCTTCATCAAGTCTGAGGAGAAGGCTGTCATAGTTATAGAGAGTTTTTGCAATAACGGTACAGCCGTTGATGTAGCTGCAGGGAATCTTGCGTATATCCCCGCTGATTGTATCATAAATATAGGGTATATATTCACCTTTTATGCTTATGCGGAGTGAATTGTCTCTTATAACATCCTTGTTATAAGGTTCACGGCATCTGCTGATGAACAGCCAGCGTGTGTTTGCATCCTGACGGAGCTGATAGATGAAGTCTTCGGAAAGTCTGCCGTTTGCTTCACGGATGGTAAGTGTTCTGTTGTCTTCAAGTGCGGTAAGTATCTTTTCTTTGTCAAATGAAACAACTGTTGATTTTTCATAAAGAGCTTTTCCTCTTCCGCTTATGACTCCGTCCTCATAAACGGGAGCATTGCCGGCAAAGATAAGCTTTCCGCCTGCTTCGCGGAACTTTTCAAGGCGTTCAAGAGTTGTTGAACGGAGGGTTTCGCAGTCGGGAACGATGATTGCATCATATTCCATTTCTCCAACCTTAAGAGGTGCTGAAGCGCTTTCGCAGAGCATGGGGAAAAGGGATTCGCTGATATAGTTGAAATCTATGCTGCCTTTGAGAAGCCAGTCTGCAAGATTCCTGAACTTCTCGTCCATATTTTCACGGGTAAGAGCCGTTTTATCGTTGGGACCCCAGTGAAGCCAGAAGCTTTCAACAGGATGAATAACACCAACCTTAACAACGGGTTTGCCTCTTGTCATGGCGGTGTTGACCCTTGCAAAATGGTCTTCAAGATATGAGAATTCTTCCCACCAGGGTGACTGATAGTGGATTGAGGCGGGATAGTCTCTCTTGGCTTCGCCGCCCATTGCATACCATGAAAGGTGAGGAACTCTTATTGTAACACCGAGACAAGCCTGCCAGTCGCCGTGGAGCTTATAGCCTCTGAAATCGTAGTTCCATCCCGTAACGCCGTAAAGCTCGGAGAGCATACCTTCTCTGCCGAACTGATGAACGGCGGATTGTGCCTGCTTTGCGGTTGTGAATTCAAAGCTTGCGCAGAGCATATCGATGCCGGGAAGGTCAAATCCTCTGTACGAACGCATCGCTTCACCGAGTGCTGCAGTCTGACTGTGAAGAGAGGGCTCTTCCATCATATGACCCGTGAGAGCAATACCGTTTTTGCGGCACCAGTCACCGCAAACATCGGCAAATGCCTGAGAAAATCTTTCGGAAATATGGTCATGATAGTGATAACGGGTGAGAGAAACCTTACCGTCAGGAAGTTCCCAGAAAAGCTCGGGAAGACTTTCGAGGATATCTTCGCCATACTGCGTTTTGTATGTTTCGGGAATATCGTCTGTCCACGGCATTGCAATGTCTTCGTGGGTATCGGTTGAATTGCGAAGAACATTTTTGCGTGTGAATTGCGGTTCATCGGTGAAAATTGCGGGAACAACATTGCCGAAATGTTCACCGATTGATTCTTTGTATCTTTCGTGAGTTACTTCAACGAAACGCTTGACCGCCTTGGGATTGAGGGTGTCAAGATATGTCTGGTTATTATACCACGGGGAGGCTGCGTGGATTTTGAGGTATGCATACCATTTTGTGCCTTCGGCATCATCGTTTTCGCCGATACGTTTGTATGATTCAAGATAACCGTTTTTATCAAGAACAACATCGTAGCAGGTGATGAGATATCCGTCGCCGTTTCTTCCGCCTTCGGCGCGTGAATCAATATATTCGGTTTCTTCTTCATTGCTGTCGCAGGGGACGGTTGTCATAAGCAGGCAGCGTGCACGGTATTTCTTGTCTTTGGTAACAAGACCGCCTGCCGCACCGGAGGGCCATCTGTCTTCATCATAAAGCCATGCAAGCATATGCTCTTTTTCTGCCTTTTCCGCACAGCACTTGATGAGTGACATAAATTCGTCGGAAAGATAGTTGGTTGACATACCCGTACGAACGTGCATATGGAATCCGCCCAGACCCATTTTTTTGAAAATATCAATCTGACGGCAGAGCTCTTCTGCTTTGAGGTCGCTGTTCCATGCCCAGAAGGGAGTGCCTCTGTATTCGCAGGTTGGATTTTTAAAAAGCTCGTCCGTCAAAGCGGGAGCCGTATTTTTTTTGTAAAGCATATTGTTCCTCCTTTATTATTCAGGGTGTTTGCAGAGAGGTTTGTCCTCGCTTGCTGTATTCCAATTTATATAATTATTTCTTTTGGCATGATACCATTCCATTTCAAACATCCTTGCGCTGTCATCAACGGGAACAAAAAGCTGATTTCTGACAAAATACGCTTCGCCCTTCATTTCAACCGTTCCGAGATCTGTTTTGGCAAGCTTACTGCCGACGGTGAAGGTTGCCCTGTGACCGTAAGCTTCAACATAAAGCGTTTCGGCTTCTTTGATAACCTTTCCGCCGATGAACTGAATGAGAACTCCGAACGGCGCATACCATATGCCGTCTTTGAATTCCGGATAAAGTTCTCTTGAAATCAGTTCGAGCATTTGTCCTTTAAATGCCATTTTTGTCCAGTCGTAGGTTGGCGCAAGAGCGTGAGGAGTAATCAGGTCCTTATCTTTGTCGATTGTGAAAACATCAATTATTCTGCCATCGTCAAGATAAGCGGTTGCGGTGAGAACATTGCCGTCAATTTCAACAAGAGTATATGAACCCATGCGGAGTTCTTGCGGATAGAAGCAGGAATGCCAGATTTTTGGAGCGTTGGAATGATAAATATTACCTCCGCCGTTTCCGACGATATAATGAACCGTACCTTCGGAAGGCTTATCAAAAAGTTCGTCGCCCTTTGTGGGATAAGTTCTTGCAAACGAATGCTCATGACCTTCAAAAAGGATATCGAGTCTGCCTTCTTCAATCGGCTTTCTCAGCCACGGATAACCGTCGTTATTCTGACCTTCGGGCATTACGGGGTAAATCGGAAAATGATATCCGCCGAGTTTCCATGTTTTGTTGCTGTTTTGCAGGTCGTTATATGCCCAGTCTTCAAGAATCTGCGGTGCATTGATGCCCATAACAAGAAAATGAGCGTTGCCGTAGTCGAACGAATAATTTTCGCCCTTATATCCCTCCGGACCGTTGTCAGGATATGCGGGAGCAAACTGAAAATCAAAGAAGTCTGCGTGCTCAAGATAGAATTTGCCTGTCGGTTCGGGGAAGTATGTAAGATAGCCTCTGTTGTCATGGTTGCCGGTTGTCATCATGTAAGGTATACTTTCGATAATACCTTTAAGTCCCTCAAACATACCGTTCCACTGAAGCTCGTTCTGACCGTTATCACAGTTGTCGCCTGCAGTGAAAATAAATTTGCATCCGGGATGTCTTTCAAGTGCTCTTTTAAGCATTGCACCGACCTTTGAGTAATCAGGAAGATGGCACGGGTCGCCCTTCTGATGGTCGGTGATTACGATAAAGCTGAATTTATTGAGGTTTTCCGGTTCTGTTTCAAACGAAAACTCATCGCTTCTGTTTTTATCGGAACCGACTGTATAGATATATTTTGTGCCTGCTTCAAGATTGTCGAGTCTGACGGAATAATAATTGCTGATATCAATGTCGGTTTCTTTTGTTTCAAAAACCGCATCTTTTTTCAGCCATTCAGTGTCGTTTACTTTGCGGTAAAGAATATAGCCGTTTTCAACATCCGTGCTTGTTCTCCATATAACCGCCATTTCGTGTTTTGCATCTGCGCAAAAGGCAAGCATTATGTGGTCCGGAGAAGGGGATGAACCTCGTTCGGGTTTGTAAAAATTGCCGTTTGAATCATACATAATATTAAAAATCTCCTGGAAGAAATGTTAAAAATATTTTAGTGCTTTAATTTGTGTTTGTCAATAATAAACAAATATAAATTTAGTTTTCATAAAAAACTATTGATTTTTTTGGCAGATTTGAGTATAATCTATTCTGTGATATTATTATCGGGGGGTTAACCATGAAAAAAATCACAAAAATAACAAGTCTGATTCTTTCGTTGCTTACCTTGCTGACATGTGTATCGTTCTCCTTTGCATCTGCTGCGGGAGAAGGCTTTACATATAACACAGCTCTCGGCTATGCCATTCTCACCCGTTGTCAGCCGACTGCCACAGGTGTTGTTGAAATTCCTTCAACATACAACGGCAAGGTTGTTCAGGAAATCGGCATAGGCGCGTTTTCAAACTGCGGAAACATAACGCAGGTTGTTATTCCTTCAAGTGTCAAAAAAGTCGGAAACACTGCATTTGAAAGCTGTGTTTCACTTGAAAAGATAACTTTTGAAGGTTCAACCTGCGAAATTGGAAAATCCGCATTCGTTCACTGCAGTGCACTCAAAAGCATCACGCTTCCTTCATCGCTCAAAGCAATTCCCGACGAAGCGTTCAATGACTGCACGGCTCTCACTTCAATAACAATTCCTTCGACAGTTGAGCTTATCGGTGCAGAAGCATTCAAGATGTGCATGAAGCTTAACCGCATTGATATTCCCGCAAGTGTTAAGACTATAAGAAAGAATGCATTTATCGGCTGCACTTCGGTTACCGCTTTTGATGTTGCTTCGGACAATTCAGTTTACAGCGATGTTAATGGCGTGCTTTACGGTCCCTTTGAAAGCTCATATGACCCCAATGTCTATTCAGCGGTTACCGACAAAACGCTTATCCAGTATCCGAACGGGCTTAGTGATTCTTCGTTTACGGTTGCTTCGGATGTAAAGAGAATAGCAGACTATGCTTTCGGTGAAAACAAAAATCTCACAAAAATTTCTCTTCCGAACGGACTTAAAACCATTGAAGCATATGCTTTTTATATGTGCGGCAAGCTTTCCGACATAACAATTCCTTCAACCGTAACGTTTATCGGTTCTCAGGCATTCGGAAAATGCGATGCACTCAAAAAAATAACAATTCCTGCATCCGTAACGGATTATGAAAGCGCATTCTATGATTCGGGTCTCAAAGAGGCTGTTCTTGAAGACGGTGTTAAAGAAATCAGCACAAGAGCATTTGAAAGCTGCTCAAACCTCGAAAAGATAACGATTCCCGACAGCGTGGAAAGCATTTACAGTGCTGCTTTTTACAACTGTTCTTCACTCGGTGAAACCAAAATTCCCTCAAGTGTTACTTCAATCGGCACCAAGGCTTTTGAAGGCTGTTCTTCGCTTTCAATCATAGCCGAAGAAGGCTCTGCGGCATATGACTATGCAACCGAAAACGGGATAACCGTTTCTCAGGGTGCAGAAGAGCTTTCGTTTTTCCAGAAAATCATAAACGCAATTATGGCGTTTATTGAAATGATACTTTCACTTTTTATGTAATTTATGCAAATATATTGCAATAATTTGCAGAATAGTGTATAATGACAAGGTAATTGATTTCCTATGCCGTTCAACGGAGATAAGGAAATTAAAAATAGGAGGTAAACTATGAAGAAAAAATTAGCTATCGTTATCTCGCTCGTTCTTGTTTTCGCAACTCTCTTTATGGCTGCTTGCGGCGGCAACACAAACGGCGAAACCACCAATCCCGATGCACCTGCAACGAACATGATTGCCAAGGTTAAGGTTGGTACAGGCGGCAACACCGGTACATATTACGGTTTTACAACAGCGGCTTGCCAGATTCTTAACACTGCAGACTATACTTTTGAAGTTCTTTCAACAGGCGGTTCACAGGCTAACATCGAAGGTATTGAAGACGGTGACTATCAGATGGCAATTGTTCAGAATGACGTTATGAACTATGCATATGCAGGCACAAACGGCTTTGCTTCTCAGATTCAGTCATTCTCAGCTATTGGCTGCGTATATCCCGAAGTTTGCCAGATTATCGCAACAAAGGCATCGGGCATCAAGTCTGTTGCTGACCTTAAGGGTAAAAACGTTGCTGTAGGCGATGCCGGTTCAGGTGTATACTACAATGCTACTCAGATTCTTGCAGCTGCAGGTATTGACATTGATAAGGATATCAATAAGACAGCAGCTTCCTTCGGTGATGCAGCTACTCAGCTTAAGGATGGTTCAATTGATGCAGCTTTCATCACTGCAGGTACTCCCACTCCCGCTATCACAGAGCTTGCAACAGCAACAGAAGTTGTAGTTGTTGATCTTGGCGAAGAAGTTATTTCAAAGCTCATGACTGACTTCCCCTTCTATGCAAAATATGAAATGACTGCTGCTGACTACGATTTCATCGCAGAACCCGTTAACACAGTAGCTATCATGGCAACATTTGTTGTTTCCAACGATATGAGCGAAGATCAGGCATATCAGATTACCAAGGACCTTTGGGAAAAGCAGGCTGATATAGCTGCTGCTCATGCAAAGGGCAAGGAAATGACAACTGACGTTGCAGTTTCCGCAATCGGTGATGTTCCTCTTCATCCCGGCGCAGAAAGATACTATAAAGAGGCAGGCATAATTGCATAAAATTCCGCTTCATTGACTTAAAAATGCCGCGATTTTTAATTGCGGCATTTTTTTATACGGCACAAAAATAATCAGGAAAGGGGTAAAAATGTATGAGTGAAACTGTTAAAAACGAGATAGAGTTTGAACAGGTCGATTCTGAAAAAATAATGCAGGAATTTGACCGTGAAAGCAACGTCAGAGTTTTTACCGGATGGAGAAAAACGATTATTACCGCTCTCATGGCTGCTTTCAGCCTCTATATGATTTCCATGGCTCTTCTTTTTCCCACAGCAACCAAATACACAAAGCTGACAACATTCATGGCTTTTATAGCTTTTATCGGCTTTTTGATTTTCCCTGCATACAAAGCACAGACCAAGAAAATAAATTATGTTCCTTTTTATGATATAATCCTGGCGGTTGTATCCTCAGGCAGCTTCCTTTATTATACAATTTTCCAGAATGATATCATAATGATGAGCAAGCGAATCGGAACTGTTGAGATTATCATTGCATTAATTGCGATAATCCTGCTCGTTGAGCTTGTTCGACGTGCAGTCGGTTTGCCGATTATCTTTGTTGCAGGCGCATTTGTTCTTTATGCCACAATAAAGGCGTATACCGATAACCCCAATACTGCTCTGAGAAACCTCATGTATGGTTTGTTCTATGATGTTTCAAACGGTATGTTCTCAACTCCCGTTTATGTTTGCACAACGTTTATTGTTCTTTTCATTATTCTCGGCGCACTCCTTGAAAGAACAGGTATCGGCACATTCTTTGTTAACCTTGCAAACTCAATTGCAGGCGCATCCATCGGCGGACCCGCAAAGGTTGCTGTTATTTCCAGCGCACTCGAAGGCATGTATTCAGGCTCATCTGTTGCAAATACCGTAGGTAGCGGCTCGATTACAATTCCTCTTATGAAGAAAACAGGTTATAAGCCCGAATTTGCAGCGGCTGTTGAAGCGGCGGTTTCAACGGGCGGTCAGATAATGCCTCCCATTATGGGTGCGGCCGCATTTCTTATGTCCGAAATGACAGAGGTTTCCTATTCAAAGATAGCTGTTGCAGCCATTCTTCCCGCTGTTCTTTACTTTATGGGAATCTTTCTTATGATTCATTTTGAAGCCAAAAAGCTTGGTCTTAAGGGACTTCCCAAGGATGCAATTCCCAATTTCTTTAAGCTTATCCTTAAAAACGGATATCTTCTTCTGCCCATCGTTGTTCTTGTTATCTGCATGAACTATTTCAGCGCAGGTGTATCCGCTTGCTTTGCAATTCTCAGCTCACTTATAGTAAGCCTTGTTCCCCATGAGTTTAACAAGAAAAACGCATGGAGATTTATCCTTCCTGTTATTCCTGTTGCCGTTACGCTCGGCATCTGGCTTCCCTTCGGAACAAAGAATATGCAGGTTGCTGTATTCGCAGGCATGGTTGTATGCTTCCTTCTCTCATTCCTTGCCAAAGACCACTCAGCACTTACTCCCAAAACCGTTATTGAGTCTCTTGAAAACGGTGCAAAGAACACAGTCGGTGTTGCTGCGGCATGCGGAATGGCAGGCCTTATCTCGGGCGTTGTAACAATGACCGCTCTCGGTCAGCTCCTTATCAATACTCTTGTTCCCATTGCGGAAAACAGCACATTCCTTGCCCTTGTTCTTACAATGCTTTGCTGTATTGTTCTCGGCATGGGTGTTCCCACAACTGCCAACTATGTTATCATGGCAACCATCACTGCACCCATTCTTATCAAGATGGGTATTCCGATGCTTGCTGCCCATATGTTTGTTTTCTATTTCGGTATTGTTGCGGATATCACACCTCCCGTTGCCCTTGCGGCATATGCAGGTTCGGCAATTGCAAAATCCAATCCGCTTAAAACGGGTGTTACGGCAACACGTCTTGCAATAACGGCATTCATCGTTCCTTATATTTTCGCCTACAGCCCCGAAATGCTTATCGGTATAGATTTCGGAACGGTAACTCCCTGGTACAACATCGTTCTTCTTGTAATAACTGCTGTCTGCGGTATTTACATTATCTCCGCAGGCATGGAAGGCTATATGTATAAGCATATGCCCGTATGGGAGAGATTGATGGCTCTTGCAGGCGGTTTGCTTATGATTATTCCCGGTTGGCAGACTGATATTGCAGGCGTTGCACTTATGATTCTTGTTATTGTTCTTCAGAAAATCGGAGAAAAGAAGGAAAAAAATAAATCTACCGCTAAAGCAGCGTAATTTAACAGAGTAGGGCGGGATGTTTACATCCTGCAAAAAACCACCGAGGTCATCAGACTTCGGTGGTTTTAAGTTTATTGAGATATTCTTTGTCTTTTTTGGTGAGCTCTGCTTTTTCAAGCATATCGGGTCGGCGTTCAAGGGTGCGTTTAAGACTTTGCTCACGCTGCCATTTTTCAATGTTGGCATGATGTCCGGAAATCAAAACATCGGGAACTTTTTCACCGTGCCATTCATAGGGGCGGGTATACTGCGGATATTCAAGCAGTCCCGAATAGTGGCTTTCAAGAGTGAAAGCATCTTCATTGGCAAGCACTCCGGGAAGCATTCTTGCAATGCTGTCCGCAAGCACAAGCGCAGGAAGTTCACCGCCGGTCAAAACATAGTCGCCGATGGAGATTTCTTCATCAACGATTTCATCAATAACTCGCTGGTCAATGCCTTCGTAGTGCCCGCAGAGGAGAGCAATGTTATCAAGCTTTGAAAGTTCTTTGACTCTTTCCTGAGTGAGAGTTTTGCCTTGCGGTGAAAGATAGATGAGATGCGGCTTTGTGCCCGTTTCTTTGCAAAGTGCGGAGTAGCAATCGTAAATCGGCTGAGTCTGCATTATCATTCCCGTGCCGCCGCCGTAAGGCGCATCATCAACACGGTTATGCTTATCAAGAGTGTAATCTCTGATATTGATGCAGTTGATTTCCACACAGCCGTTTGCTCTTGCTCTGCCGATTATGCTTTCACCAAGCACGCTTTCGCACATTTCGGGAAAAAGAGTTAAAATATCAATCCTCATCGTCAAAAATACCTTTCAGCGGCCTTATTACGATACGGTCATTTGCAACATCGGTTTCAACACATACATCGGGAATGGCAGGGATAAGATATTCCTTGCCGTTTTCGCTTTTGATGTGCCAGACGTCATTTGCACCCGTCGGACTGACATCGGAAAGAGTACCGTAGACCTTTTCGGGATTATCCGCATCATAAACAGTGCATCCGATAAGTTCGGCAATGAAATAACTGCCCTTGGGAAGCTTTGCATCGTTGCGCTTCATATAGAGGATTTTCCCTCTCATTCTTTGAGCCTTTTCAACCGTGTCAATTCCGTCAATGGTGAGCAAAACAATGTTGCCGTGCGGCCTCGCAGTCTTAATCTGCGCCGCACAGCTTCCATTGCTGTCAAAATATAAAGTTTTGAATTTGGATACAAAATCGGGGGAGTCACACCACGGATTGAAGCGGATTTCGCCTCTGATACCGTGAGTGCCGACTATTTCACCGATTTCAAGATATTCCTTAATCAATTTCTACAACAACCCTTGCATTCTGGCGAGTTGCGGCTGCGCGCATAACTGTGCGGATAGCCTTTGCAATTCTGCCCTGCTTGCCGATTACTCTGCCCATATCATCTTCGCCGACATGAAGATGATAAACAACAGTACCGTCTTCGGCAGGTTCGTCAACTGTTACGCTGACTGCTGCGGGGTCATCAACAAGACCCTGTGCAATGCTGACAAGTAATTCTTTCATTTGTTAAAACTCCGTACTTATCCTTAAGGATTAAAGTACGCCTTCCTTCTTAAGGATAGCCTTAACTGTGTCTGTGGGCTGTGCGCCGTTAGCAATCCACTGCTTTGCCTTTTCAGCATCTACCTTAACTTCTGTGGGAGTTGCAACGGGGTTGTAAGTGCCGATTTCTTCGATGAATCTGCCGTCACGGGGATATCTTGAATCCGCAACAACGATACGGTAGAAAGGTGCTTTCTTTGCGCCCATACGGCGAAGTCTGATTTTTACTGCCATTTTAAATTCCTCCAAAAATAAAAATATACAAAATTAAAAATATATAATGTATCAGCTTATACTGATTTACATTCCGAGCTGTGAAGGGTCGAAGCCCTGGGGCATTCTGAATTTTTGCTTTCTGCGGCGTTTACCGCCTTTTTTGCCGCCCATCTGCTTAAACATTTTCTGCATTTGTCTGAACTGATTAAGAAGCTTGTTGACATCTTCTATGTTCTGTCCGCAGCCTGCGGCGATTCTTTTTTTGCGAGAAGGATTGATGATATCGGGATTCCGGCGTTCCTTTTCGGTCATTGAAAGTATTATTGCTTTTGTGCGATCAAACTGACGTTCGTCAATTTCAATATCCTTTGCTTTGTTGCCGATTCCGGGAAGCATTCCGAGAATATCCTGAAGTGAACCCATCTTGCGGATTTGCTCAAACTGGTCAAGCAAATCGTTGAGGTCAAATTTATTCTGCAGGAGCTTCTTTTCAAGTTCTTCCGCTTTCTTTTCGTCAATGGCCATTTCGGCTTTTTCGATAAGTGAAAGAACGTCGCCCATGCCGAGAATTCTTGATGCCATTCTGTCGGGATGGAAAACATCAAGATTTTCGAGTTTTTCACCCATACCGACAAATTTAATCGGTTTTCCTGTAACGGCTCTTGCTGAAAGTGCGGCACCGCCTCTGGTGTCACCGTCAAGCTTTGTAAGGATAAGACCGTCGATTCCGAGCGCTCCGTCAAATGCGGTTGCAACATTAACTGCATCCTGACCGGTCATTGCGTCAACAACAAGGAGAATTTCATGGGGTTTGACTTCGGCTTTGACGGCTTTGAGTTCATCCATGAGTTCTTCGTCAACGTGAAGTCGGCCTGCTGTATCGAGGATAACATAGTCGTAACCGTGTTCCTTTGAGTAAGCGATAGCCTCTTTTGCAATCTGAACGGGATTTGTTTGACCCATTTCAAAAACGGGAGCTCCGACCTGTTCACCAACAACCTGAAGCTGCTTGATAGCCGCGGGTCTGTAAATATCGCAGGCTGCAAGAAGGGGACGGTGGTTTTCTTTTTTCAGCATAAGTGCAAGCTTTGCACAGTGAGTTGTTTTACCTGAACCCTGAAGTCCGCACATAAGGATAACTGTCGGCGGATGGTTTGCATATGCAAGGCGGCTTTTTGTTCCGCCCATGAGTGAAACCAATTCTTCCTTGACGATTTTAATAACCATCTGGGAGGGGGTAAGGCTTTCCATAACCTTTTCGCCTATGGCTTTTTCGGTTACGGTGTTTGTGAAATCCTTGGCAACCTTATAGTTAACGTCAGCTTCAAGAAGAGCCATACGGACTTCACGCATTGCGGAACGAACGTCCGCTTCGGTAAGGCTTCCCTTGCTTTTAAGATTTTTAAACGCTGACTCAAGTCTTTCTGAAAGTCCTTCAAATGCCAATGTTTTCACCTCGGTTTCATAATACTAAATATAAATAATGTATGTATCTCAGCTTTCGAGCATCGTCATTGCCGCTGCTTTGATACGCACGCTGTAATCGTTGATTTCTTTTGAAAGGCTGTGACGAAGATTGTGCTCGGCAATCATATTTGAATATTCAATAATTTCATTGAGACCCTGACGCATATCTTCAAAACGTTTTGCCATGCCCAGGCGGCTTTCCATATCCTGAAGCTGAGTTTCGGCTCTCTTGATTGCATCACGCACGCCCTGCCTTGTTATACCTTCGTTTTCTGCAATTTCTGAGAGAGAAAGGTCGTCGTTATAATAATATTCCAAAAAATCACGTTGCTTTGCCGTGAGCATTTCGCCGTAGAAATCTATAAGCACGGCTATTTCATAATTTTTTGCCATTCGGGACCCTCCTTTCTCATCGTGTTACACAAAAATAGCGGTCTTTTTCCGGACTTTTACACCCCGAAAAAGAACCGACCTGTAAAGTTTCTTTGCTTTACAGGTCGTTATTATACTAAAAATATTCAAGGTTGTCAAGTGCTTTTTTGACAGTGTTTTTCGCAGTTTTCCACTTTTTTCTCACTAAAATTCCTAAAAAGCTGTGGAAACTCTATGGATTGTGGTTTGTAAAGGTGGAAATCACTACATATATCAGGTTATCCACATTTCGGAAGTGAATAACTTTTTTATAATGATTTATCGTTCAGCGCTTGTAAAGCTGCACACCTTTACAAAATTATTTTAATGTAACAATTGTTACACCGTCTTCGCCTTCTCCGTAAACGCCGAGACGGCTTGTTTTGACATAGGGAGAAGCTTTTAAATAACGTGTAACCGCTGTACGCAGTGCACCCGTGCCTTTTCCGTGAACAATCGTAAATTCGTTAAGACCGCTGCGAAGACCTTGGTCGATGAATCTGTCAAGCTCAATGAGGCACTCATCAACCGTCATGCCTCTTAAATCAAGTCTTGTTGAGGGCGCCATGTTGAGGCGGCTTTCACCATGGATTGAAATACCTGATTTCTTTTCTTTTTTCTTCGGTGCATTTTCACAAAGACGGAGATTTGAAAGCTTGACTCTTGTTTTGATTGAACCCGCCTGAACTTCAACATTGCCGTTTTTATCAACGGGAGAAAGCACTTTTGCCTGCTTTGCTATGTCACGGATAATTACCGTATCTCCCGCAATAAGTGCACGCGGAAGCATATAATCCTTATCATCATCCTCAATTCCGATAACGGGGTCTGCGGCGGAATCGATGGAGTCAATTCCTTTTCTGACAGCCGCTTTTGCACGTTTTGCAAGCTCTGCGGCATCTTTTGTTTTCTGCTGTTCTTTTTTTAGTTTGTCGATTTCCTGGAGAAGAGAATATGCCTCACGTTTCGCCTGTTCAACAACACGCAATGCCTGTGAGCGCGCTTTTTCCATCTCATTTTCACGGAGTTTTGTGATTTCTTCGCGGAGTTTTTCTGCGCTTTCCTTGTCTTTTTCCGCTTTTTCGGAAAGCTGTTTTGCTCTGTCGTATTCGTCTTCCATGCGGCGTCGGGTTTCTTCAAGTTTGTCGACAACATTTTCAAATTCTTTGTTTTCGCTTGAAACAAGGTCGTTTGCACGTTTTATGACATTGATGTCCAGACCGAGTTTTTCGCTTATTGCAAGTGCATTTGATTTACCGGGAACGCCGATAAGAAGGCGGTAGGTTGGGCGAAGCGTAGCAACATCAAATTCGCATGAGCCGTTCCGGACTCTCGGAGTTTCAAGAGCATACGCTTTGAGTTCCGCATAGTGGGTTGTAGCTGCTATTTTTGCGCCTTTGAAATGCAACGCTTCAAGAATTGCCATAGCAAGCGCCGCACCCTCAACGGGATCTGTACCTGCACCGAGCTCATCAATAAGTATAAGACTTTTATCATCCGCTTCATTGAATATGCTGATGATATTTGTCATATGTGCCGAAAAAGTTGAAAGTGACTGTTCGATTGACTGTTCATCACCGATATCGGAAAGTATTTTATCGAAAACCGAAATTTCGCTTCTGTCGCCTGCAGGAATCATCATTCCGCACATACCCATCATTGAAAGAAGACCGAGAGTTTTGATTGAAACGGTTTTACCGCCCGTGTTGGGACCGGTGATAACAAGCGTATCAAATTCATCGCCGAGCATGATATCAACGGGTACAACCTTTTTGGGATCAATCAGCGGATGTCTTGCAGCACGAAGATTTATAATCCCTTTGTCATTGATAATCGGGGGACAACCCTTTATTTTATATGCATACTGCGCCTTGGCAAAAATGAGATTGAGTTCAAGTGCACATTCATAGCTGTTTTTGATGCTCTGAGCAAAATCGCCTGCACTTACGGAAAGTTCGGCAAGGATTCTTTCGATTTCTTCACGTTCTTTTGTCTGAAGAACACGGATTTCGTTGTTCGCTTCAACAACAGCCATGGGCTCAATAAAGACCGTTGCACCGCTTGATGATGTATCATGAACGAGACCTGCAATTTCGCTTCTGTGCTCGCTTTTGACGGGAACAACATATCTGCCGTTTCGCTGTGTGATAATGTTTTCCTGCAGAAATTTAGAGTGACTCTGTGAGCGAGAGAATTTTTCAAGCTGTTCTCTGATTTTTGACTCCTGAACCCTTATTTTGCGTCTGATTGCGGCAAGAGTGGGGGAGGCGTTATCGGAAATTTCTTCTTCCGAGATAATTGCATTGAAAATTGCCGATTCAAGATATTTATTGGGAACAAGAGCGTTGAAGAGAGGGTCAAGAACGGTCTGAACGCCTGCGTTTGATGCTCTCCATTGCGAAAGGGTGCGTATAACACGCAGAACTCCGCCGATATCGAGAAGCTCTCTTGTGTTGAGCACGCTTCCTGCGTTGGCTCTGCTCAATGCATTGTTGACATTTTTAAGACCGCCGAATGACGGACCTCCGAAACGTGCAAGGAGCATATGCGCATCAACCGTCTGATTAAGCAGTGCTCTTGCGAGGTCGGGGTTTGTTTCGGGCTTAAGATGCAGTGCGTTATATCGTGCGTCATCACAACTTGTGAATTCCGCAAGACGCTCAAGCACCTTGTCAAATTCAAGTGCCGTTGCGTGTTTTTCGTATGAATTCATATATTTCACCTTAGGGGATTATTCTTCGGAGTTTTCTTCCGTTGTTACGGCTTCGGGAAATTCGCCGTGTTCATTTGTTGCGGGTTCTGTTGTTACGATTTCGCCGTTTTCATCCGTTACAGATTCAGCGGTAACAATCTCTCCGTTTTCATCCGTAAGCGGTTCTGTGGTAACAATTTCGCCGTTTTCGTTTGTCACAACTTCATCCGTCACGGCTTCGGAGGTTTCTTCAATCGCGGTTGCAGGCTCTGCTTCGGGAATACGTAAGGGTTCTTCTGTTGTGCCGATAACTTCCTGACCGTCAACGGACTGAATTGAGGAAACATACATAAGCCCTCCGCTGCGTTCGCGAAGTGTTATTTTCATATATTTATCGGGTTCGGGTGCGATATATTCTCCGTCTTCAATCTGCGCCCATGCAAGATTTCCGATATAACCGACGCTGAGAATTTTTGAGCTGCCCTGCTTTTCTATTTCGTAAACCTTGGGAGTGTATGCGGATTCAACACCCGTAATCGGAAGAATATAACTCTGAAGTGCGGCATCATATGTTATTTCGTATTCACTCATGTCGATTGAAGAATGAAGAGAAGCGATATCGATTTCAGTTCCGAAAAGGCTTACAAAGTGATTTTCGATATCTGCCTGAGGAACAACAATACCGAAGGTTTCGCCCTCTGAATAGGGATATTTGTCAGCGCCTTCTTCACTCATGAGAAGTGACCATACCGCGCTGTTGAGAAGCTGTGAAACATCCGCCTGGGTGAGGTCGTCAAACGGGTCGGGGTCAAACATAACAACGGGTTTGAGCATTTTTTCGTATTCCGCTTTTTCTGCGGTTTTATCCGTAAAATCATTGACAGTACCGATTGCAAAATTGATAACCGTTATAAGACCTACGATTGCAAGAATGCCTGCGATTATTCCGATTGGGAATGCAAGCTTGTTTTTACCTTTATTCTTAGCCACTTAAACACCTCCATTTACCTTGTCTGTCCGTTGCCGCTGATAACATATTTGGAGCTTACCATGTGGGCAATACCGAGAGGACCTCTTGCGTGAAGCTTCTGCGTTGAAATGCCTATTTCCGCACCGAAGCCGAATTCACCGCCGTCGGTAAATCTTGTTGATGCATTGACATAAACCGCCGCCGCATCAACCTCCGCTTTGAATTTTTCGGAAGCTTCATAGCTGTCGGTTATGATTGCTTCGCTGTGTCCCGTGCCGTATTTTGCGATATGAGCAATTGATTCGTCGATATCTTCAACAACCTTAACGCTGATTTTATAGTCGAGATATTCCGTTGCCCAGTCATCGTCGGTTGCGGGGATTGCATAGGGGAGGATTTCACAAACCGCTTCATCACCCCTGATTTCAACATTCTTTTCTTTGAGCTTTTCGCCGATTGTAATAAGACCGAGCTCTGCGATATCCTTATGAATAAGCAGACCTTCGCACGCGTTGCAAACCGAAACTCTGGATGCCTTTGCGTTTGCAACGATATCCGCAGCCATGTTGATATCGGCATCGCAGTCAACATAAACATGGCAGTTGCCTACTCCCGTTTCAATAACGGGTACGGTTGCGTTTTCAACAACCGAACGTATAAGACCTGCACCGCCTCTGGGAATAAGAAGGTCAACATATCCGTTGAGCTTCATAAGCTCTGTTGCGGCTTGTCTTGAAATGTTTTCAATAAGAATTATGCAGTCCTCGGGAAGACCCGATTCGTTAAGTGCGTTACGCATTACGGCTGCAATGGCTTTGTTTGAATTGACAGCCTCTTTGCCGCCTTTAAGAATAACGGAATTGCCTGCTTTGAGGCAGATTGCAGCCGCATCGGCGGTAACATTGGGTCTTGCTTCAAAAATAACGGCAATAACACCGATGGGTACGGAAACTTTTTCGATTTTAAGACCGTTGGGTCTTGTTTCGCCCCAAAGCACTTTGCCAACCGGGTTTTCGCTTGCGGCAACCTGTCGGAGTCCGTCAGCCATACCCGAAATTCTGTCATGGGTGAGAGTGAGACGGTCAATCATTGCCTGCGAAATGCCCGCATCTTCGGCGGATCTTATATCTTTTGCGTTTTCTTCAAGAATGAACTGGGAATTCTTTTCGAGTGCTGCGGCAATTGCGGTGAGAGCATTGTCTATAGTTGCTCCGCCTGCCTTTGCAAGAATTCTCTGCGCCTCTTTTGAGCGTGCGCCTATATTAATCATATCACTCATTATTTAACCTCCGCCTTAAACAAAGTGCCGATTTGTCTGCCGTCAATAAGCTTATAAATATCTTCGGGGTCTGAACCGTTCATAACAACTGTGTCAATGCCTGCAGTTGTTGCGATTTTTGCCGCATGAAGCTTTGTTATCATGCCGCCCGTACCTCTGCTTGTTCCGCTTCCTCCTGCAAGAGCAAGAACATCATCGTTTATTTCTTCAACGCTGTGGATAAGAACGGCGTTTTCGTCTTCTCTCGGATTTGCGCTGAAAAGACCGTCAATATCCGTAAGTATAACAAGCACATCGGCATCAACTATTTCTGCAACATGAGCCGAAAGGCTGTCGTTATCACCGTAAACGATTTCTTCAACGGCAACGCTGTCGTTTTCGTTAACAACGGGAATAGCGCCGTATTCAAAGAGCTTCATGAATGAATTGTGAAGATTACGGTGTCTTTCTTCGTTATCAAAGTCATCCTTTGTAACAAGAAGCTGACCCGTTATGTTGCCGTATTCACCGAAAAATTTGTCATAGAGGAACATAAGCTCGCACTGACCGACGGTTGCCGCAGCCTGTCTGCCCGGTGTGTCCTTGGGTCTTTCTTTAAGACCGAGCTTGCCGACTCCTACGCCGATTGCACCTGAAGTTACAAGCACGATTTCCATGCCTGCATTTTTGAGGTCACTGAGTACCTGAGCAAGCTTTGACATTCTTCGGAGATTAATTTTTCCGGTGTCGTATGTGAGGGTTGAAGTGCCGACCTTGACAACCATTCTTTTAACATCTTTTCTGTTTATCATTTTGCATTACTTCTTTCGATTGCTGAATTTATTATCGACTCATAAGCCTTTTTTGTTTTTGTTCTGCCTGCAACGCAGAGTGAAATGCGTGACATATCAAAAATTACAGATGCAGTTTCTTTTATTTCATCAAGAGTTACAGCGCGGATATTACCGATGACTTCCTCTTCCGTTATTTCTCTGCCGTAATAAAGCTGATTTCGTCCGTTTCTCGATGCATGAGAGGAGGGATTTTCAAGGTCCATCACAAATCCCGTAACAGCCTGTTCCTTTGCTCTTGCAAGTTCTTTTTCGGTAACGGTGTCGGCAAATTCCGAGATGATTTTAATTGTTTCGGTTATTGCTTTTTCTTCGGATTTTTCACCGAGTCCCATGCATACCGTGAAAATTCCCGATTTAAGATAAGAAACGCAAGAAGTATCTATTGAATAAACAAGACCGAGATTTTCTCGTATGTGCTGGAAAAGTCTTGAAGACGGGGTTCCGCCGAGAATTGAAGAAATAAGAAGCGCGGGCTCGCGCATTTTTGTTCCCGCAGCAACGCCTTCAAAGCCGAGAATAAGCTGATTTTGCGAAAAATCCTTTTTAATCGGAATGATACATGGACAAAACTCCGCAGAAACGGGATTGAGACGGAAGTCTGTGTTTCTCATGTCGGAAAAATAGCTTTTGCATATTTCAACCGCGGTTTTTTCATCAAAATTACCGCTGATGCTTATTACCGTTCTTTCTGGAACATAAAACTTTTTCATGTGTGCGGTAAGGCTTTCTTTTGTCACCGCATCAACAGTTCCAACCGTTCCGAGAATATTTGAACCGAGCATACTGTTTTTCCAGACTTTTTCATAGAAAGTGTCTGTGCAAAGATCTTCGGGGTCATCTTCATACATGGCGATTTCCTCTTTGATGATGCCTTTTTCGAGCTCAATATCTTCCGCATCGAGTCTGGGGTTTCTGACCATATCACAAAGAATATCGAGAGCCTTCGGCATATGCTCCGATAGGGTTCTTGCATAAAAACAAGTGGCCTCTCTTGCCGTATATGCATTGAGGTAACCGCCGATTTCATCCATTTCAACGGCGATGTCCAGAGCTGAACGCTTGTCCGAACCCTTGAAAATCATGTGTTCGATAAAATGTGAAGCTCCCGACGTTTCGGGTGTTTCGTAGCCTGAACCGCTTGCAACCCAGATAACGGCGGAAAAGGTTTTTGCATTTTTGCTTTTTTCAAGGACTATGCGAAGTCCGTTTTCAAGAGTGATTGTTTCTGTCATTTATTTACCTGCTTGTTATCAAAAATAAGAGTGATGTTGCCGAGAGTGATTTTGTCTCCCGTTTTGAGAAGTTCTTTTTTGTCAATTTTCTTGCCGTTAACAAAAACCTCCGTGCTGTTTCTGATGCTTGTTATATACCAGCCGCCTTTTGAACAAACTATAACGGCATGAGTTCTTGAAACGGTTGAATAATTAAGAATTATATCGCAGTTTTTATGCCTTCCGATTGAGGTTTCGCGGCATATAAGAGGAAAAACATCGCCGTTCACCGTGCTTATCAGCTTTGCACTTCCGAGTGACGGCGCTCTGCGTTTGAGAAGTGCGGATACGCAAAGTGTAAGCACCGCCAATGCAAGAACTGGCAGTGAATAGTGCGATATCCGTAAAACGAATTCGAGCATATTTTTCTCCATTATAACTTATGATTATATTTAGTTAATAATATCACCGCAGAATTGAATTGTCAATCAATATAATGTAAATATTATATGATAAATATAAAAATAGATAGTGACATTTATAAATCATTATGATATAATAAACGGTAATTGAGGTGAATTTATGTTTGAACAGATTATAAATGTTGACAGAATGGAACAGGCGGTCAGCCTTTTCGGTTCTTTCGATGAAAATATCAAACAGATAGAAAGAGAATTTTCGGTTTCCGTTATCAGCAGAGGTTCTGAACTTAAGGTTACGGGCGAAGCTGAAAATGTGCAGAAGGGCGTGCGTGCCATCAACGGTCTGCTCACTCTTATCAACAGAGGCGAATCTTTGAGCGACCAGAATGTGCGCTATGTCATGTCGCTTGTCAACGAAGGAAACGAAGACAAGCTTGTGCAGATGGCGGCGGACTGCGTTTGCATCACCTCAAAGGGCAAACCCGTAAAACCGAAAACTCTCGGTCAGAAAAAATATATCGAAACAATCCGAAACAACACGATAACTTTCGGTATAGGCCCTGCAGGTACGGGCAAAACCTACCTTGCCGTTGCAATGGCGGTAACGGCATTCCGTGCCAAGGAAATCAACAGAATCATTCTCACAAGACCTGCCGTTGAAGCGGGTGAAAAGCTCGGATTTTTGCCGGGTGACCTTCAGAGCAAGGTTGACCCTTATCTTAGACCGCTTTACGATGCGCTTTTTGATATGCTCGGTGCCGAAAACTTCCAGAAGCATCAGGAGAGAGGTGATATCGAAGTTGCACCTCTTGCCTATATGAGAGGACGTACTCTTGATGACAGCTTCATTATTCTCGACGAAGCGCAGAATACTACGGCGGAACAGATGAAAATGTTTCTTACCCGTCTCGGTTTCAATTCAAAAATGGTTGTTACGGGCGACGTGACCCAGATAGATTTGCCCGACGGAAAACGCTCGGGACTCAAAGAGGCCGTTAAAATCCTTAAGAACGTTGAAGATATCGGAACTGTCCGTTTCAATGAAAAGGACGTTGTTCGCCACAGACTTGTTCAGGATATCATAAAAGCATATGAGAAACAGGAAGAGGAGCGAAGAAGGAATGACAGGAAAGGTTAAGGTTATCATTTCCAACGAACAAAATGAGTTCAAAATACCTTCGGGTGTGCGCTTGCTTGTACGCCGCTGCTGTACTGCGGTGCTTGCAATGGAGGAGTTTGACGGTAAATCCGAGGTAAGCGTAACATTTGTTGACGATGAAACCATACACAGGCTCAACAAGCAATACAGAAATATTGACAGGGCAACCGATGTTCTGTCTTTTCCGCTTGGCGAAAACGGCGTTTATGACGTAAATAACGATACGGGCGCAAAGCTTCTCGGAGATATTGTTATATCAATTCCCCATGCCCTTGACCAGGCGGACAGATACGGTCACACTCTTCAAAGAGAAATCGGATTCCTGACCGTTCATTCCATGCTTCATCTGCTCGGATATGACCATGTGAACGGCGGAATCGAAAGCGTGAGAATGCGCGAAAAAGAAGAGACCGTTCTCACAAAACTCGGTCTCAAAAGAAATTCAAGCTACTATATGGAAGATGAAAACGTATGAAAGCTCTTGCCAAAAGTTTCGTATATGCATTCAAAGGAATTACATATTGCATTGCGCATGAACGTAACATGAGAATTCACCTGTGCTTCACTCTTTTCATGTTCGGATTTCTGACCGTTCATGATTTTTTTGAGGTTACGAGAACGCAGTTTGCCGTGCTTTTTGCGGTGTGTTCATCGGTGCTTGCGCTCGAATGTGTGAATACGGCGGTTGAAAAAACCGTTGACCTTGAAACCAAAGAAAAAAATCCCCTTGCGGCAATTGCCAAGGATGCGGCGGCAGGCGCGGTGCTTGTTGCGGCAATCGGTTCGGTTGCGGTGGGACTTTCAATTCTGTATCAGCCTGAGGCATTTGTAAAAATGACTGAATACTATAAAGAAAACGTCCCTGTTCTTATTGCTCTTATCGTAAGCGTTGCGGCGGCATTTGTGTTTGTTTTTGCAGGTCCGCAGGGAATAAAAAAGTTTTTTAAAAAACATTGAATGAGGAAAATATAATGACAAAAACCGCTTTTATAGCAATAGTCGGATGTCCCAATGTCGGAAAATCCTCTCTTCTCAACAAAATGCTCGGTCAGAAGGTTGCGATAGTTACCCAGAAGCCGCAGACAACGAGAACGAGAATCATGGGTGTTCTCACAATGGGCGAAACCCAGCTTGTTTTTACCGATACACCGGGTTATCACCGACCCAAAACAAAGCTCGGCGAAAAAATGATAAAGTCCGTCGGCGAAGGCATCGCAGGCATGGATGCGTGTCTGTTTGTTGTTGAACCCGAGGGAGAAATCAGAGACACCGAAATCGAGCTTCTCAACCGTCTCAAAAAAGAAAAAGCTCCCGTTGTGCTTGTTATCAACAAAATTGATACTATAAAGCAAAAAGAAAAGCTTATGGAACGCATAGTTCAGTTTACGGGAATTTATGATTTTGAGGCAGTTGTACCCGTCAGCGCACTCAGAAACGAAAATGTTGATTTGGTAATCGAAGAACTTAAAAAGCTGACATATGAATCCGTGCATTTCTTCCCCGACGATACTCTCACCGACCAGCCTGAAAGAGTGCTTGCGGGTGAAATCATAAGAGAAAAAATGCTTCTTCTTCTTGATAAGGAAGTGCCCCACGGTGTTGCCGTCAGCATTGAAAAAATGCGTGAAAGACCCACGGGCGGAATCATGGACGTTGAAGCCACCATATACTGTGAAAAAGATACCCACAAAGGTATCATAATCGGCAAAAAAGGCGAGATGCTCAAACGTATTTCCACCAAAGCCAGATACGATATGGAAAATTTCTTCCAATGCAAAATCAACCTTCAGTGCTGGGTGAAAGTCAAGGAAGGCTGGAGAAACCGCGAAGGAATAATCCACAACTTTGGACTGGATTAATTTCCAATCTTTTTCTGTTGTTATTTTCCGTTGACAAGGTTAAATTATTAACGGGAGATGATGAAAATGGATAAGGAAAAAGCGTGGCGCAAATTTTCAGAATCCGGCACCGTGAACGACTATCTTCAATTCAGAAATTGTGTTTCAGGTGCTTCGGAGGTAAAGCGAATTGAGAATGAATACCGACGCTCTGGTGCTGAAGGTAACGGACACGGGGGAAAGTGACCGCCTTGTAACTCTGCTCACTTCGGAATATGGGGTTGTGAGAGCCTTTGCAAACAGAGCAAAAAAAATAAACAGCCGTATGCACGGCGCAACGCAGTCCCTTTGCTACGGAGACTTTTCAATCTACCGGAACAGGGACAGCTACATAATTGACGATGCGGTTGCGAAAGAGGTTTTCTTCGGGCTGCGTGAGGATATCGAAAAGCTTTCTCTGGCACAGTATTTCTGTGCTCTTGCAATTGAGCTTGCACCCGAAACCGAGCCTGCAAGGGATTATCTGCGCGTAACGCTCAATTCTATGCATCTGCTTGAAACGGGAAGACGCTCAAATGATTTTCTCAAAGCTGTTACAGAGCTTAAGTTTATGGTTTTTTCGGGATTTATGCCCGATTTGACCGCCTGTGCGGGTTGCGGCTGCGAACCTGAGGGAGAAATTTATTTCAATATTGCAGACGGCTGTGTTTATTGCAAGAAATGCGGCAGCGGCATAAGAATAAATGCAACGGTTTTTGCCGCAATGAGGCATGTCTGCGCAAATCCGATAGAGAGAATTTACTCTTTCTCTCTGCCTGCCGAGGATGAAAAGCGCTTTGCCGAAGTATGTGAAAGATTTTTGCTTTCGCAGACGGGAAAAAGATTCAGGGCGCTTGAATTTTATAAATCATTATTCTAAACATGAAAGGAATTGTGAAAATGAAAAACGACGGATTTCTTCACAAGCTGTTCGGAACAACTCCGGGCAAAGGCGTTCAGCCCAAAGAGGCGATTGCCTACAGCGTAGCCGGTTTCGGTCAGAACTTTATCTGCACTATTATCGGCTCGTATCTCACCATCTTCCTTACCGATGCTCTCCTTTTCGGTGCTGAAGGCGTAACTATAGGTACTGTTACGGGCTCAATGGCTGTTGCATATCTTATGCTCGGCACAAGAGTTTTTGATGCATTCAATGACCCCATCATGGGTTCAATTGTTGACAAAACCCGCACAAAGTGGGGTAAATGCCGCCCTTATCTCAAGTGGATGGCAATTCCCATTGCAATTATGACCATTGCCTGCTTCCTTCCCGTTTTCCAGGCTAAGGCAACGTCATCGTTTATTATTATTGCAATTATTTATGTTATCTGGTCGGTTGTTTACACAATTGCAGATGTTCCCTACTGGGGACTTTCAACCTGTCTCACCAACGACACCGTTGTAAGAGGTAACATTCTTACAGTTGCCCGTATGGCTTGCACAGTCGGTGCAGGTATTGTTACCGTTTTTGTTCCCATAATCACAAACGGAATCACAGCAAAGTTCAAATATACAGCAGATGATATCAGCAAAATCATGATTGACAAAGCCGATGCAATCGCAAAGATGGTTACCAATCAGGGCATGACAGCAGAAGAAGCTGCACAGTCGTTTGTCGGTACCGTTATCAAAGGTCAGGAACTTGCAAATGCAGATACACTCAAGATGATTTACTTCATCTGTGCGGTTGTTCTTGTTGTTGCAGCAGTTCCCATGTTCTACTACGGTTTCAAGAACACAAAAGAGCGCTTTACAGCTGACGACAATCCTCCCTCATTAGGACATAACCTCAAGCTCCTCTTCAGAAACAAGGAACTTCTCCTCATTGTTCTTTCCGGTATTCTCGGCGGCGCAAGAATGGTTTATTCCTACACAGGCGGTCTTTATTTCGCAAAGTACGTTCTTCAGAATGAAGGTCTTTACAGCCTTATAACTCTTCTTGTTGTTCCCGGTGGACTTGTGGCTTCGGTTCTTGTTCCCTGGATGTCAAAGAAGTTCACAAAGAAATGGTCATATATTGTTGTTCACCTCTTCGGCGGTGTGGTTATGGCTGTTATGTATTTCGTAGGCTACGATGCACCCTGGAAGCTCGTTATTGCGGCTATCGGTCTTGTTCTTCTCGGCATTCCTCAGGGTGTTAACAACATCATTACATATGCTATGATAGGTGACACAGTTGACTATCTTGAATGGAAAACAGGCGAAAGAGGCGAAGGCATCTGCTTTGCAATGCAGACTCTTATCAACAAGATCGGTATGGCAGTCGGTGCATTTATCGGTGTTATCTCCTTCTCTGCAGCAGGTATCAACTCCGAAACGGGTTATATTTCAGCCGAAGGTGCAAACACTCTCTGGAATATGCTTGTTCTCTCGGGCGTTATCAGTATGTTTGCTTGCGCAATTCCCATGTTCTTCTACACAATCACAGAGAAGAAGCAGGCTCAGATGGTTGCCGAAATCGAAGCGAAAAAAACAACCGTTGCTAAATAAAAATTATTTCTTATCCGTCGGAAGATTTTCTTCCGGCGGATTTTTGTGTAAAAACATATTGAGATTTATAAATAATAATGGTATAATATATTAACTTTTGATTTTGAGGTGAGAAGATGAAAAACAGACAGACGGTGTTTCAGATAATAAC
>JAZSNQ010000142.1:0-6613 GCA_045536515.1 Acutalibacteraceae bacterium | reverse complement strand
GGAACTTAAGAAAAAACAAAGGAATGTCACAGGAGGAACTTGCCGCAAAGCTCAATGTTGTAAGGCAGACAGTTTCGAAATGGGAACAGAATTTATCGGTTCCTGACTCCGAAATGCTTGTCAGAATTGCAGAGATTTTCGAAGTTCCCGTAAGTGGTCTTCTCGGAGAGACAGTAGGACAAAATGATTCAAAATCTGAGCTTGCGGAAATATCGCAAAAGCTTGAAAATCTGAATTCGTTCCTTGCGGACAAGTATGCAAGAAGGAGAAAAATCTTTTTAACCTTCATCGCAGTTTGTATGATTATTATTGCGATAATACTTTTCGTTTTTGCTTTTGTTGTGGTGAGAAGAGCATCGTTTGTTGCTGATAATTCCGAAATAATAATCGGCGGAGCAAATGTACCGACAGAAATTATGATCGCATCTGCGTATTCATGGGTAGATTCGGTTGTTGCGGCAATATTGTCGCTTATTCTGACTGTTTCAGCGGTTTTTATAATCAAACGAAGCCGATAAAAAAACGGTGCTTATCCGAGCACCGTTTTTTCTTTATCCGATTATTGCGAAAATCTGTTCAATCGATTCAATGATATCTCTGATTCCGAAATTAACAACATCAAGAATTGCAGATGTATCATAATTTGTTAGTTTTGAAACTATTTCAGCAATATATGCCGGAATGTCACTGAGAATTGCAATTATACCAAGCATTTTTATCCTCCTCTTACTCAAATAATATGATGTATAAAATATTTTAAATATATACTTGATTTTTGTCAAGTATTAATATATAATAAAAAAGCTGATTTGCCGATGTGATGGAATTGGCAGACGTGAAGCACTCAAAATGCTTTGGGAATACCCGTGTGGGTTCGAGTCCCACCATCGGCACCATCTTATTTAATCACGGGTTATGTTACGATAATCCGTGATTTTTTATGCCTTAAGGAATACCGGGCAAAAGATATACTAATGAATTCAATTATTAACTCCTTTATCTTATTTGCTGAAATCGGGGATAAGGTCATGCTATGCATATTTTTCATTGGTCGTTAGGTTTGTACCGATTGACAAAGATATGAAACAACGGATTAGCGAGTAACATAGAAAATGATTGCCGACAGAACTCTCTGCCGACAATCATTCTGTTTATCCGAATAATTCAAAAACAGAGCAACTGTTTAACGATTGTATTATTGATAATCAAAGTATAGGTTTTTGAATAAATTTCGGGATTGGCATCGTCATCTTCATCAACAACAATTATCTTAATTTTATTCTGTTTATTATTGATTTTTTGTTTTATTGTTTGCATTGACATTATAAAAGGTTTATAGTACGATACTAATATTAATATTTTTATAAGTGAGGAATGTATGAAAAAATTAAATGCTTTGGCACTTATACCGATAGGTGTGTTTGTTGCCTTTTATTTAACCCTCGGAATTGTGTTTGAATATGTGATGAGAATGCCCATGGGATTTTATAATGTTCCCGTTGTTGTTGCATTTCTTGTTGCGCTTCTTGTTGCCGTTGTTCAGACCCGCGGAGTTTCTCTTGATAAGAAATTTGAGATAATGGGGAAGGGTGTGGGTGACAAAAACATAATCACGATGCTTCTTATCTTTTTGCTTGCAGGAATGTTTGTAGGTGTTGTGGGCAGAAATTCTGCAGAAAGTGTTGCGTATTTTCTTTTATCTGTAACACCGCCGCGATTCACGATTGTAGTTTTGTTTGTAATCAGCGCGTTTGTATCAACCGCAATGGGTACTTCCGTCGGAACTATAACTCTTATTACTCCAATTGCTGTTGCCATATCAACGGGTTCGGGATTTTCACTGCCTCTTTGCGTGGGTACGGTTGTCGGCGGTGCAATGTTCGGCGATAATCTCTCATTTATTTCGGACACAACAATTGCTGCCTGCAACGGTCAGGGATGTAAAATGAAGGATAAATTCCGTACAAACCTTGCAATAGTTGTTCCTGCCGCCATTGTGACACTTGTTTTAATCACCGTTCTTTCTTTGGGTTCGGATATCACGGGCGGAATAATGAAGGCTTATAACCTTATTGAAATTATCCCGTATATTCTTGTTTTAATCAGCGGAATAATCGGCATCAATGTTTTTCTGACTCTAATAATCGGCATAGTTTCGGGAAGTATTATCATGCTTCTGACCGATGCCGTGAATTTTCCCGAACTTCTTTCTGGAATGGGAAGCGGCGCATCGGGAATGTTTGAAACATCAATGGTTGCAATTCTTGTTGCCGCACTTTGCGCACTTATAAAATATAACGGCGGTTTTGATGCACTTCTTCAGGGTATCCGCCGTGTTTTCAGAGGCAATAAAAGCGGACAGCTCGGCATAGGTCTGCTTGTAGGTCTTATGGATATCGCAACGGCAAACAATACGGTTGCGATTGTTATGGCAAACCCAATTGCCGCTGAAATGGCAAAGGATTTCGGGGTATCAAACAGAAAAACCGCATCAATTCTTGATACTTTTTCCTGTATTTTCCAAGGCTTCTTGCCCTACGGTGCACAGATTCTTGTGGCAATTTCTGCGGTTAATACCCTCGGATTTGAAATATCCGCTTTTGAGATAATCAAAAACCTTTTCTATCCCATGCTTCTTCTTGCAAGCTCGCTTGTGTTTATATTCATAGTTCCCAAGAAAAAATCCGCTTGATACTAAGGAGGTGACCGCTGTGACAGAATGCAGTTTTAAAGTGAACGGTATAGATTTGTATACATTTCTGAATCCTCATCTTAACAGCTTTTGTATTTCTCTTTATGTCAGGGCGGGAAGCCTTTTTGAGGATGACTCAGAGTGCGGAATAACACATCTGCTTGAACATTCAATATACAGAAATCTGAAAAAACGTTATGATAATCTTTATGAGCTTATGTCATTGCACGGTCTTGATATGAATGCAACAACTTATAAAGAGTTTGTTGTGTTTTCTGTTGAAGGACCTGATGAAAGCTTTGATTTGGCGGCAGATATTATACTGCACATTTTTGATGAAATCAGCCTTGACAAAGAAGAAATCCGTCTTGAAAAAGAACGTATTTATGCGGAAATATATGAAAAAGAGGAGAAAAGCACAGTAGATTACCGTTTCAGAAAGGCTGTCTGGGATGGTACAGGTGTTCAAAAAAGCACGCTCGGTTGTCGTAGCGGGGTTGAAAAAATTTCACTTAAAAAGCTCAATTCATACCATGAAAAGATTTTTGCAAAAGATAATGTTTTTATTTATGTAACGGGTAATGTTAAAGAAAAATCAATTAAAAACCTGAAAAACAAGCTTTCGGATGTTAAAATCAACAACTGTTCACCGAATTTTGAAAATAAGGTTAACAGCATCGGCGATTTCTTCAAACGCGATAAGAATATAACCGTAAAACCAAGCGACTGGACATATATACAAATCGGTTTTGATGTTGAAACGCAGAGATATAAAAGCGGTGTTCATGCTTTGCTTTATTCTGTTTTGTTTAAGGGTGACAGCGCGTTGTTTTATAACACCATGTCGGAAGACAGCGCTTTGGTTTATTCCTACGATGCAACATATGAGCAGTATGATGATGTGAGTAATTTGTATTTCAAGTTTGAAACCGAACCGCAGAAAATCTATTCGGCATTTTCAGCGGTTGCGGAAATGCTCAATGATTTTAAAAACGGAAAATTTAATTTTAATGTATTTCTGAATCTTGAAAAAGCAAATTGCAAACGAGAGCTTGATAATGTCGGAAACCTCAACTGGTCATTGGCATATTATAACCATATACTTAAATCGGACGGTATTGATTATTCCAAAGACGGCTACGGAATTTATGACAGTTTGACTAAAGATGATGTTGTCAATGCCGCAAAAGAAATTTTTAAAACATCAAACATGACGATTGCCATGAGGGGCAACAAAAGAAAAATTGATGTTGAAAAGATATATGAAATAATGGAAAGTATTAATTAAAAACACCGTGCATGGTTTTGTACCATACACGGTGTAATTTTATCGTTCTTCTCGGAAATACGAAAGTCCGAGGCTTGCGGGGGGCAGGTTTTCTCTCTTTCGGCGCATGCTGATAACAACAAGAACAATGATTGTTACAACATAGGGTGCCATTTTAAAGAGCTCTTGCGCACTCAGGGTGAGATTGGGAATATAGTTGTGAATAATGAGAAGTCCGCCGAAAAGGAACGAACCGATAATTCCGAAATTCGGACGCCATACAGCAAAAATAACAAGTGCGATTGCAAGCCATCCTCTGTCGCCGAAGCCGTCATTTGACCATACGCCGTCGGCATAGTCCATAACATAGTAAAGACCGCCCAGACCTGCTATGATACTGCCGATAATGGTTGCGCCGTATTTGTATGCCGAAACATTGATGCCTGCAGCATCTGCCGTTGCGGGGTTTTCACCGACTGCTCTTAAATGCAGACCGCTTTTTGTTTTCTTAAAATAGAAAGAGGTAACAAGTGCGATTGCAATTGCAATATAAGCAAGGAAGCTGTATGAGAAGAAAACATCTCCCACAACTCCGAGCTTGTCGGCAAACGGAAAGCCTGCTTTGAAGCATTTGCTTGTTGCACTCAGGGCAATTGAAGGAACATCCGTGTCAAGAAGCTTTATGAGCGAGCCGCCGAAAAAGTTGCCGAAGCCGACACCAAAGGTTGTGAGTGCAAGACCCGTAACATTCTGATTTGCTCTGAGTGTAACGGTCAGAAGCGCGTAAATGAGTCCCATAAACGAAGAACCGATAACAGATGCTAAAAGGGGAATAAGAACAGCAAGAACAGGATTTACGGTTTCAACCGAGTTCTCATAAAGGAATGCACCGATAACGCCCGATATACCGCCCATATACATGACGCCTGCCGTACCGAGGTTCAGATTACCGCTTTTTTCGGTGATGATTTCACCCGTTGAACCGAACAGCAGGGGAATGCCCTGAACTATTGCACGCTGAATAAATGCAACTATCATTTACTGTTCGCCTCCTTTTTGCTGCGGAATACAAGCTTGTAATTGATAAAGAATTCACAGCCGATAATGAAGAAAATAATAATTCCCGTAATTATTTCGGAGAATGAGCTGTTAAGACCGAACATCGTTGAAATTTCACCCGCACCTTTTTCAAGGAAAACAATAATGAATGCGGTGAGAATCATTGTGATTGGATTGAATTTTGCGAGCCATGAAACCATAATGGCTGTGAAGCCTCTGCCGTCAACGGTGTTTGAAGCGATTGTGTGGTTTGTGCCGTTTACAAGAAGCAGACCTGCAATTCCGCAGATTGCACCCGAAAGAATAAGCGTTCTGATAATAACCTTTTTAACGTTGATTCCGATGTATTTTGCGGTGTTTTCGCTTTCGCCGACAACCGAAATTTCGTAGCCGTGCTTGTTATATTTGAGATAAATATACATACCGAAGGTGATAACCGCAACTATAATGATGTTCAGAATATAATCGTTATTACCGATAGTGGGAAGCCAGCTCGCTTTGGGGAGAAGGGGAATTTTTCCGGAGCCTTTGGGTACGGAATAGACAAAGCAATAATAAGAAACAAGCTGAATTGCGATGTAGTTCATCATCAGAGTGAAAAGTGTTTCGTTGGTATTCCAATGCGCTTTAAAGAAAGCAGGGATTACTGCCCATATTGCGCCTGCAAGGACGGAAGCGATGAACATAACGGGAATAAGAACAGCGGTGGGAAGTGAATCCGTGAGGAACATTGAGCAGGCGGCGGCAGCGAGACCTCCGATAAGCACCTGACCTTCCGCACCGATGTTCCAGAATTTCATTTTGAATGCGGGAGTAACGGCAAGTGAAATGCAGAGCAGAATTGCAAGGTCCTGAAGCAGACGCCATACTCTGCGCTCTGTACCGATTGCACCTTCAATCATAGATGCATAAACATTGATGGGATTTTCTCCCGTGAGAAGCATCGTTAACAGACCGCAGACGATGAGTGCGATAACAATGGCGGCGGCTCTGATAAGCCAGGCTTTTAAAGTGGGAATAGAATCTCTTTTTGCAATATGAAAAAGAGGCTCATGTGTTTTTTTCTGAATGTTTGCCATTATTTATCACCTCCGCCGTGTTTTGTCATAAGAAGACCGATTTCTTCTTTGGTTGCTGTTCTTGCATCAAGAACTCCCGAGATTTCACCCGAGGAAATAACCATGATTCTGTCGCAAAGCTCAAGCAACACATCAAGGTCTTCGCCAACAAAAATAACAGCAACACCTTTTTCCTTTTGCTCATTGAGAAGGTTATAGATAAGATATGATGAGTTGATATCAAGACCTCTTACGGGATAAGCTGCCATGAGTACGGTGGGGGATGAAGCGATTTCTCTGCCCACAAGCACCTTCTGAACGTTACCGCCCGAAAGACGGCGTATGGGTGTGTTTGCACCGGGTGTAACAACTCCGAGGTCTTCAATGATTTTATTCGCAAGGTCCTTGGGCTGTTTTCTTTCGAGAAAAACGGATTTTCCTTTTTTGTAGCTTCTGAGCATGATGTTGTCAACAATATCCATGTTGCCCACAAGACCCATTCCGAGTCTGTCCTCGGGAACAAATGAAAGTCTGACA
>JAZSNQ010000226.1:0-5428 GCA_045536515.1 Acutalibacteraceae bacterium | reverse complement strand
GTTTTTCATAATTTTAAAATCTCCTTTGGTGAAAGGAGAAAAGCGAATACTTCGCATGGAAAACACAAAACATGAAAAAGATTTCGGAACAGGAATTCCGGAGAACGCAATAGAAGCTCTGGCAAGAGTTCTTCTCCCGGAAATCGAAAAATTCTACAACACAGAAGAAGGCAGAGGGTCCTTTGAAAAGTGGAAATCCGAAAAGGAAAAAGAACTGCATAATAAATAAATTATCAGTTGGCGGGGATGAATCATCATCCCCGTTTTCCTATTCTATAAGACTGTATAAAAGAAAAAAACCCGAACGCATCTCCTATTTTAAAGAGATAGTTCGGATTTTCGTCCTTTGGTCCGAGTGGCGAGACTTGAACTCACGGCCTCTTGACCCCCAGTCAAGCGCGCTCCCAACTGCGCCACACCCGGATATTCTGTTTCAGTTGAGGTTTCATGACTCAACGAATGCTATTATAACACAGAAAAGTGAAATGTCAAGCAATTTTTTGAAAAAAAACAAAGAATTTTATTTTTGCTGAATTTTTTTGTTTTTCTATTGACAAGCCGGATTTTATGATGTATCATGTAGTCACTTTAGCGATTAAAAGCTTTAAAGCTGTATCGGTTAAAAGGAGTGAAGTATATGAATTCGACAATTATCTGGGTAACAATCGGCATTTACATTGTTCTCATGGTTACAATCGGTATTACTCAGGGAAAGAAAGCAAAAAGCATTGCCGACCTTACGGTTGGCGGAAGAAACGCCGGAGCATGGCTCTCCGCACTTTCATACGGCACAGCTTATTTCTCTGCGGTTATGTTTGTAGGATATGCCGGAGGCACAGGTAAAGCTTATGGTCTTTGGGGTATACTTGCAGGTCTCGGAAACGCCGTTTTCGGTTCATGGCTTGCTTGGAAGGTTCTCGCCCGCAGAACAAGAGATGTTTCATATCGTCTCAAACTCAAAACTATGCCGCAATATCTTGAAAAACGCTACTCAAGCGAAACAATGCGTCTTTTTGCTTGCATTATAATATTTGTTTTTCTTATCCCTTATTCCGCATCTGTCTATAAAGGTCTCGCTTCCGTTGCGGAGGTTCTTCTCGGGATTGATGTTGAAATCTGCATGATTATTATTGCAGTTGTTGCAGCTTTGCTTCTTGTTTTCGGCGGATATCTTGTTCAGGCAAGAGCCGATTTTATGCAAGGAATAGTTATGATGTTCGGCATCGCACTACTGATTGTTTGTGTTGTACGATGTGATAAAGTTGGCGGATTTGAAGGTTTTGCCGAATATACACACTCGCTCGGAACGCAGCCTTCTGCGACAAACGGTTTGCCTAAACTCAATATTTCCCAATGGATTTCACTTATGGCAACGGTTCTTATGACAAGCTTCGGAACATGGGGTCTTCCACAGATGGTAACAAAATTCTTTGGTATCAAAGACGACAGCCAAGCAAAAAAAGGTATTACAATCTCAACTTTCTTTGCATTTCTTGTTGCAGGCGGAGGATACTTTATAGGTTCACTTTGTTACAGATATTTCACATTCTCTCAGCTCAACGACCCGACAGACCCGAATTACATTGCCCAGGATTACATTGTTCCTTATATGTTCAAGGAATCAAATCTTCCGTCGGTGCTTCTCGGTGTTGTTCTTGTTCTTCTTATTGCCGCTTCGGTATCAACACTTTGCTCCGTAACACTCACCGCAAGTTCAACCCTCACAATAGACTTTGTCAAACATTTCAAAAAAGATTTAAGCAATAAAAAATCATCATTGATTATTAAGGTGTTATGTGTTATATTTGTAGTATGTTCGTATTTTATAGCGAACAGCAACACTCCCATCCTTGACATGATGAGTTATTCGTGGGGAATCATCTCCGGTTCGTTCCTTGCACCTTATGTTATTTCCCTCTATTGGAAAAAGATGAACACCAAGGGTGCATGGGCAGGGATAATCGGAGGATTTGCTGTTGCGGTTATTCCCGCTGTTGCAAAGCTCGCAACATACATCACAGCAAACAAAAACGTTGTATGGCTTTCGGGAAAAGGCCCTGTTTTCGCTTGTGCAGCAATGCTTGTTTCCCTTGCGCTCTGCTTTGCGGTAAGTGCAGTCACAAAACCGACAAACGAAAAAGAAACCGAATTCTTTTATAATGGCGATGTCCATGTTACTGCCGTAAAATAATTTTACAGAGTGACGGAAGTTTTACTCCGCCACTCTGAATTGTGTTTAATAAATATTTTAAGGAATGATAAAAATGCCAATCACAGAATTTCTCGAAAAAAATGCCGTTCTTTACAAAGACGACATAAGCCTTGTTGAAATCAACCCTGAGGTTCAGGAAAAAAGCCGTGTTACATGGCGTGAATATTCTCTTATCGAACAGGGTGCAAAGTCAACAGGCAGAAGCGAAATCACATGGGAAGATTTCAATAAAAGAGCAAACCGCTTTGCAAACTTCCTTCTTTCAAGAGGTGTCAAAAAAGGTGACAGAGTTGCAATTCTTCTTATGAACTGCATCGAATATCTCCCCATTTATTTCGGTATACTCAAAACAGGAGCACTTGCCGTGCCCCTCAACTACCGCTACACCGCAGATGAAATCAAATACTGTCTCAAGCTTTCGGACAGCGATGCAATTGTTTTCGGACCGGAATTCACGGGCAGAATGGAACAGATTTGCGACAGAATTCCCGATGTCCACCTCAAACTCTATCTCGGTGAAGACTGCCCCACATTCGCAGAAAGCTATAACAAGCTTGTTACATACTGCACATCAAGAAATCCCGAAATCGAGCTTTCCGATGAAGACGAAGCTGCTGTTTATTTCTCATCGGGCACAACAGGTTTTCCCAAGGCTATTCTTCATGCACACAAGGCACTTGTTCACTCATGCAGAGTTGAGCAGAATCACCACTCACAGACCAAAGACGACGTTTTCCTCTGCATTCCTCCGCTTTACCATACAGGCGCAAAAATGCACTGGTTCGGAAGCCTTCTTTCAGGCGGTAAAGCCGTTCTTCTCAAAGGCGCAAAACCCGAATGGATTATCAAGGCTGTTTCCGAGGAAAACTGTTCAATCGTATGGCTTCTTGTGCCCTGGGCTCAGGATATCCTTGATGCAATTGAAAGAGGAGATATCGAGCTTGACCACTACAACCTTTCGCAGTGGAGACTCATGCACATCGGTGCACAGCCCGTTCCGCCCAGTCTTATCAAGAGATGGCTCAAGATATTCCCCCACCACAAATACGATACCAACTACGGTCTGAGCGAATCAATCGGACCCGGCTGTGTTCATCTCGGTGTTGAGAATGTTCACAAGGTTGGTGCAATCGGTAAGGCAGGCTTCGGCTGGGAAACCAAAATTGTTGACGAAAACGGGGAAACCGTTGCAAAAGGCGAAGTCGGTGAGCTTGCTGTCAAAGGTGACGGCGTTATGCTTTGCTACTACAAGGACGAAAAAGCAACAAACGATGTTCTTCACGGCGACTGGCTCTTCACGGGCGACATGGCTCAGGAAGATGAAGACGGTTTTATTTATCTTGTCGACCGTAAAAAGGACGTTATCATTTCCGGCGGCGAAAATCTCTATCCCGTTCAGATTGAAGATTTCCTCCGCAAGCACGATGCGATAAAAGACGTTGCGGTTATCGGTCTTCCCGACGCAAGACTCGGTGAAATTGCAGCCGCAATCATCGAAATAAAAGAAGGCTGTACAGCAGATGAAGAAGATATCAATGACTTCTGCCGTGATCTCCCCCGCTACAAGAGACCTCATAAGATTATTTTCGCAGAGGTTCCCAGAAATCCCACGGGTAAGATTGAAAAACCCAAGCTTCGCAAGATTTACTGCGGAGAAAGCCTTGTTGCAACTCAGGTTGAAATGAAGCTTGACAAATAAATCTTGTAATTTATATAGAAATATACTATAATATGTTGATTTGATTTTATTTGACTTAGGAGGAAATCCCTTGAAACTTCTTTTAGGAAACGAAGCGGTGGCAAGAGGTCTTTACGAAGCCGGCTGCCGTGTTGTATCAAGCTATCCCGGAACTCCCAGTACCGAAGTTACGGAATTTGCTGCAAAATATGATGAAATATTCTCCGAATGGGCACCAAACGAAAAGGTTGCCGCCGAAGTTGCATTCGGTGCATCCGTTGCAGGCGCACGTTCATTCTGTGCAATGAAGCACGTTGGTCTTAACGTTGCTGCAGACCCCCTTTTCACAGCATCATACACAGGTGTCAATGCAGGTATGGTTATACTTGTTGCAGATGACCCCGGAATGCACTCTTCACAGAACGAGCAGGATTCAAGACACTATGCCATGGGTTCAAAGACAATGATGCTTGAGCCCTCGGATTCCGCAGAATGCCTTGAATACGCAAAGCGAGCATTCGACCTTTCGGAAAAATTCGATACCCCCGTTATTCTCAGACTTACAACAAGAGTTGCTCACTCCAGAAGCACCGCAAAGCTTTCCGAGAGAGTTGACAACGGTCTTAAGGAATACACAAAGAATCCTCAGAAATACGTTATGGTTCCCGCAAACGCAAAGGTTAAGCACGTTGTTGTCGAACAGCGTATTCTTGACCAGACTGCATACTGCGAAGAAGGTGCAGAGGGTCTTAACACAATCGAATACAACAGCAAGAAAATCGGCGTTATCACCTCAGGTATCTGCTATCAGTATGCAAAAGAGGCTCTCGGCGAAAACGCATCATATCTCAAGCTCGGCTGCGTATATCCCCTTCCCGTTGACATGATAAAGAAGTTTGCTGCTGAATGCGAAACGGTATATGTTCTTGAAGAACTTGACGATTATATCGAAACACATTGCCGAAAGAACGGAATTGACGTTATCGGCAAGGACGCTTTCACTCTCCAGGGTGAATATTCACAGAGCATGATTGCAAAGGTTATTCTCGGCAAAGAAAATGACAGTCTCAAGTCCGATGTAAACATCGTTCCCAGACCTCCCGTGCTTTGTGCAGGCTGTCCCCACAGAGGTCTTTTCTATGCTCTCAAGCAGCTCAACGTCACCGTAAGCGGCGATATCGGCTGCTACACTCTCGGCGTTACTCCCCCTCTCGGAATGATGGACACTGTTCTTTGCATGGGCGCATCGGTTTCAGGTCTTCACGGCAGAAACCTTGCAAATCCCGACAATGCCAAAAAGAGCGTTGCCGTTATCGGTGACTCCACATTCATCCATTCGGGTGTGACAGGTCTTATCAACATCGCTTACAATGCCACAAACTCGGTTGTTATTATTCTTGACAACTCAATCACAGGCATGACAGGTCATCAGCAGAATCCCACAACAGGTAAGAATATCAAGGGCGAGCCTGCAAACGCAGTAAGCCTTGAAAAGCTTGCAAAGGCAATCGGAATTGAAAACGTGTGTGTTGTTGACC
>JAZSNQ010000086.1:0-3746 GCA_045536515.1 Acutalibacteraceae bacterium | reverse complement strand
GCCTTCGTCAACGAGGTCACAAGCGATCTTAAGAGCAGCCTTAGCTGTTCTCTTACCGTTTCTTGTCTGGAGCATATAGAGCTTACCGTCTTCAACAGTAAATTCCATATCCTGCATATCTCTGTAGTGATCTTCAAGGATAGCGCAAACTTCGTTGAACTGCTTGAAAGCTTCGGGGAACTTTTCAGCCATTTCAGCGATGGGCATGGGAGTACGAACGCCTGCAACAACGTCTTCACCCTGTGCGTTTGTGAGGAATTCACCCATAAGACCCTTTTCGCCTGTTGCGGGGTCACGTGTGAATGCAACGCCTGTACCGCAGTTGTCACCCATGTTACCGAAAGCCATCATCTGAACGTTAACAGCTGTACCCCATGAATAGGGAATATCGTTGTCACGGCGGTAAACGTTAGCACGGGGGTTGTCCCATGAACGGAAAACAGCCTCAACAGCGCCCATGAGCTGTTCTTTGGGATCGGTGGGGAAATCTGAACCGATCTTGTTCTTATATTCAGCCTTGAACTGACCTGCAAGAGTCTTGAGGTCTTCAGCAGTAAGATCAACGTCCTGAGTAACGCCCTTTGCTTCCTTCATCTCGTCGATGAGTTCTTCAAAGTATTTCTTACCAACTTCCATAACAACGTCGGAATACATCTGAATGAATCTTCTGTAGCAGTCCCAAGCCCAACGGGGATTGCCGCTCTTTGCTGAAATTGCTTCAACAACTTCTTCATTGAGACCGAGGTTAAGGATTGTGTCCATCATGCCGGGCATTGATGCACGGGCACCTGAACGAACGGAAACGAGAAGGGGATTTTCCTTATCGCCGAACTTTTTGCCTGTGATTTCTTCCATCTTAACGATGTATTCCATGATCTGAGCCTGGATTTCATCGTTGATCTTCTTGCCGTCTTCATAGTACTTTGTGCAAGCTTCAGTTGAAATTGTGAAGCCCTGAGGAACGGGAAGACCGATCTTTGTCATTTCTGCAAGGTTTGCGCCTTTGCCGCCGAGGGTGTTACGCATTGTAGCATCGCCTTCGGAGAACAAATAAACATACTTGTAAGCCATTGGAATCTACCTCCATATAAAATAATAAACATATTTAATACGGTCAATCACGCAATTACGGAATTAACCATTACAAATTATAACAGATAGAAAAACAAATTTCCATATCTTTTGTAAGAAAATATATAAATTTTTTCCAATAATTTTTAGTAACTATATACATATTGGGTCGGAAAATGCAGATTTATACGGAAGATGTTGAAACGGCATGCAAAATTGGTGTATAATCAATTGGAAATTTGAAATGCGTAATTCGGAATTAATGATCTGCGACGCATTTTAAGTGAATAATGAATAGTGAAGAGTGAAAAGTTAAGGATAGGCTGTGCCTGTGACCGATTATAATTGCTTCGCAAAAGCAGAAAACATAAAAATTTTCACATTTTTCTTGACATTTACCCTGGGTAAAATATTAAGATAATCCCGAAAGGAGGTCGGTTTTGATGAAAATGAAGGAAGTAACCGAAAAAACGGGACTGACCGACAGAGCCGTGAGGCTATATATAGATGAAGGACTTGCCGTGCCGAATATCGAGGAATCCTACAGCGGAAGAAAGAGCATCGATTTTTCTGAAAGCGATGTTGAACGGCTGAAAAATGTTGCGCTTCTTCGCAAAGCGGGATTTTCGATTGCAGACATAAAAAGCATGGTTGACGATAATTCAACCGCAAAAGATATTATTGAGAAATTCATTGAACAGACCGAGAGCAATATCGCCCACGAAACGGAAATAGTTGAAAAGCTCAAAGGTATTTCGTTTGATGAAGATGTGACAATCGAAAAAATATGTAATTCACTTTCCGAAACGGTTGAGAAAAAGGAAGTTCCGAGCGAGGATATAAAACTGACCGCAAAAGAAAAGGTATTGAAAATCGCTACCATACTTTTTTCCTCTACCTTGCTTGCTCATGCTGTGTGGTTCATTGTTGAATGCTGTATCGGAATTTTTGATGTTCAATATTTAAAGTTTTCGGAAGACCCGATAAATATCACACTCTCCTTTTTCTATCTCGGATGGATTGTGATTGCACTGCTTCTGATAGCCGTCATTTTCAAAAACACAGGCAAACGGTTCAATCGAAAAACAAATGCCTCATCTTGGGCGATACTCATTATTTCTGCTATAGGAAGCATCATTATGCTTGTTATAACAATTTTTCTGCTTTGGTGCACCGTCACGCCGTTTTATTCTCAGACAACAGACCCCGATAATTATCTGAAACTTGACAATGCTTTGATATCAGAGGATGAAAGATGGGATACTCTTGGCGATGTATATAAAATCTTTCCCAGAAAAATACCGAACGAAACGAAGAACGATTATCCCGACTCAATAAAATATTTTTACGAGTATACACCCAACTGGGATGGCGGTTACAACACTTATGATATCTTTGCAGAATGGATTCTGAATGACGGAGACTATGCGGTTTTTAAAAAGAATTTACCCGATAATTTTATACTTGAAAACGCATTAACCGAAATTCCTTATTGGTTTGATGATGAACGGGAAACTTCATATTTCATAGAATCATATACAAACAACAGCGGTTACAACATTGTTCAAAAAGGTGATTGGACTATGATTTATTATGAAGGTTACGGCAAAGTGTTTTTCGATTATACAGGCGATATCAGTGTTAAACCCGACAGATGCAAAGATGACCTGAACTACAGTGAAACAAAATACGAATTTGACATAGAGAACTGGGACATGAGTAACACTGATTCGGACTATGACACACGGTATGATTTTCTGATTTGCGCCTATAACGACAAAGAACGAAAGGTGAGATATATCGCTTCTTCAAGTGCAGGCTTTGAAAACAGAAAAGGCGGACCGTATTACCTCTCGCTTGACTGGTAATATCGCTCTTGAAAAAAACAATAACATGATATATAATCGGTGTGGAATTATTCCGCACCGATTTTATTTTAAACGGTTGCTTTCTCCATGGGCTTCCTCTGATGAGGAAGCTGTCCGTAGGACTGAAGGAGAGATGATTTTGCGTAAAACGGTTAAGCTGGATGTTGTTTGACCTCAGAAACATGGTCGACTTACCTTCCTTGGAGCGTCGGCAATTCTCCCTGTTTCTTCACCTCAGCACCTCACTTCTTCCGCCACCGGCGGCGTTTCGGTGCTTCGCCTCTCCCTCCGTCTTTTGCTTCGCAAAATCCACCTCCCTCGTCATAGGGAGGCATAGAACTGCTATTACTTCAAATTCACCAAAAGATATACGGTCGTGTTTTATGGAAATTCTTACTTTGGCGCTGTTTTGTGCCGTTTTATTAATCTGCGTTATATTTGATGCATCCGTGCTTTATGCGCTCGGAGCAGGGTTGGTCATCTTCTCTGCTTATGCATTAATCAAAAAACACACCTTCAAGTCAATATTAAAAATGATTTATGACGGAATGAAAACATCAAAAAATGTTTTGATTGTTTTTCTCATCGTAGGAATGCTGACCGCTTCATGGCGTGCAAGCGGAACAATTCCGTTCATCATCTCATCGGCAGTCAGGCTCATCAACCCCAACATTTTTGTGCTGATGACATTTCTGCTCTGCTGCGGTGTTTCGTTCCTTATGGGAACATCCTTCGGTTCTGCCGCAACAATCGGCGTTATCTGCATGACGATGGCATATTCCATGAACATAAATCCCGTTATTGCAG
>JAZSNQ010000185.1:0-5077 GCA_045536515.1 Acutalibacteraceae bacterium | reverse complement strand
GAGTGGTCATCGGTAAATAAATTTTCATCCGACGAATCATCGCTGTCATTCTTGTCCAGAAGCATTTCGTACACCTCTTCGGCAGAGAAGAACCTGCCTTCTCTGCCATCGGGAACGGTATGAAGAGACTCGCCATATTTTGCGAGTGTAATTCTTGATATATCTTCGTTATAGCTTTCGAGAATAGTTGAGTTAACAACGATGTCACAAGCAAGATTGAAAAGAAAGTCATTTCTGCCTGCACCTCGTTTGCAATGATTGAGAGCGATATGAAGTATCTCGTGAAGCATAATGAATTCAACTTCTCTTCTTGAGAGGTTGTCCAGGAACTTTGTTCCGAAGCAGATGCGTTCGGAGTCTGTATAAGCTGAAGGACATTCCTCGTCAAGCGAGAGGGTTGCATTCATCAGAAGAGAACCGTAGAAAGGATTTTCAGAGATGATATTCATCCTTGCCTGAAGAAGCCTTTTTGTATAATTGCGGGTCTGAATATCAGTCAATGCCATTGAGAAGCACTCCTCTCTTATCCATCCACCTGCGATACGCAGGAAGACTAATGAGCTTTTTGCTATATCCGGGTTCAAGATTGAGCAATTCTTTCATAAATGAAACGCTGAAATCGGGAGGAAGAAGCTGAGAATAATCAATTGCATTGCCGATAAGTTCAACATCATTTCTATGCTCACGGGCATATGCAACCATTGTTGAGATGAGAGCAAAGTGAACATCTACACTTTTGGGCGTTTCAGGCTTCTTACCATTAAAGATATCTTCAACTTCGGGAAGTCTGTTGTAAACGGTACACCACATTTTGAAATCAAGAGCTGCGGCAGAGCCGATACTTCCCGAAATAATGGTGTATGCTTCATCTATATCGCCATTGAAAACATCAAGAACATTGCTGACATTTTCCCATGAACGGGGAGTGGGATATGCAAGATCATCGTTCAGAGGATCAAACTTCATAAGATACTCACGGCGTGCATTGAGAAAGTCAACAACTTTGTAGTGAATATGATTCTTCTTTGCCCACTTCTTCCAGCTTTCAAAACCCGATTCAATCTCAATATGGGTGAGACGGTTTGCAAGAGCCTTGGGCATTTTGAAAGCAACAGATTTATCGGTTACTCTGTTTCCTGCGGCAATAACAATGCAGTTGTCAGCAAGTTTATGTTCACCGATAACACGGTCAAGGGTGATCTGATATGCCGCAGCCTGAACCGAAGCGGAACAAGCTGAAAGCTCATCAAGGAAAAGGATGTTTATGACATCGTCGCTTTCATCCATCTGGAAAATTTTGGGCTTGAGCCATACCGCAAGCGTTTTATCTTCGTTTGCGGTAGGAATACCTCTGAGGTCGATAGGGTTAAAGAGAAGAAGTCTGACATCGGTGATGATGACTCTCTTGCCTGTTCCGTTTTCAATAACCTTTGCTACCTGACGAACGAGCTGTGATTTACCGACACCGGGAGGACCCCAGAGCATAAAGGGAAAGATAGCGTTTACAGCCATGCTTTTCTCAATTATCGAGCTGTATGCATCTGAAATGGTATTTACGGCTTCTTCAACATTCATTGAAGGAATGTTTTCAATAGCAACAACATCTGTTTTCATTATTTAACACCTAACCTTCTGTCATAGTCTTTAACGAGTTCATAATAGAATTCTATTTCTTCGGAATAATAATTGATGTTTCCGAGTTCTTTTTCAAGTGCCTCTTTACGTTGAATAAGAGCATCTTTGCTCTTTCGATAATTTTCGAGCTTGTCGGGCAAGCTGTTGATTACGTTTTCGATACGCATCATAACACCTCTTTCGGAATCACCGATTTCAACTTTGTATCTTCCGTTGCGTTCAACATATATATAGGGCTGTTTCGGATTGATGAACTTGGGATATATAATCCTGAAACCGCAACAGTCTTTAACAATGCAAGCTTCCTTTGAAACGATTCCTTTGGTGCGCACAGCATCAAAGACAATCCGATTAATCATTCTGCGCTCGTTCTTGCCAAGGTCAACGGGATGTTCGCGTGCATAGTTGACATCCTTGTGGCAATCAAAGATAAGGTCATACTGTCTGCTGATAATCTTGGGAAGCTCATCAAGTTCTTTAAGTGTTGAAATCTTCTTTTCTTCGCTCTTTGAACGAAGCGCTTTAAACCTTGCCAGCTCATTGGCAGCTTCGAAGCGAGCTTTGATATCAGGATCTCCGATTGCAAGAGACTTGATTTCGGCGTAAGAGAGAACAGTGTCGTCGATAAGCTCGGTTTCGGAATCAACATCGCTGTCACCACTCATAATCTTGGCGATGATCTTTGCCTTTGTTTCAAGAAGCTGATATGAATAGGCATCAAAGCTGCCTTCTGTGATATAACGGTAAATGAAAACTTCCTTGTTTTCATTTCCGGGACGAAGGATTCTACCCTCTCTCTGAGTCATATCGGCAGGTCTCCAAGGAATGTCGAGATGATGGATTGCAATGAGCTTGTCCTGAGCATTAATGCCTGTACCAAGTTTCATTGTTGAGCCGATAAGAACACGGATTTCTCCGTTGCGAACCTTCGTGAGCAGTTTCTCTTTCTTCCTGTCACTGTCAGCATCATGAATGTAAGCGATTTCACTTTCATCAACACCAAGCTCAACAAGAATACGCTTGGTTTCATCATAGATGTTGAACTCGTCTTTAGGAGTAGAAGTGTCACAGAATATAAGCTGGGTGCTTTTCTCAGCCTTTGTTTTCTTATATATTTCGGTAACCTTGCATGCACAGTAATAAACCTTGGATTCCTTTGTGAACTTTGCGTCGGAGTCAACAAGGCGAAGGTCAAGTGCCGCCAATCTGCCGTCAATGGTTATCTTAAGCATATTATCAATCTTACGGGTAACATTATGATTTCTGACTCTTTCGCAGCGAGATGAAATTTCTTCAAGAAACGCCTCGAATTCCGCTGTTTTGGGAACAACAACATCAATGTAACCGTTAAATTCAGGAACACCGTCAACCTTATCGGGATTGTGATATTCCATCATGGATGAAAACATTGAAATGAGATTGCCGAGGTTTTTAAACTTTGAATATCTCGTTGCCAGACGGTAGCCTGTTGTATCAACATCAATTTCGAAATCCGTACTTTTCTGAAAGAATTCATTAACGAAAGAGTCAAATGATGAAATACCATTTACGACAAGTTCGCCGTTCTGAAGTGCTTTCATGTTGTAAAAAATATCCGTAACGGAGTTGGTGATGGGCGTGCCGGTAGAACCTACGACACCTCTGCCGCCGTTATCGCGCTGAATAATGCGCATTTTATCAAGAGCTCTGTTACATTTTGGGGAACCTTTTTTGTTAATACCGAGAGCATAGCTTGAAGAATCGATGTCTATATTCTTATAAGAGTGGAATTCGTCGATATAGAGCATGTTGAGGCCGAGTTCATCGAAATATACCGTGTTGACATCGTCAAGCTCACCGTCAAGATCGCGAAGTTTCTTCTTGAGCTCACTTTCCTTGTGCCTGAGTGCAGCAGTATTATACTTGCTGAAGATTATTGCCTGCTTAACATTAGAAAGCTGTTTGACTACTTCTTCGCGATAGTATGTTTTTGAAACGGGAATACCGTCAAAAGAACTGAAAGGCAAAACAAAGATACCGCTTTCACTGTCACGGATAAACTCAAGAGTTGATTTCTTGTTTTTTGGAGTGAAGTTCTTTCTGTCGAAAAAGTAAATCTCCGCATCGGGAACAACCCTCTCAACGGATTCCCTGAACTGTGTAAAGGTTCCGTTAGGAACAGTAATCATGATTTTCTTTGCGAGATTCATTCTGAGGATTTCTGCAGCGGAAATGGCAATAACAAAGGTTTTACCGCTTCCTACAGGTAAACCTATCAAACCGTTTCTTGTAAGGATAATGCGTGCGATTGCATTGCACTGATAATCGTAAAGAGTTACATCTCCCCACTGTTTATCAATAAAATCGCCCTTAAAAATCCGCTTACGAACACAACCGTATTTGTTTGTGTAAGCATTTTCAACGGTTGCTCTGATTTTAGGTGTCTTGCGAACCCATTCTTCAAACATTTCAACAATGCGTTTTCTGTGTTCGTTTGCAACTGCTGTTGCCGCCTTATTGATTTCCCTTTTACTTGAACTTGAATAAGGGTTCCTTTTGTTATAAACAATTGAATCTCTGTTGTTAAGAAGGTCTTCGATGATTTCAACGGCATGCTTGTCTTTTGAGCCATATGTCGCGGTATTCTTAACGGTATTCTTGTAGAGGTTCTTTCTTGCTCTGGGAATTTCTGATTTTCCGTTAATATCACGTATTGTGTTAAAACGTTCATTGAAGACCGGTATATTATGAATAACGGGAGTCTCTCCGAGGAGATAGTCAAGGAATTTGTCGATGATTTCGGGTTCAATGAATGACATTCCGGGTTCGAGTTTTACTTCATCGAAATGTACTCTTGATTCGGGAATAAGCTTGTTGAGAGCATCGAGATTGTCGTTGAAACGATGACTGTGCCGAACATTTGCAATATATGCACGCTTCTTTTTCTCGAGAAGATTGCCTGAAAGATATTCATCTGCAGTTTCCCAACCTTCATATGCGTTTCCGTTCCAGGTATCAGGATTCTGGTAGATACTTCCCTTGAGAAGTTTTATAACCTCATCGGGGGTTTCACCTGATATGTCAGCGATATACTTGATATTAACCCTTGCCAACCTCTTAAGCGATTTTACAAGGGCATCTCCTACAAGCTCAACTTCTTCGTTATTTTCGGGAATTTCATTGTTGCCTTCAAGCAAGACCCAATCCATGCCCAAATCGATTGCTGTGGTTATACTCATATTATTCTTTCCTTTCCCTATCGCCTATTTATAACAGTACTTAATACTCACCTAATTTCTGTATTATTTTTGTGCTGTTTCTTTGATACTTAACTATCATAAAAACTATATCAAAGCAGTCGATTAAGGTTGTATTTTATTTGTTGTTCTCATAAGAAACTATACAAACTAATTTTTTATCTATACGCCACGCTTATATTAGACGGCAAAAAAACAGGCAACAT
>JAZSNQ010000243.1:0-13216 GCA_045536515.1 Acutalibacteraceae bacterium | reverse complement strand
CCGCTTTCAGCAAAACCTCATCATTACCCGCTTTGAACGGACCGTCGGAAATAAGCTCAAAGAATTCCTCACGCAGCGTTCGTAACAATACTCCGTGCGTATCCTCGGAGGCAAGTGTTGCAATTCCGAAAAGCATAAGCAACAGAGCAAGCACCGCAGCGATAACGGCAATTCTCTTCGCTTTTATCTTTTTCCTTATGTTGGTGATCTTTTCAGTTTTTTCTTTGAATGGTATATTTTTAACTCTGTTTTTAATTTCTTCTTTTGATAATTTTCCTATTCCTTCGAGTTCCATGAGATAATCAACGCATTCCTTCACAAGGACGCCATCCATTTCCTCATAAGGCTTTGACGATTCGAGAATAATAATCGCTCTGAGCTTGTCCCTGAGGCTTTCTGTATTCTCGTTTCTCATGGATTTTTCACCTCCTGTTTTATTATGATTCACAAAACGTTTTTACCTCCTTCATATATATATGACGAAAAAACCGTTTTGTTACAAAAAAATTTTAAAAAATTCGAAAAAATTTTTAAATCTTCATAAAAACAAGCAAAACCACCATAAAACTGCGGTAAACCTTCGCTTTTATTTTGGCATTCAGCCTGCTCACTCTTGTTCTTAACGAAGCTTCGGAAACACCCAGAGTTTCGGCAAGTCGGGAATATTTCATATGCTTCGAATAAAAGAGCATAAAAAGTTCAAGCTCTTTTTCGCTGAGCGAAGAAATAATTTCCGATTTTTTCTCATCTATTTCCTCATCGGTTATATTCTCTTCGTATTCCATTTCATATGTCAGCTCATCTTCGGATTTCAGACCGGATGTAATTCCGAAAATCAGTCTTTTTTCGCGTTCGGCTATCTCTCTTGATTTTTCTTTTAATTTGTTGTTTGCCACAGAATAAAGCCACGCTCTGATTTTGTCATCATTAAGTTCATCGCATTTTTCCTGAAAAAGCAGAAAAACATCCTGCGTAACTTCCGAAGCCTCTTCTTCATTCTGAATTCTCGAAAAACAAAAGCGGTATACATCGTCATAATATGCTTCCGCAATTTCTTCGGCTCTTTCAAAGCTTATCAATTCATACCACTCCTTTTTCTCAAAATTTCATCATATTATACCATATATCCCCAAAACAAGTCAAACACATCAAGAAACCGGATAAAATAAAAAAATCCGAACCCATTGCCGATTGGCATTAAGTTCGGATTTCTCCATTGTGGTGGACATTAACGGACTCGAACCGCTGACCCTTCGCACGTCAAGCGAATGCTCTACCAGCTGAGCTAAATGTCCATATGCGCCGAACCAAGGCGCAGGAGTTATTATATAAAAAGAAACATCTTTTGTCAATAGAATTTTTGATTTTAACCGCAATTTTTAATCATAACTGAAAATTTCTCTTTTGCCTTCATGCGGTTCATAATATGTTTTCAGGTATTCTGCAGTTTCTCTCGCTTCTCTTTGTTCGGCATAAAGAATTTTAAGCTCGCTTTTAAGCAAATACGCCTCATTGGAACAAACGCTGTCTTTCAGCGCATTCAGTTCAGCTCTTTTCGCCGAAATTCTTTCTTTCAAAATTATTGAGGCAAATTCATATTCCTCTCCGAGTTCTCTCAAAGTTATTTCAGACATCGTTTTCTCCTTTCAGAATATAATCAGCGGTAACCGCAAAAAATCCGCTGAAATAAATTACTTCTTCAATTTCAGGCAAATCGCCCGCCTCAATTTCAGAAAGTCTTTTTCGTGAAATTCCCGTTGCCGCACTCAAAGACCTCAAAGAATAACCGTTGGCAACTCTCAGCGCATACAGTCGCCTGCAAATTCCGTCGGGATTCAAATTTCTTGCAGCAGCAATAACAGCCGCCTGCCCGGCAACCGCAGGAACGATAGTTTCGTTAACAACATCCCGCTGATAAAAAATCACATATTGCAGCACCCTCTCAAGCTTGTTCAACGCTCTGTCTGCGGTGGACTTTACAGCCGCAGGGGTTATTCCTCTGTTTCTTGCAATCTCAGAAAAGGACATTGAATTATACCATCTGTTCTTCACGATATCTTTTTCGTTCGGTGTAAGTTCGTTTTCTATCGCCTTTTCAAGAAGAACAGCCATATCAACTTCTCTTTTTCTCCATGCATAAGCTGCAGGGGTTTCGCATCTTTTGCACACCCTTCCGCAGCAGGCAAGCTGCGCAGACCTCATTTCTTCTTCGTTGGGATAATTCAAATCTGCGGCGGCGAATATATTGTTGCTCTCCATTTCTCCTCCTGAATAATAGTTCTGCTATTAATTATAGTGAACATTTGTTCGTTTGTCAAGCATAAATTTCCTGTATCTGAAATTTTTCTTGACATTTTTAATAGTTATGCTAATATTATCACATAACGCTATGGAGAGATTATTATGAGTATCATAAGGGAATTGAGAAAAGAAAAAGGCATTTCACAGCAGGAACTCGCGCATCTTTGCAATGTACATCAGACAGCGGTGAGCCAGTGGGAAAAGGGGCGCACAGTCCCCGACAGAAGCAGTCTTCAACTGCTTTCAAAGGTTTTCGGAGTTACTGTTGATACACTTCTCGGAGAAAAAATGCACGGCGACGAAAACAAAATACCCGTTTTCGGACAGATATCCGCTGCGGCACTTTGTGCAAAACTCAGTTCAAGTGAGCACTATGCACTGAGCGTTTCGGACAGCTCGATGTCGCCCGTCATATTGCCCGATGACACCGTTGTGGTGAGTCGTTCATCCGGGGTTGAAAACGGCGAAACAGGGGTTTTTGCCGTCGGTAACGGAAATGTTTTTTTGCGCAAGATAATAAAAAAAGACACAAGCATAATGCTTGTGTCTGAAAATACATCTTATGAACCGCTTGTTTTCACAAAAGCGGAATGTGATGCTCTGCCCGTTTATGTTTTAGGCAAAGCGGTTGAACTCCGAAGAAAACTTTAAGCCGACAGCATATCAAACGCAGTCATAAACTGGTTATCCTGTTCCTTGGTGAGCAAATCAACATCGATTTCGCTGCCTGTTAAAAGACTGACCTCTATTGTTGGTTCAACTCCTTTTTCGTGATAAACGGCATCTGCACCGTTTTTGGGTTCAACAAGTGCAACGGTAAGAAGTGCCGCACCGCCGTTATCAAGAGGAAATTTCTCCTGAATTGTGCCTACACCTGCGGTTTTCTTTCCGACAAGCTGCGCCTGGCTTATGTCACGAAGGTCACACGCAAAAAGCTCTGCAGGACCGCTTGTCTGCTCGTTGATAAGAACGATATAAGGCATTATTATGCTGCTGTTTTCTGCGGTATAAATCATGTTTTTATATATATTACCGTTTTCGTCCTTGAGAACGGCTATATTGCCCTGAATTGCAGGAACGATAACGTCGATAACCTGCGCCGCATATTCAACGGTGCCTTCGGAAGTACCTCTGACGTCAAGAATAAAGCTCTCCGCTCCTTGCTCAATAAGTCTTTCAGCTTCCGCCTTGAATTCCGAAGCGGTATTTTTATAGAAACCTCTGATTTTTATATATCCGACATTGCTTTCTGTGTGTCCGCTGACACTCGGAATCTTGAATCCGAGCATGGGTTCAACAACCTTGGTCTCTCCGTCTCTTTCGTACTCAACCTTAACAGCTGTAAGACGGCTGCCGTAAAGATTTTCGCGGAGTGAAGAATAGTTCATTCTGTCAACGGGTATGTCTGCAATTGCTGTTATAACATCAAGCTCCTTGAGACCCGCTTTTTCTGCCGGTGATTCGGCATAAACATGGGTGATTACAAAGTCGCCCGTACGATAGTCAAACGACGTTTCAACGCCTATTCCCGTTACACCGCCTTCAAGCTTCGTTGTGTATTCCGCAAACTCTTCGGAGTTGAGATAACGGCTGTTTCTGTCACCCAGACCGTTGATATAACCCTCTGCAAGCGATTCACTCAAAGAATTGCTGCCGTCAACATTACCGTAGAAATTATCAAAAACAATCTGATCGATTTCCTCAACAGATTTGAAATTGATCGCACGCTGCGAAAGACCGCTGACAATGCCGTCATAAATACGCGAAGATATTACCATGGTTACCGCAAAGGATGCAGTAATTGCAATGATGACAAGCGAGATACATATACCGAGTGAAACTTTTTTATTCATATAAATCATCCTTTATAAAGACTGCCGACCGAATTTAAAACTCGGTCGGTAATTATTTTATACAACAGTCTTTACGTAATATGACGGCTTGGAAACATAGTTAAGCGGATTTTCTCTGCTGACGCTGCCGTCTGCTTTTTTGATTCTTACTTCAAAATGAAGGTGAGGACCGGTAACATTACCCGTATCACCCATGAGACCGAGCTGCTGACCCTTCTTGACGATATCGCCTTTCTTGACATTCAGCGATTTTGAATGCGCATAAAGAGTCTGCTTACCGTCACCGTGGTCAACAACAACATAGTTACCGAAGCTCTTGTGCCAGTCTGCAATGATAACTTCACCGCCCTGGGATGCATAGTAGGGCTTGCCGTAGGAAAGGCTGTTGCCGTTGGAATCTCTCGTGCTTCCGCTTGAGGTGCAAAGGCAAAGGTCAATACCCCAATGTCTGCCGCCGCTGGGATATGTGGGATAACCTGCGGTGATTGTGTTTCTTTCTTTAAGAGGCCAACCGAGTGTACCGTCGTTTTCGTATTCCTCATCGGGAGTATCGCCCTCTGTGGAGCCTTCCTGCTGAATGATTCTGTCGATTTCGGCTTCGAGAGCTTCTCGCTCGGCTTCCTTCTGCTTGATTGCCTTTTTGTAAGCCGCGCTGTCCTTGTCGAGATCCTCAATGAGATTTTCAACCTCACTGTATTTCTGAGCCGCTTCTTCCTGCTTCTTCTGCTGGGACTTCTTATTGCTTTCAAGCTCATTCTGCCTTGTGTTAAGCGTGTCCATCTGAGAATCAAGCTCAGCCTTCTTGCCTTCAAGAGCTGTTTTGGTGGTTTCAAGCTCCTTCTGAAGGTCTGCAAGCTCGTTGATTTTTTCGGTAAGCTCAGTGATAAGCTTTGCATCGTTTTCCGAAACTCTTTTAACAAGTTCCTGCCTTGCAAAGAATGTTGCAAGGTCGGTGCTTGAGAAAAGAAGCTCAACGGAAGTTGCTTCACCCGACATATAGTTTTCACGGATTCTGCCGAGAAGAATCTGTCTCGTGCTGTCCATGAGAGCTTCGGTTTCGGCAATTTGCTGTTCTATTTTCGCAATCTGCGAATTTATTTCTTTTATATCGTTTGAGGTAACGTTGATATCGCCCTGCAAATCGTCAATATCGTCGTTAATTATATTGATGCTTTCTTTAAGCAGGTCAACCTGCTGTGAAATTTTATCGAGCTGGTCATTGAGATTGTCAAGCTTCTTTTCGTTGTTTTTGATATCTTTTTCAACTTCCGCCAGAGCTTTGTTATCTTCAACAATATCCTTTTCGATTTCGTCAATCTGATTTCTCAAATCCTCAAGACTTTCCTGTGCCGAAGCAACAGGTGCCGAGTAAGGAGCCGCAACCGAGAATACACAGACAAAAGCCATAATAAGGCAAAGAATTTTTCTTGTTATGGTTTTTCCATTATTCTTCAAGTTCAACAAACTTCCTTTCCTTAAGATATTTTCTTATTGATGTTGCACTGCCGAAAATGCCCGTGAAAATGCCGATGCCGACAAATGCCGCAACAAGATAAAGCGCATAGTCAAGGAATTCGATTTTTGCAACGCTTCCGAAGCCCGAAAGCATGGATGTGAACGAGCCGAGGGCGAATTCATAAACACCCCATACCGCCCCGGTTGCAAGAATACCCGCTATTATACCGATTATGATGCCTTCAACCATAAAGGGCAGACGGATAAATGAATTTGTTGCGCCGACGCTCTTCATGATGCTGATTTCAAGTCGGCGGCTGAACATCGTGACTTTAATGGTATTTGAAATAATAAAGAGTGAAACCACAAGCAGGAGAGCAATCATACCAATGCTTATGTATGTTACGGAATCTCTGATTCCCTGAAGCTGTCTTGCAAGTGCGCTGTTTTCATAAACTCTTTCAATACCTGTAAGAGTTTTGATTTCCGAAACAACATCTTCAAATCCCGACATGTCCGCAACCGTTACTCTGTAAGCATCTGGAAGGGGGTTTTCGTCGATTGAAGTCAGATAAGTTCTGAGACCTTCATCAAGTTCTGCAAGAATATCCTCATAGGCTTCTTCTTTTTCAACCTTTTCGATTGAAGCAATATTGGAAATATCATCAAGTCTGTTACCGAGTGAAATATAGTCAACCTCCGTTGCGTCTATATCGGCATAAACCATGATAACGTTTTCCGCTTCGATGCCGCCGATAAACGATTCGATGTTTACAAGAAGCATAAACGCAATGCCTATGAGCATCAGGCAACTGAAAAGCACCGTTACGGAAGCAACCGACATGAGCTTGTTGACCCTGAGGTTACGGAAGCCTTCTTTGATAAGATAACCGGTTTTTCCCATTATTCGTCGCCTCCCGCAATCATGAATTCTTCCTCTGCCTGCTCAACGGGATTCTCCTGCGGAGCTTCGTCCGCTTCGGAAATACCTGTGTAGGCTGAGTAATCCTCCTCGGGAGGAACAACATATTCGTTTGACATCTCGCTTATGGGATTGATATGAGCCGTTGCCGCCTCACGGATAATCGCTCCGCCGTCGGAAACAACGCTTCCCTTATCAAGAATAATAACACGTTTGTCGAAGCAGCGTACAAGGCTGTGTTCATGAGTAACCATGATAACGGTTGTTCCCGCTTCATTAAGACGCATGAGCAAATCAACGATTTCGTAGCTCATCTGCGGGTCAACATTACCCGTGGGCTCGTCCGCAATAATGATTTCGGCGTTGTTTGCAAGCGCTCTTGCAAGCGCAACTCTCTGCTGCTCACCGCCCGAAAGCTCCTTGGGATAGTTTCTTGCCTTGTCGTTAAGACCCATAAGGCTGAGAACATAAGGAACTCTTCTGCGTATTTTCTTTTCTTTTGTTCCGATAACTCGCATTGCAAACGCAACGTTATCAAAAACGGTCATATTGGGAATAAGACGGAAATCCTGAAAAACAATTCCGAGTCTGCGGCGGAATTTCGGGATATCCCTTTTCTTTATTTTGGTGAGGTCTGTATCGTCAACAACAATTGTTCCCGTTGAAGGAACATCCTCCCTCATCATAAGCTTGAGGAAGGTGCTTTTACCGGCTCCCGAGGAACCGACAACAAAGACGAACTCGCCTTTATCTATAGTCAAGTTAATATCCTTAAGAGCATGAACGTTTGCGCCGTCATACTTTTTGGATACGTTCTTAAATTCAATCACTGTATCAAATCCTTAATTAATTTGTCGATTAATACTTAACGGGCTTTGCATCGAGATATTTCTTAACCATGAGTGCAACTTTGAATACGATTGCATCGTCAAACTCACGAAGGTCAAGACCCGTAAGCTTCTTAATCTTCTCGAGTCTGTAAACAAGAGTATTTCTGTGAACAAACAGCTTTCTTGATGTTTCGGAAACATTGAGATTATTCTCAAAGAAACGCTGAATTGTAAACAGAGTTTCGTGGTCAAGGCTTTCTATTGAGCCTCTCTTGAACACCTCTCTGAGGAACATATCGCAGAGAGTTGTGGGCAGCTGATAAATAAGACGGGCAATGCCGAGATTTTCATAGCTGACAATTGTTTTTTCGGTGTCAAAAACCTTGCCGACTTCAAGGGCAATCTGTGCTTCCTTGAACGAACGTGCAAGCTCCTTGATTCCTTCAACCGTTGTACCGATACCCACAAGAACATGAGTATAAAGCTCGGTGGAAAGTGAATCCGAAATTGAGCGTGCAAGCTTTTCGAGATCTTTTGTTTCGATGTTGCTGCGCACTTCCTTGACAATGGCGATGTCGTGCTCGTTGATATTGATAACAAAATCCTTGCTCTTGTCAGGGAAAAGATTTTGTACCGCATCAAATACGGATGCATCGTTATGGTCGGTGATTCTTATAAGGAGAACAACCCTTGTTGATTCCGTCGCAAAACGAAGCTCTCTTGATTTGATGTAAATATCGCCGGGAAGTATGTTATCGAGAATAACATTCTTGATGAAATTGCCCCTGTCAAATTTTTCTTCATAATACTGCTTGAGATTTTCAAGCGAAACGCAGCAGACAGCCGCAAATCTGCCCGCAAGCTCATCGGTGCCTTCAACAAAAACAGCATATTCGGTCTGAATATGTGCGCCGAAATTGCAGAAAGTATATCCGTTGATATAATGAAGCTCGTTGTCCGCAAAAATGTCGTTTGCAGTTGAAATAACCTCGCCGATTTTGCTCAGTTCGCTGCAAGCGATAATAGTACCTGTTTCATCGATTACGCCCAGGGTTCTTCCTACCGCATCTCTCATCTGATGTACAAGACCCTGGAAAATTCTGTTAGACATAATTATTACCCCACAATTCGATTTGTTTTAACTTCTTGTGAATTTATACAAAATGACCATCGGGACATCTACATTTTACACAACAAACACCCTTTTTGCAATAGAAAACTTCACTTTTTTTAAATGTTTTTTTGAATTTTTTGTGAATTTATGCTTGTTTTTATTGAAAATTAACAAATTTATGCAATTTTGTATATGTCAAAAAAATTATTGACACTCTGAAACGCCAATGTGTTTTTTTGGTATTTGGCACAAAAAACAGATGTTCGCTTTGTTCAATTTCACAAATCACAATCATATTTTTAATCATACCCCGACGATATTCGGTTAAAAAGACGAAAACACGCTCCGTCAAAAATCAATGGTCAGTTTCAACAATCCGCAGCTCTTGTTTTTGGTTATTTTATCTTCAATAACTCAAATTATTTACAGCATATATGTAACAATTCTGACGGTATACTATATATGCAACCTGTTTCGTATCCGCACAAAATTACACGAAAATTACAATTATTACAAAAAAACCACAAAAAAATTACATCTTTTTTTAATTTAGGTCTTTTCAAAACAGAAATAAGATGATATAATACTTTGGGTTTTTAGTGATTTTACTTATTTTATATAAATTATTAACTATGAAAAGAGGGAAATTTCCTTGGAGAAATTTATAATCAACGGCGGTACTCCTCTTCACGGTGAGGTTGAGATAAGCGGTGCAAAAAATGCTGCGCTTCCCATTCTCGCCGCATCAATCCTTTCTCAGGATGTTTGTGTTATTGAAAATCTTCCCTGCTCTATCAGCGATGTCAACTATATGATGAAAATACTTTCACACATCGGAGCAGGCGTTAAGCTTATCAATAAAAACACCGTTGAAATAGATTCACGTTTTGTTAATTCTTACGTTATCTCACATGATATGACAAAGCATCTGCGTGCTTCCTATTATTTCATCGGCACACTTCTGGGCAGATACGGCAGAGCAAAGGTGGCAATGCCCGGAGGATGCTACCTCGGAGCGAGACCCATTGACCAGCATATCAAGGGCTTTGAGCTTCTCGGGGCAACAGTTTCCGTCGAAGACAATGCAATCGTTGACGCAAAAGCAGACAAACTCATCGGCAGTCCGATTTATCTTGATATGGCTTCTGTCGGTGCAACAGTCAATATTCTTCTTGCAGCGGTTAAATCAGAAGGTCTCACCGTTATTGAAAACGCGGCAAAAGAACCTCATATTGTTGACCTTGCAAACTTCCTCAACTCAATGGGTGCGGATATCAGAGGCGCAGGCACAGACGTTATCAAGGTAAGAGGCGTTGACAGACTCCACGGCTGCACATATTCCATCATCCCCGACCAGATTGAAGCAGGCACATATATGGTTGCCGCTGCCGCAACAAAGGGCGATGTTCTTATCAAAAACGTAATTCCCAAGCATCTCGAATCAATTTCAAAGAAGCTTATCGAATCGGGTGCGACGGTTGAAGAATTTGACGATGCAGTCAGAGTGGCTCTTGATACCCGTCCCGGCAAATGCAACATCAAAACCATGCCCCACCCCGGTTTTCCCACCGATATGCAGCCCCAGATGGCGGTGCTTCTCGCTCTTGCGGACGGAACAAGCATTATTTCCGAAGGCATCTGGTCAAACCGTTTCCGCTATGCGGAACAGCTCAACCGCATGGGTGCAAACATCAAAGCTGACGGTCAGCTTGCAGTTGTTCAGGGCGTTGAACAGCTCAAGGGTGCACCCGTAAAAGCAGACGACCTTCGTGCAGGTGCGGCAATGCTCATTGCAGGTCTCGCCGCAAGCGGAACAACAGAGGTTGAAGATATCCTGCATATTGACAGAGGATACGAAGATGTTGTTGAGAAATTCAGAGGTCTCGGCGCAGATATCAAAAGAACTTTCTGTCCCGAACCCGATGCGCTCACCAACGCAGGTTGATTTTACGGAATATATAATGTATATAATATAACCGCCGTAAGCCTTGATGGGATTATGGCGGTTTCTTTTGGAGTTTTATATGGCAAGATTTTGTTCTTTATATTCATCAAGCAGCGGCAACTGCACATACATAGGTTCTTCTCACGGAGGCATTCTCATAGATGTGGGAATCAGTGCAAAAAGAACAGCCGAGGCACTTTGCGGAATCGGAGTTGACCCCTCTTCTATCGGTGCAATTTTCATCACCCATGAGCATTGGGACCACATAAACGGTGTAAGAGTTTTTGCACAGCGTCACGGCATTAAGGTTTATGCATCGGAAGGTACTCTTTCGGGCATGGAGGATCTCGGCGTTCTCACCGAAAAGGTATGTGCGGATGTTGTTCCTTATAACGGAATTGAAGTTTGCGGAATGCACATAAGACCCTTCCGCACACCCCACGACACCAAAGAAAGCACGGGTTACAGCGTTGTGACACCCGATAATAAACGCATCGCCGTCGCAACGGATATAGGATGCATCAACAATTCCGTTATGGATGCGATTTACGGCTGCGACCTTGTTCTGCTTGAATCCAACCATGATGTCGGTATGCTCCAGAACGGACCTTACCCCTATTTTCTCAAACAGAGAATTCTCTCTGACCACGGACATCTTTCCAATGAAAACTGTGCAAAAACAGCCGTAAAGCTTGTCGAATCGGGCACAACCCGCCTTGTCCTCGGGCATTTAAGCAAAGAAAACAATATCCCGTCTCTTGCTTTTGAAACAACTCATGCCGCACTTACAATGTCAGGAGCAAAAGAAAGCATCGACTATTTGCTGACCGTTGCGGGCGACAGAAATCCCGTCATTGCTCTGTGATACCCACCGTTGTGATGTGCCGCATATCCTCGGGATATGATTCGTCAAAAACATCATAAACTCTTTTATATTCACCGCTTTCGGGATCTTTAACAACACTCGATTTGTTTTTGTTGAGCAGTTCAACAAGCGCATACATATCAAGCCATATCTGATTTGTACCTTCTTTCTGTACCTCGTTAAAAACAAGCTGCATACCGAAATGCAGGTGCGGAACGGTCATGCCGTTTATGTTTTCCTCGGTTGAATATCCCGTCATTCCGAGATATCCGATAACCTGCCCCGCCTTTACCCTCGAACCGATTTCAAGACCCTCGGCATAGGGTCTGTTTCTTCTCAGATGGGCATAGTAATACGAACGCTTGCCGTCAAAGCTCCGCACGGCAATTCTCCAGCCTCCGTAACGATTCCATCCGATTGCTTCAACCGTTCCGCCCTCCACCGCAATTATCGGAGTGCCGATTGAACCCATCAGGTCATTGCCCAGATGACGGCGTTTATAGCCGTATGAACGCGAAACCCCGAAATCGTCATAGTGGCTGTATCCGAACCCCTCGGCAATCGGCGAATACGCTTTCAGACCATACCCCTCCACCACCTTCACTCCCCCGTTTCCGTCGGGTGCGGCTTTGGTGTATTCTCCTAAAATTCCCGAAAGAACCGCCGAAAAAGCTTCCTTGTGGAATCGGTAATACTTGTTTGTTTTCATAAGGTCATCGGGCATCATATCATTGCCGAGAGCTTCAACAAGCTTATCGAGCTGTGTTCCTTTGTAACCATCCCATTTTCCGCCGTTTTTGCAGGCAAGATAAGAGAGCGTATCAATCCACGACAGATGTCTTTCAGTACCGTAGGTGGAAATATCAAGCTCCATCGCATCGCGCAAAGCGTTGTAGGGAACGGAAAAATCAACCCATTTTATATAATTTTCGGTTGTCGCTTCCGTCTGCGTAACCGTGACCGCGGTATCGGTAATCCTGCGTGAAAGCTGCACTCCGAAAACACAGCAGACAACCGTAAATAAACAGAAAAACAAAACAACAAGTCTGTCCTTAAGCATTTTCATATAATCACTCCCGTTGTAAAAATATGCAAATCAGGAGGTCGCAATGATTAATATAAACATAATATGTGTGGGAAAGCTCAAAGAAGATTATCTCCGCATGGCTTGTGCCGAATACGAAAAAAGGCTCGGTGCATTCTGTAAACTGAAAATAACCGAGCTCACTCCCGCAAGACTCCCAGAAAATCCCAACGACGCACAGATTGAAGCTGCTCTCAACGATGAAAGTGACAGGATTCTGTCAAAAATATCCGCAAATGAAGCGGCTTTTGCTCTTTGCATCGAGGGCAGGGAATTATCATCCGAGGGACTTTCAAAAGAAATAGAAAAATGTGCGGTTTCCGGCTTCGGTTCGCTTTGTTTTATCATTGGCGGCTCTCACGGTCTTTCTCCCGCAGTCAAAAGCAGGGCAAAATTTCGCCTTTCCATGAGCCCCATGACTTTTCCCCATCAGCTTGCAAGAGTTATGCTTCTTGAACAGATTTACCGTTCTTTCATGATTTCAAGCGGCGGAAAGTATCATAAATAACATTGATGATTTGCCTCTCGACATGAATTGACTTTGTCATGATTTCTCGCTTTGCTCCATGATTTGCACTATGTGCATTGTTCGAAATACAATCGGTCATAGGCGAAGCCTATCCTTAATGTTGCAGGGCAACAATTCATGAAATCAAGATTTCAATTCATCTTTTCATGTGCGATAAGCACAATTTATTCACAAAAATTTTGTGAGTATTGCACCGTTTTTTACGCTGATTTTTGTAATTTTGTTCAGTTTACCAAAAGTTTGAAAAATATCAAAAAACAGTTGCATATTTGATAAAAAATGTATAAAATATATCTTGTCAAAAAATGAATTTTTATT
>JAZSNQ010000126.1:0-22263 GCA_045536515.1 Acutalibacteraceae bacterium | reverse complement strand
TTTGAGTGAATAGTTAATAAACATATAATCGGGTGTGGGCAGCGCCCACCATTAACTTTTCACTTTTCATTTTTCACTCTTCACTTGAAAAGGGAAACGCCCACCCTTAACTTTTTACTTTTCATTAATTCAGCGGAAGCTGAACAATAAACTCCGCATATTCGCCGTATTCGCTTCTTGCGGAAATATTGCCGCCGTGAAGCTCAACAATGGTTTTGATAATATAAAGACCCATGCCTGCGCCCTTGATATCATAGCTTCTCGACTTATCGACCTTATAGAATCTCTCAAATATTTTTTCAATTTCCTCGCCGGGTATACCCTTGCCGCTGTTTTTGATTTTCAGGATGATTTTTTCGGAGTCAGCCTTTGAACTGACCTCGATATATCCCGAGTCGGGCGTGAACTTAACGGCATTGTCAACAAGATTATAAACAACCTGATTTATCATATCCTTATCGGCGATAATATGATTGGGATTCATTGTGTCCAGACCGCGGATTTCAATATGTTTGTTTTCGATAACCTGTTCAAAGCTCAGGAGCGTCATGAACAGCATTTCGGAAATATCAAATTTCTGCGGCTTGAGGTCAAGCTCGCCCGCTTCGATTTTGCTCATGTTGAGCATTCCCGTAACAAGTCTTGCAAGACGTTTCACTTCGTTTGAAACTATCTCAAGATACTGCTTTTCCTTGTCCTCGCTTATTGTTCCGTCAAGAATGCCGTCAATAAAACCGCCGATGGTTGTCATGGGAGTTTTCAGCTCATGCGAAACATTTGCAACGAAGCTTCTGCGCGACATTTCGAGCGTTGCAAGTGCCTGCGCCATGGTGTTGAATGCAAGAACAAGCTCGTCAACCTCGTCATGACCGAAAAGACGGATTCTTCCGCGTTTTATGGCAACACGGGTTGAGAAATCGCCCGTTGCGTATTGCTTTGCCGCCGCAGACATCTGCTGCAGGGGTTTTGCAAGACGGCGCGAAACAAGATAAACGATGATGAATGTGAGTGCAAGTGCAAAAAGAGCCGCAAGGAAGAACATTCTGAAAATGCCTGCGATATAAGGGGTCAGACCGCCCACAATCGGCTGGGTTGAGAAAACATAGCCTGCAATAACTCCGTCAACCTCAACGGGTGCGGCAACGATGAAATGGATATCGCTCAGTGAGCCTCCGAGGTCTCCGGTTGATTTATATATACCCTTTGAAGCCGCATCAAGAATATTATGCGGAACTTTGTAATTATTGTGAATAAGGCAGTTGCCCGTATAAAGAGCCATGTTTGACTGCAGAATTTCTTTGCAGTAAACAACCTCGCCGCCGAGATTTGTGATGAAAATATCGCAGTCAACGGCATTTGAAATCTGCATGAGCGAGTTGCAGATAACGATAACCGAGCCTCTGCTGCTTTCGCCCATATAGTCGGATTCGAGAACATCGCTTGTGTTCCGGGCAATGCTCAGCGTGTTTTCAACAAGAAGAGCGTTTTTGTCGTCCATCCAAAGTTTGGATACCAAAAGAAGCAAAGCCCCGCCTATAAAGACGAAGCTTGCAAGAATTATGGAGATGGTTACAATGAAATATTTGCGGAAAAGACCGGAATATTTTTTACCGCGCATTCATTCTCAATCCTTTGTTTCAAACTTATAGCCTACGCTCCATACTGTTTTGAGCTCCCATTTTTCGGAAACGCCTTCAAGCTTTTCGCGAAGACGCTTGACGTGAACGTCAACGGTTCTTGAGTCACCGTAGTAATCAAATCCCCATACCTCGTCAAGAAGCTGATCTCTTGTGAAAACTCTGTTGGGATTGCTTGCAAGGTGATAGATAAGTTCAAGCTCTTTGGGAGGTGTGTCAATCTTTTTGTTATCAACACGGAGCTCGTAGTTTGTGAGATTTATTGAAAGCTTGTCGTAACGCACTTCCTTGATGTCGGCAGTCTGGGAAGCAGAGCCGCTTCTGCGAAGAACCGCCTTCACTCTTGCCATAACCTCTTTTGCATCAAAGGGTTTGACAACATAGTCATCAGCACCGAGTTCAAAGCCGAGAACCTTGTCAAAGGTTTCGCCCTTGGCGGTGAGCATGATAATGGGTTTATCGGAGAATTTTCTCACTTCTCTGCATACCTGCCAGCCGTCAAGCACGGGAAGCATGATATCAAGAAGCATAAGACTCGGTGAAAGCTCACGGAAAGCAGTAACGGCATCCGAGCCGTTATGGGCAAGAGCCACTTCGTAGCCTTCCTTTTCGAGGTAGAGTCTTAAAAGTTCGCAAATATTGGTATCGTCGTCAACAACAAGTATTCTTTCTGCTGCCATAATTTTGTCCCCTCCAACTAAATTAATTTTAGTTTACAAGTATAATTATACTCCGTTTTTTAACGAATTTATGAATAACGCAAAAATAATCTGTTACATTTAGCCGCATAAATTAACAAATTATTAAGATTATTTAACCGAAAACCTGAAAACGGTGCAGGAAGTGAATTTTTCGCCTGCGTCGATTGTGCATTGAGGAAATTCGGGCATATTGGGAGTGTTGGGATAATACTGCGTTTCAAGGCAGAAGCCTGCATTCTTTATAATCTTTTCGCCCTTCTTGCCGGGATTTGTGCCGTCAAGGAAGTTGCCCGTATAAAGCTGAACGCCGCAAAGGTCAGTGAAAACCTCGAGCATTCTGCCGCTTTCGGGGTCATATGCAACAGCCGCAGGACCGTCGCCCTCGTTGAGACAGAAGTTGTGGTCGTAGCCCTTGCCGATAACAAGCTGGTCATCATCCGCACCGATATCTCTGCCGATGGGTTTCGACACTCTGAAATCAAAGGGTGTGCCCTCAACGGGTCTGATTTCGCCCGTGGGAATGCTGTCCTCATCAACGGGAGTATAGGCATCGGCGTTAATCATAAGCTCATGACCGAGAATATCGCCCTTGCCTGCAAGGTTGAAATATGCATGGTTTGTCATGTTGATAACAGTTTTCTTATCGCTCACTGCAAAATAATCAACCTTAAGTGAGTTATCCTCAAAAAGGGTGAATGTTACCTTGAAATCAACCTTGCCGGGGAATCCCATTGCGCCGTCGGGGCTTGTGTAGCTCATTTCAAGAGAGCAGTCGTCAATGATGATTGCCTTCCATACAGCCTTTGAAAGCTCCGCGCCGCCGTGAAGGCAGGTTTTTTCTCTTTCATTCTTTTCAACGTTATATTCAACGCCGTCGATGGTGAATTTTCCGCCTGCAATGCGGTTTGCGTATCTGCCGACGGTCATGCCCTGATAATCCGAATATTTTTCGTGACCCTCGATTGTGTCAAATCCGACAAGAACATCAGCAAAAGCACCGTTTTTGTCAGCGGCATAAATGCTGTTGATTGTTGCGCCGTAGGTGATGATATCAACGGCGGTTTCCTTTATATTTTTAATGGTATAGCAGTCAACATCTCTGCCGTCTGCGGTTGTTCCGAAATAATTTTTAACTATCATAATATTTATTCTCCCTTAACATTATAGTAAGAATATCTGCCTCTGTCGGCAGTCTTTTTTCCGTACTGAATCGCCTTTGCCGGACAGCGGTTTATGCAAGCCGTGCAGTGCTGGCATTTGCTTTTTATCCACTTGGGTCTGCCGTTTTCAATGACAATCGCACCCTCGGGACAGATTTTTTCGCAGAATCCGCACGATGTGCATTTGTCATCGGCAAAGAATTTTTTTGTTTTTCTGAACGGATTATAGAGCTTTGAAACGATAAAGCTGTTGAGTTCACCGCCCGAAGCACCGCTTTTTTTGTTTTCTTTCTTTCCGATTTCACCGCAGATTGTTTCAAGCTCCTTATCGGCATGGCGCAGATATTTTTTTGCCTTTTCTTTTTCGCACGGGTCATACATCACAACGTAATTATCGGGCATTTTAAGAGAAAAGCTGTAGTTCATTTTTCTGCCGAGAGCCTTTTCGAGCATCTTATCCGCCGTACCTGTGCTTGCACCGCAGGTGATAACGCAGAAATTGTAGCTTCCGAGCGATTTTTTCACCTCGGGCAGGGAAGCAAATCTTTTGACAATTTCGGGCAGGCCCCAGAAATACACGGGGAAAACAAATCCCGTTTTGTCCGTTTTGTTTTCGGGAATGCCGTTTTTCAGAGCATCGACAATATCTACTGCCGTGTCGCCCGTTTTTGCGGCAATAACCTCGGCGGCATGCTTTGAGTTTCCTGTTGCGGAGAAATAAAAAATCATTATTCTGTCCTCTTTTCACAAAGGTTTCTGCAGATATGAAAGGTTTTGTGATTTAAAGATAAATTCTGTTGTATCTGGGAGCAAGCTCGATTGAGCCGTCGGAGTGGAGAGTTGTGATTGTTACGCCCTCAACCCATTCACTTTCGGGTTTGCCTGTTTTATCGCCCATGTTGTAGACCGCATAACCGCCGGGAAGACTGTAAACAAGATGAACACCCTTATAAATCGCCGCCCAGTCATTGACATGGTCGTGACCTGCAAAAACAGCCTGAGTGCTTCCCGTTTCGAGGATTGCATCAAACATTCCGCTGTTGAAGCTTGAACAGCCGACGCTTTCATATTGTTCTCCATAGAGAATTTCGCATTCGCCCGAGGGAACATATCTGCCGTTGCCGTCATCCTTGAATGCGTGCGAATATTCGCACAGAGGAATGTGCATATACATGAACGAATCCGCCGAGCCATATTCTTTTTTGAGTCTTGCGGTTTCTTTTTTGTAGAAATCAATCTGCTCCTTTTTGAGGAAATCGTAGCCGTTAAAGTCTGCGGGAAGACCGTATTTTTCCTTATCTCTGTCGAGAATATCTCTGCCCGAGTCAAAGTGGAAAAGGGTTTTGAGAAGCTTTCCGCCTTCACCGAGAATATTTACGGTAAAATTGCCGTAGCCGAACATATCATCGGGTCCGAACTTGCAAAGGCAATGGTCATAGTCACAGAAGCTCTTGAAAAGAAGCCATTTATAGAAGCCTCTGTCCTCGCGTGTTTCGTGATTGCCGAAAACGGCGGTCCAGTATATGCCGATTTCTTCCATCATCTGAGCAAACTGAATTGCATCAATCTGCTGATATTTTGAGAGGATGTTGTCGCCCGTGAGAACAACAAGGTCGGGCTTGATTGCCTTGATATGATTAACAAAATTTCTGACTGCTTTTGTGTTTATTTCATGGTCAACGTCAAAATGGAAATCCGTTGTTGAAACGATAACAAAATCGTCGCTTTTGATATTTCCGTTTTTGTCAACCTTTGCAATTGTGGTTGAATAATCGTTTTCGGAAATAATTTTTACATCCGTTCCGATTTTTTCGGGATTCGCCCTTTTGCAGTAAAGGGATTTCGGAAGCTTGCCGCCGCTGATTTTATAGATTGCTTTTGCGCCTGCAAGGTGAATTCTTATTGCGCTTTGTCTTACAAAACCCCAGATGTTATAAAGCATAATTACACTTCCTTATTACCAATAAAATAAACTATGAACTTATTATAGTTATTAAAATTATGTTTGTCAATCAAAACAGCAGGCAACATAACTGCTGCCTGCTGCGGAATCTTATATTTTCGGGGGAGCAACACGGTGCTTTCTGTGTTTCTCGTGAGGCTTGGGTTCGATGTTGCCTGCCTTTGTAAGAGCGATTTTGGTCATTACGGGACCTACAAGCTCATAAATGAGAACGGAGAAAAGAACGATGTTGCGTACTATCTGACCCACCTCGCCGATTTCCATAACGGTAACGGACATTCCGAGTGCAACACCTGCCTGCGGAAGAAGGGTGATGCCGAGATACCTGGTTGTCTTTTCGTCGCATTTCATAATCTTTGCGCTTGAATATGTGCCGATGTATTTACCGAACGAACGGGTAACGATATATGCAACGCCGATACCGACAATAACAATATCCGTGAAAACGCTCAGTTCAAGCTCTGCGCCACTCATAACAAAGAAAAGAACAAACAGAGGAACTGTCCACTTGTCGGTTTTTTCCATGATTTCCGCCGAGAAATCGCACATATTGCAGAAAACCGTGCCGAGCATCATGCAAACGAGAAGAGTTGAAAATCCTACATGGATGCCGCCAATTTCAAACTTGACCATTGAAAGGGCAACCGTGAAAAGCACGCAGGTGACGGAAAGGCAGAGTCTTTTGCTGTTTGAACTGAAAAATCTCTCGAAAATCGAGAAAAGGAAGCCCATTACAAAACCGAGAAGAAGTGATGCGGCAATTTCAATGAGAGGCTCAATAACGATTGATGCGATATTGAACTGACCGTGTTCGATTGCCTTTGCGATACCGAACGAAACTGCAAAAATGATAAGACCGACAGCGTCATCGATTGCAACGATGGGAAGAAGCAGGTCGGTAAGTTTACCCTTTGCTTTATACTGACGGACAACCATCAGAGTTGCGGCAGGTGCGGTAGCAGCGGCAATTGCACCGAGAATAACCGCCATTGAAAGGGGAAGCTTGTCGGGAATTATGAAGTGAAGTCCGATGAGTACGGCATCAACGAGAAGAGTTGCGATAAAAGCCTGGAAAATACCGATGAAAGTTGCGGTTTTACCGATTTGCTTGAGCTGTGACAGACGGAATTCATTACCGATTGCAAAAGCAATAAATCCGAGTGCCGCATCGGAAATAATCTGATATTCCTTGACATTCTCAACAGAAGTAAAGCCCATACCGTCAAATCCGAGTGCACCGACTGAATAGGGACCGAGGAGAATACCCGCAACAAGATATCCTGTTACAGCAGGCAAACCGAGGGGTTTTACGACTCTGGACATCAGAAGTCCCGCACCGAGTGCAATTGAAATGCAAAACAAGGTTTCCATTTTTTCAAGTCCTTTTCATTTATTTTTTGAACTCTGTTTTAAACCGGATAGTATATTAACAGAATGCAACATCAATGTCAAACTTAAAAATCAACAAAAAAAGCCTTGACAAATCAGGTTTTTATCGCTATTATGTTAATTGCAACCGAACAAATGTTCGTTAACAGGAGGTGATTCCGTGGATAATATGAATTATCCGCTTAAAAACGAAATTCCGGTTTTTGAAATCAAACAGCAGGTGGACTACGCACGAACCGTCTGTTCCGACCTTTTCAGGCTTTTTTCGCCCGATGAGCCTGACACGGAATTTCTCAGAAGTGAATACGGCTCCGTTCGTACCAGACTTTCCATGATGCTCGATTTTCTCTGTCAGGCAATGCTTTGGTGCGAAGCAATTAACGAAACAGTCGATACAGAAAAGGAGAAATAATGGAAAATTTCAGAATTGATTTTACTTTGTCAAATCCCTTTCCCGACGGCAAAAAGCTCGGCGAATGCGGCGAAAAAAATGCCGCGCGGCTCATTATCACGCCGCCCGAGAATCTTGCATCAAGGGAAGAAATCAGGTCATATGTGGTTGCATTCTCAACCGAAAAAGGTCCCGTCAGATTCGGTCCGTATCCCAAAAGCGAAACAATCACCGTTCCCGTCGGAAGGGCGCTCACGGTGGGCACTGCTCTTTCCGTTCAGCTTGAAGGATATGATGAAGACGGCGAATTCATAATAAAAAGTGCTGTTCTCAGCGGTATAATGATTTCCGGTTCAATCGGTGAAGGCGGCTGTGACGCTTCCGATGATGAGGCAATCGTACCGGGTCATCTTCATAAAAACCTTGAAATCCTTGATTCGTTTTCGGATGAAAACGGCAGTCTTTTTTACAGAGGCAGAAAGGTCGGCAGTGACGGAACGGTTAAAACTGTTATTCTTGATAATTTAAATTATAAGTTTTCTTCACTCGCCGATTTCCCTTGTCCCGATTCTTTCTCGCTGATTGCTCTGAATGATGCCGACGGCAATCCTTCCATCCCCGACGGCTCGGTTATTCTCGGTGCGGAACTCAATATTTCTTCTTCCAAAAATCCCGTGTGGGTCGATTTGCATGATATGTTCGGAGAAGAACCTGCCGTCCCTTATTTTGTCAATATGGGAAAAACAAAATATTCCGATTATTACAGCGGAACTCCGATTGCCGTTGTTATTTTCTCGGAATTAAAAAACAAATTTTATGATGCGATTTTCAACTACTGTCTTTACGGTATCAGAGTCAGATATACGGAAGAAAGCGGTGAAGAATAATGAACCCCGAAGTCATTGTTTCGCTCATTACTCTCTGCGGTTCGGCACTCGGCACATTTGCGGGAATTGCGGTTAACACAAAGCTGACAAATTTCCGCCTTGAACAGCTTGAAAAAAAGGTGAACAAACATAATAACGTGATTGAACGCACGGGAAAGCTTGAAGAAAGAGTCGGTGCGCTTGATTACAGACTCAAAGAAATCGAAAGCAGGTGACAGCATGGATATTAACTGGAAAAGAAAACTTACGAGCAGGAAATTCTGGGCGGCGGTTGTCGGATTCATAACCCCCATTATGCTCGCCTTCGGAGTTTCCGACAGCGTTACAACTCAGGTGACCGCTATTATCATGGCAGGTGCGGCGGTTGTTTCTTATATCATCGGCGAAGGATTCATTGATGCCTGCGGAAAGGAGGAGCAGAATAATTGAAAACAAATACCGGTCTTGTTGATTATGCGCGTTCTCAGCTCGGTAACCCCTATTGGTACGGCACTTTCGGCAACACGGCAACAAAAAGTCTGCTCAGCTCAAAAAAGAAGCAGTATCCGTCCCACTATAAATCCGAACGCATGGCAAAATATAAATCGGAAATCGGCGAAAGAGTGCATGACTGCGTGGGTCTTATCAAGGGTTATCTCTGGAGTGAAAACTTCGTGAGCAATCCTCAGTATAACGCTTCTCAGGATGTTTCGGCTAACGGTATGCTCAAAAAATGCACCGTAAGCGGAAGCTTTGATACCATGCCCGAAATTCCCGGAATCCTCGTGTTCAAGAGGGGTCATGTGGGCGTTTATGTCGGGAATAAAAAAGTGATAGAGGCAAGGGGTTTTAACTACGGCGTGGTCGAAACAGCACTTGAAAAAAGAGGCTGGACCCATTGGGGAAAATGCCCGTGGATTACATATCCGAAAGAGGGCAATTATTTTATGTCCTGCGCACATGACGAGGTTTCAATCGTTGATGCGCTTAAGAAAATCGGCGAGAACAGCTCGTTTGATTACCGCAGAAAAATTGCCGAGGCAAACGGTATAAAGGGTTACAGAGGAAGCGAAAAAGAAAACGTAAAACTCCTCTCTCTGCTCAGAACGGGTATGCTTATCAAGCCATAACAATACAAAAAAGGGGATGTCTCTTCATGAGGCATCCCCTGTTCAGATTAAAATGATTTGAACATATCAAGTTTTGCATAAAGCTCTTTTCTCTGCGCCGCTTCCTTGGCGATTTTTTTGACTCTCACGGCGGGTCTTTTTCCGAAAACGGAACGGATAAGATATCTTCCTCCGAAGAAAATCCAGCCTATCGGAAGCAGAATTTTATATTTCTCCGCCGCCTTCCAGTTTGAACGCACAATGGAGTTTGCGGATTTGAAAAGCTGCTTTATCATCGGAACGTTTTTTTCGTTTTTATTGGATATCAAAAGGCTTTCGTGGCTTCTGTCGGAACTTTTCTGCCCGAAATTTCCGCCGCTGAAAACATCCCTCAGAATTCTTTTTGCAAGAGCCCTGTCGGTATTCTCCGCCCACTTCATTTTCGGTGCACCGAGATAATCCGAAGCGATTGCCGTCATAATCCGAGCCGCTTTCCAAAGACCGATATCCTTAAGCGGTGCTTCAAAAAGCTCAAGGAATTTTTCCTCTCCGAGAGAAGCGATAAACACCGCCCAGTCGCAGAGATGGCGCATTCCGAGACCGTCGCCCGTCAGATGGTGGCACATATGCAGAAGAATTATCAGTCCGTGGTGGAAATCTGACGGCACTCTCACCGTACCGACCTCGGTTTCAACCTCTTCCGAGCATTCAATCACATCGGCAAGATATGCACGCACCTTTTCGCCCGCTTCGCCTTTCGGAATGCCGGCAGGTTCGGAATGAAGCTCACAGCGGCAGCCGTTTTTGATATAAACATCATGGATTTCACGGGTTTTATCGGATATTTCATAGCCGTTTTTTTCCATGGCATCACGTGCCGCACCGATAAAATCGGGATGAACGAGAAAATCAACATCGCCCATCGACCTCATAAGCGGGTCGCGGTAATAGAGTGCGGAAGCAAAGCCCTTGAGAATGACATAAGGAATTCCCGCCTCGGTCATTATGCCGTGAATACGGGTGTGCTCATAGTCGATTTTCGCATTGTCGGCAAGTGCACGGTTGATGTTTTTGCCTCCGCTGCTTTTATCCGTACCCGAAAACGCAACAAGCGTCACCGTCTGAAAATATGCTTCAAGCCACACCGTATTGATTTCGGGTGCGTTCATGTCAACCTTGCGGCGCAGGTCAAACAGACCGTTTGCCAGAAGGTCAAGCAGCATCTTTTCGTGATTATTGAGTTTTGACGGTTTGTTGCTCATTATACGTTATATATTCTCCCAGAATTTTTCTATCTGTTCTTTTGTTGCCGCAACGGAACCCTGAACCATGTCGGGCTTTCCGCCGCCTCTGCCCGACAGTGCCGCATTGAGCGATTTTCCGATTTCGCGCACATCGGTGTTTCTTGATGTTACGGCATATTTGTAGCCGTTTTCGTCGTCGCCCGAAAATACGGCGGCAATTCCGACCTTTTCGGCAAGCATATCGCTGAAAATTCTTGCATCGTCGGCACTTCCCGCCTCATCGAAGGCAAGGAATTTTTCGCCTTCGGCATCCTTTGCCCGGAGCGCAAAAAGCTCCTTTTTAAGTGCGGAATATGCAAACGCGGCATCCTTAAGTTTTTCGAGAGTCCTTTCAACGGCTTCGGCAACTTCCTCGGTTTTTGCCTTAAGAAGATTGGAAATTTCGAGCACGCTCTTGTTCTTTTCACAATAATCCTCAAGAGCCTTCCTGCCGATTTGAAGAGTGATTCTCACGCCCTGCTTATAGTTCATCATCGAAACCGCTTTTATTATACCCACTTCGCCCGTATATGCAACATGAGTGCCGCAGCAGGCGCAGAGGTCCACATCGCCGATTTTTGTCAGACGAATCTGACCTTCAAGCTCTTTTTTGCTTCTGTAAGAATAATTTTCAAGCTCCTCGTCGGTCGGACAGAGCGTTTCGACGGGAATATTCTTAAACACCGCCTCGTTTGAAAGACGTTCGATTCTTTCAAGCTCCTCTGCGGATATAACGCCGTTGAAATCAACGGTTATGCAATGCTCGCCCATGTGGAAGCCGACATTGTCGAAGCCGCAGACTGAATGCTGTACGCCCGAAAAAATATGCTCACCCGTGTGCTGCTGCATATTTGTGAATCTCTTTTCAAAGTCAAGTCTGCATTCGGTTTCGCCCGTTTCAACCGCCGTTTTGCAGATATGGATTATCTCGCCGCCTTTTTCAACGGTGTCGATTACCTCGGAATTGCCGATAAAGCCCGTGTCACCCGGCTGACCGCCGCCCTCGGGAAAGAACGCCGTTTGGTCAAGAATAACCTCGAAGCCTCTTTTGCCCTCGGTGCATGAAACAACGGCTGCGGTGAAATCTTTTATATATTGATTTTCATAGAAAAGCTTGCGTGTCATAACAAACCTCCTTGATAAATTGATACAGACAGAGATTTTCTCCCGTAAATTTTATTATATCATAATGAAAAAATTTTGTAAAGCAAGGCAGCCTTGCAAATCAAAAACCGGTCTGCACAGATGCGCAAACCGGTAATTATCAGTTTTTAAACGCGTTCACAACAGGCATGAACGGTGCCTTGAGAAATTCGCCGATTCTTTCAAACATGAGTCGGATTCTTTCGCGGAAGGTGAGTTTTTCTTCTGCGGGATTGTTTTCTGCGTTCTGCTCTGTTTCGGGTGCGGTTTCTTCGGTGATTTCCTCTGCGGTTTCGTCGATATAATCAAAAGGTCTTATAAAAATATGGTCGGGATTTTTAACACCGTGCTTGTCAACAAACTTTTCAACCTCGTTGATAACAACGCCTTTTCTGGAGTTCATTGCGGCAATGCAGCTGCCTTCGCCGAGATAAATCCCTGCATGACTGCTCCACACAACGATATCGCCCGCTTTTGCTTCGTTCATATCGGTGATAACCGTGCCGAATGACTCTGCTTTTTCGGCGGTGTTATATTCGGATGTGCTGTTTCCGAAGGTGATACCGAAATTTTTGAGAACATAGTATACAAGACCCGAGCAGTCAAATTTATCGGGACCCTTGCATGAATACTGATAGTCACATCCCTCAAACTGAAGGGCGTATGCGGCAACCTCGCTTCCCTTTACGGATGCGGCACCCATTGCGCTGAATGAAAAGGCACTTACGAATATCGCAGATATAATCAAAAGTGCGGTAATCTTCCGTGTAATCTTCATTTTAACCTCCTGATGTGTATGGCACACAACAGTTCAGCATTATACAGAAGAAAACGCAGTTTGTCAAGGACTATTACTTGACAAAATTAACAAACCGTCCCGAAGTATTTTGTGAAAAGTGAATAATAAACAATAAAAAACGAGGGTGAGCTTTGCCCACCCCCAAATTTTTACTTATTATTTATAGTCCTTCATGTATTCGCCGTGAGCCTCGATAAGCTCGTCAACCATAGCCTTGATATCGTCGATTGAAAGCTCTGCGGCGGTGTGAGGTTCAAGCATAGCCGCCATATAGATGTCTTCTTTCTTCTTTGTGACAGCGGCGTTGATTGTGAGAAGCTGTGCGTTGATATTTGTCTGGTTCATTGCTGCAAGCTGAACGGGAAGCTTGCCTACATGGCAGGGATGAATGCCCTTGCCGTCGATGAGGCAGGGAACTTCTACGCAGGCATCTGCGGGAAGGTTGTCGATAAGTCCCGTGTTGAGAACGTTGCCGCCGATTTTATAGGGATTGCCCGTAACGATTGCTTCCATGATGTATGAAGCGTATTCGCCCGAACGCTCATGGGTAATCTGACCGTTGTCGAGGATTCTTTCCTTTTCAGCCTTCCAGCCTGCAATCTGATTTACGCAGCGGCGGGGATATTCGTCAAGAGGAATGTTGTATCTTTCGATAAGCTCGGGATATTTGTCCTTGATGTAGAAGCAGTTGTATTCTGCGTTATGTTCGCTGGATTCTGTGCAGTAATATCCGAAGTTTCTGATATATTCAAATCTTACCATGTCGCTGTGTTTTTCTCTGTCGTTCATTTCAACAGCTCTCTTGCGGATTTCGGGATAGAGGTCGTTGCCGTCCTTATCTTCGATTTCAAGAAGCCAGCCCATGTGGTTGATGCCTGCGATAAGCTCTTTTCTGCCTTCGAGCTTGTCTTCCATGCCGAGTCTGTTGAGAAGATCTCTTGAACAGCTCTGAACGGAATGGCAGAGACCGATTGTTTTGATTTTTGTGTATCTCTGCATATAACCGGAAAGAATTGACATGGGGTTTGTGTAGTTGAGGAACCATGCGTTGGGGCATACTTCTTCCATGTCGTCTGCAAAATCCTTGAGAACGGGGATTGTGCGCAGACCTCTCATGATACCGCCGATGCCGAGAGTGTCGGCGATTGTCTGGCGGAGACCGTATTTCTTGGGCACTTCAAAGTCGATGATTGTGCAGGGGTCATAAAGACCGACCTGAATTGCGTTAACAACAAATGTTGCACCGCGGAGTGCATCCTTTCTGTTTTCAACGCCGCAGTATTTTTCGATTTTTGCTCTGCCCTCGTTGACGTTCTTGTTCATTGCACTGAGGATGATGTAGCTGTCCTCAAGTCTTTCTTCGTCGATATCGTAAAGAGCGATAACGCTGTCACGAAGAGCAGGTGTGCACATACAGTCACCGAGAACGTTTCTTGCGAATACGGTGCTTCCCGCACCCATGAATGTAATTTTAATCATAATAATCTCTCCTTTGATTTATTTACGTTCTATTATTCTGACTTTAAAAATTCTGCAAAACACACCTGACGGTGTGACGGGTCGTCGGGTCGCCGACCCCTATGAAAGATAAAATTCTTTATACCATTCTGCAAATCTGCGCAGTCCTTCACGAAGCGGAGTTGACGGCTTGAAACCGAAATCCCTTTCGAGAGCCGAGGTGTCCGCATAGGTTATCGGCACATCGCCTGCCTGCATGGGCACAAGCTCTTTGTGTGCCTCAAAATCGTAGTCTTCCGGCAAAACCCCTGCTCTGATAAGCTCCTGCTGAAGAATATCAACAAAATCAAGCAGATTTTCGGGAGTGTTGTTGCCGATGTTATATACCCTGTAAGGCGGAAGCGGAAGACCGTCTTCTCCGTCTGCCTTTTCGGGTGCGCACTGCATAACACGCTTTATTCCTTCAACGATATCGTCAACATAGGTGAAATCCCTCTTGCAGTTGCCGAAGTTGAAAATCTGAATTTTATCGCCGTTGCGGAGCTTGTTTGTGAATCCGAAATAAGCCATGTCGGGTCTGCCTGCAGGTCCGTAAACCGTGAAGAAGCGAAGTCCCGTTGACGGAATATTATAGAGCTTTGAATAAGCATGAGCCATAAGCTCGTTGCTCTTTTTCGTTGCCGCATAAAGGCTCACGGGGTTATCAACCTTGTCATCGGTGCTGTAAGGGATTTTTTTGTTTGAACCGTAAACCGATGAGGAAGAAGCATATACAAGATGCTCCACGGGATTGTTGCGGCAGGCTTCAAGTATATTATAAAAACCGATGAGATTGCTTTCGATATAGACATCGGGATTTGTTATCGAATAACGCACTCCTGCCTGCGCCGCAAGATTAACGGCAACATCGAATTTATGCTCCGCAAAAAGAGAATCAACAAGCGGTTTGTCTGCAATACTGCCCTTCACGAAAATCCATTCCGCTTCGGAGCTTTCTGCCGCTTGCGCAATTTTTTTAAGGCGGTATTCCTTGATTGAAACGTCATAATAATCGTTCATGTTGTCTATGCCGACGATTTTTATTTTTCCTGACGTGCGGATAAGCTCAAGCACGAGATTTGAACCGATAAATCCCGCCGCACCCGTCACAAGAACGGTTTTTCCGGTTAAATTTATGTTTGGTGATAGCATGATGCACCTCTTTTTATAATGGGCAGCCGTATATACCGCCCCTATTATATTAATGATTATAAATTATAAGAAATAAAAAATCAATGATAATATATTGATTATTTTGGATTTTGTGATATGATTAAAATGTAAAATAATCCGTGAAGGAGAAAAAATATGCCTAAATATCTTATTGTAAACGCAGACGACTACGGTATGTGCCATGCGGCAAACGAAGCCGTTGCAGAACTTTTTGAAGGCGGATGGCTCAAATCCGCAACGGTTATGATTCCCTGTCCCACAGCAAAGGAAGCTGTTGACTTTTCAATTGCACATCCTCAGTATGCAATCGGCGTTCATCTCACAATGACAAGCGAATGGGGCAAATACCGCTGGAAACCCCTCACAAACGGCAAGACTCTTCTCGACGAAGAAGGCTTCATGTGGCATGAGAGCGACCAGGTTGAAAAGAACGCATCCTATGAAGACCTCGAAGCGGAAATCAGAGCGCAGATTGACCTTGCTCACAAGTGGGGTATGAAGCCCTCTCACACAGATAACCACATGGGCTCGCTTTACGGTCACTACACAGGCAGACTCGGCCTTGCAAAGATGACTCTTCGTGTCTGCGGCGAATACGGCTATGCTTACCGTCTTTACACAAAGCACGACAAGAGAATCTGCCCCAACGGCACACCCTATTTCCTCTATGCGGCAATTACCCTTCTTTCAAAGAGATGGGGCAAGAAATACAACGTTGTTATTCCCGATTATCTTCTTTTCCCCGACTGGAATGATGATATGAGGGTCAGCTACGAAACATACAGAGACACGATTCTCAAAATCTGGACAGACATTCCCGAAGACGGTGTTACCGAAACATTTATCCATCCTTCCGTTGAATGCGATGAACTCAAGGGCATCACGGGCAGATGGCAGGACAGAGTATGGGAATATCAGCTCATGAAAGACCCCTACACACATAAGTATCTCAAGGACCACGGCGTTGAGCTTATCAGCTACAGAGAGCTTATCAAGATGAAGGGCGGCACCGTAAAGGGTTAAGTTTTATTCGCTTTCGGCGGGTTATATTGCTTCGCAAAAATTCGCCTTCCCCGAGTGGATTGATTTCAGCTTTTGCCGAGCAACATATATAGTGCTCGCAGACACTCAACTCTTCACTGTTCACTCAAACAGTTTTAATTCTACAATGCAATTAAAACAGCTTGCAAAGGTAAAATTCCTCTGCAAGCTGTTTCCGTTTTAATATTATTCTGTTCTGAGGGCTTCAACGGGGTCTTTGCGTGAAGCAATTTTTGAGGGAACAAGTCCCGCAACAAATGTGAGCACCATGCTGATGATAACAAGTGCAACAGCGCCGTTAACGGGAAGCTGTGCAACGTTGGGCAAGCCTGCAAGATGTTCGATGATTGCGTTGATGGGAATAATCAGCAGCAGCGTTGAACCGATACCGATTGCACCCGAAACAAATCCCACAATGAGCGTTTCCGCATTGAATACACGGGAAATATCTCTCTTTGATGCACCGATTGCACGGAGAATACCGATTTCCTTTGTTCTTTCGAGAACGGAAATATAGGTGATAATACCTATCATGATTGATGAAACAACAAGTGAAATTGCAACGAATGCGATAAGAACATAAGAGATGATGTTGATGATTGTTGTTACCGATGAAAGAAGAAGACCGATATAGTCGGTATACTTAATCTCGTTGTTTTCATTGCCCGATTCCGTAACCGAGGCATTGTATTTGTCGATTTCGGACGAAATCAGATCCTTGGACTCAAAATCGTTGGGATAAATATAGATTGACTGAGGATTGTCAAGGTCTGCAACGCCGAGAAGAGCAAGAGCTTCTTCAAGACTTGTTGTGAGAGGCTGAGGCTCGGGTTCCGGCTCAGGTTCGGGTTCGGGAATAACCTCTTCGGGTTTCTTGTCTTCCGCAGGCTTATCTTCGGAAGGTTTATCCTCTGAGGGTTTGTCTTCTTCGCCGGGAGTTTCTTCGTTGTTTGAGGGAGGAGCTTCAACTCCGCCGATTTGACCCGTCATGATTGCGTTGAGCATCTTGAGCTTCGTCTGCTTATCCATCATCTGGAGGAATGAAAGCGCCTGTGTGCCGTTTATCTGACCCATGCCCTCGATTTCCTGACCTGCAAGCATTTCGTCAAGATAACCGATAAGCTCATTTCTTTCGGAAAGAGAAAGCATGCTCTTGAGCATAAGCTCAACGGTGCGCTTCATTTTTTCGGCTTCTTCACCGCTGTATTCTTCGTCAATTGCCGCATAGATTTCTTCTTCGGAAACCGCAGGGAACTGACTGAAATCAGGCATACCCGCAGCGGTTGCCGTGGGAGTTGCCTTGGGAGCATTGCCCGTGAATTCCATTGAGCTTGCGGAAGGAGCATTGTCTGCAACCGCATCAATTGAAGAATCAATCTGCGGGTCGAGCGATACGCCCGAAGCTGCAGGTGCGGGAGCAGGAGCATTGTTTTTGGCTTCCGACTCTGCCTTGAGCTTGTTGACTTCCGCATTTGCAAAGGGAATTCCCGTGAACACGTCAATTTCGGGATTTGCCTTCTGCTGCTTGACGATTTCACTGCTGTTTGTTTTGTTGATAACATACTCGGTAAGCTCGGAGGTGTAGCCGATTGCGCCCATCGTTGTTACCATAACCGAATCGTCTGCAGGTCTTACGATACCTACGATTCTGATTTCTTCACCGTTGCTGATGAGATTGTTTACATACTGTTCGTCACCGTGCATATCATCCCATGTTTTGGTTTCTTCGTTATAGGAATAATAATCGGGTTCGAGAACGAGTTTGAATGTCATATTGAGAACGTCGTCATATTCTATTTCATATGTCTTGGGGGTATATTCTTCGCCGCTTTGCATCGCCATGAAGGCTTCCATCATATCTTCGTTTGAAGCAAGACCGAGACCCTGGATTGCAATATCGCTGATTTCGTTATTCTTATCAATAATAAGAACAACCTCGTTATATGCCCGCGGCCAGCCGCCCTTGACGATTTCATACTGGTCCTCGAGCATCTGACGGTTATCAATAAGCTCCTGCCACGAATTCATCATCGTCTGCATGGATGCCATTGCGGAATTATCCATCTGTATTCCGCCCATGTTGATGCTTCCCATCATTGTTTCCATCATGGCAATAACGGGGCTGGGGAAAACCTGATTGATGCCCTTCGATGTGTCGGAAGCGAATATATTGAGAGTTCCGCCGTAGGAATATTTTATGCTGCTTGAATAATTTTTGATTAAGCTTTCTTCGCTCTCGATAAACTTCTTGAATTCGCCGAGATTGTTAATATGGATTTCCGATGTGAAGGATTCCATCATGCTCGATGACATCGAGTTTGAATAAACCTTGTCAAGACCGTGATTGACTTCGCCCGATACCGTGCCCGTCATGCTTCCGAGCATGGCATTCATATCCATGGCGGTTTTTTCAATCATCACGGGATAGGAGGTGAGGGTTTCCTGCTGAATTGCATCAATATATGCCTGGAAACCGTTTGAAAGAGCAAGAATCAATGCAATGCCTATGATACCTATGCTTCCCGCAAAAGAAGTGAGGAATGTTCTCATCTTCTTGGTCATAAGGTTGTTGAGGGAGAGTGAAAGAGCCGTGAAGAACGACATCGAAGGCTTTTTGGGCATCTGCTTTGCTGCTTTTTTCTCCGATTTCTTTTCTGCTCTCGTCTTTTCTTTGCGTTCAACATCCTCTGTTGTATAAGGATTGGTGTCATCAACGATATTGCCGTCGATGAGCCTGATTATTCTGGTTGAATATTCCTCCGCAAGCTCGGGATTATGAGTAACCATGATAACAAGCTTCTCTTTGGAAATATCCTTGAGAAGGTCCATAATCTGAACGCTTGTTTCGGTATCAAGTGCACCCGTGGGTTCGTCGGCAAGCAGAATTTCGGGGTCGTTTACGAGAGCTCTTGCGATTGCAACTCTCTGCATCTGACCGCCCGACATCTGGTTGGGCTTCTTTGAAAGCTGGTCGCCGAGACCTACCTTTTCGAGTGCCGCCTTTGCCTTTGCCTTACGCTCCGTTTTTGAAACGCCCGAAAGAGTCAGCGCAAGCTCAACGTTTGAAAGCACGCTCTGGTGCGGAATGAGGTTATAGTTCTGGAAAACAAAACCGACGGAGTGGTTGCGGTAGCTGTCCCAATCGCCGTCTTTGAAATCCTTGGTTGATTTACCTTCGATAATCAAATCACCGGTTGTATACTGGTCGAGACCGCCGATGATGTTGAGAAGAGTTGTTTTGCCGCAGCCCGAATGACCGAGGATTGACACAAATTCGCTCTTGCGGAATTCGATGTTGACACCTTTGAGCGCCGTCACCTTGCTGTCGCCTGCAACATACTCCTTAACGATATTTTTTAATTTCAGCATAAATAATAAATACCCCTTGACAAAAATATTATCAACTGTTACACTTGTAACAGTTGCAAGTTTATCATTAGTTTATGAACAAATCAATAACAAAATAATACAATTTATAAATATTTCAAAAAATGTTACAAAATCGAGGAAAATGTAATGCAGAAAAAGAACGATATAAACACTCTGACGAAGGAATGCATTGTTACGGCTCTGCTCCGTCTTATGCAGACAAAGAGCTATGACAGTATTTCCATAACGGATATAACAAATCTTGCAGGCGTTTCAAGAATGGCTTACTACCGCAACTATAAGAGCAAGGATGAAATTCTCATAAAACACCTTGTTGACATGGAAAAAAGTCTTCTTGAAGAAGTGGGCGGTGAAAAGGCAGAAACCTTCAGAGGCGCAATCGGTTATGTTTCGGGGTTTTTCCAGGAGAATGCTGACGTTATAGAAGCAATTTACGATGCGGGTCTTGCCCATCTGCTCACAAAGATGCTCGAAGAGAGGGTCTACAGCTATTTTCCCATTGCCGCAACGGCAAAAGAGGGCAGATACGCCGTTCACTATTATGTGGGAGCGCTTCTTTCGGTTTTCAAGCTGTGGTTTGACAACGGAATGAAGGAGTCGGTTGACGAAATCTCCGATATAATTTACAACCTTATTAATAATGAAAGCGCACTCAAATATATCGTTATGCCGATACAGGAAGTTGCAAAAATGACGGAATAAAAGCGAAGAACAAAAACATTAATTCAAAATGGCTTGCAGGCGGTTAAATACCCTTGCAAGCCATTTTTACATATCAGAATTAAAACCGGGACTGAGAATTTGTTACATCTTTTGCGAAGCAATAAAAACGGCGAGAGCAAGCCCCCGCCCTACGGTTGATTAAATTCGCCGACCCCTACAATAATAATTACGCATTCCGGATTAACAAAGCTGAGATATTATCGACGCATTGCTCGGGCGTGCTGTGTGAACAGTCAACCGTGATATCGGCATATTTTTCATAGAGGGGCGCACGCTCTGCGTAAAGCTCCGCAATGGTTGTTCCTTCCTTCATTGCAATGCCTCGGGTGTGAATGTTGCAGATGCGTTTTTCAAGCTCGTCGGAATTCACCTTAAGATAAACGATAATGCCGTTTTCCCTGAGGTTTTTCATGGCATTTTCACCGTAAACGGCACTGCCTCCCGTAGCAATAACGCAGTTTTCAAATTTCTGCGCACCGATGATTTCATCTTCAATCCTGATGAATTCGCCGGTGCCTTTTTCTTTTATGATTTCACAGAGAGCCGACCCCTCTTTTTTCTGGATAATCAAATCCGTATCGCAGAAATCCATGAGCATGGTTTTTGCAAGGAGAACTCCGATTGTGCTTTTGCCCGCACCGGGCATACCGATTAAAACAATGTTTTTCATTTTCAGCTTCCTTTTGTTGTTTCCTGTGTTGTTGTTTCAATTATAACCGCGCTCTGCAGAGGTGCGGTTGTTGCAGGCGGTTCATTGACGGGAAAATCAAAGCCTCTGATGAAGCCGCCGAGCTCGAGAGAGCATATGTCGCCGCCGATAACCCTGCCGTCAAAAATCAGCAGGTTTGCCTGAACGGATTTTGTGTTTTCAAGTCCCGGATAATTCAGCACGGCATATGTCCAGCGTTTTGCACGCATACCCCTGAAGGGTTCAAGGTCAAGATTCTGCGCTTTGTTCATGGCGGCATATTCGGTGTAGCCGTCGTCAAAATTTTCGGGGATTATAACCTCGCTCACCTCAACGGGATCCTCGGATATTTTCCATCCGAACTGCGAAAGGAATGCTCTTCTTTCCGCCGCGGTTTCCGCTTTATAATTAATCACGGAATCGTTTGCGGCAGGCTGTTTTCCTTTGCCGATAACCATGAAAAGCGCCGCCGAAAGCGCAATTATCGCAATAACAAGTGCCGCAATTTTTGTTTTTGAAGTTTTAACAGAAAATACAAACATTTTATCTCACCGCCTGAATATTGTCCTGAACAATATATATTCACACGGGCTGAGGATTATTCATATTTTCATCGGAAGGAGCATGATTCCCTGCGGGGTGATGTCGATTGCGCCGTATTCGCCCTTTGCGATGCTTCCGGGATTCATGATGTGCAGTCCGTCATCATATGCTGTAACACTTTGATGCGTGTGACCGTATAATGCAATAGCCGCACCTGTTGATTTTGCCTTTTCAACAAAATGAGTTATGCCGTGTTTGACAAATTCATTGTGTCCGTGGGAACAGAAAATCTTGATTCCCGAAACGGAAATAAGCTCGTTATAAGGTAAAAGCGAATAAATATCGCAGTTTCCGCAGACCTGAACAACCTTTTTGTTTCCGATTTCTTCTTTGAGAAGGTCAATATCCCTTTCACCGTCGCCGAGATGAATGATCATATCCGCTTCGGTGTGCATGGTGATTGCCTCACGCATACGGTAGGTTGAACCGTGCGAGTCCGAAAAAACAAGAATTCTCAAATCATCATCTCCGTTCTATTTTATATGTCTTTATCATAAATATGAATTAATAAATAATGAAAAATGAATGGTAAAAAGTTAAAGGTGGGCTTTATATTTAGTGAAAAGTGAAAAATGAAAAGTTAATGGTGGGCGTTTCCCTTTTCAAGTGAAGAGTGAAAAATGAAAAGTGAAAAGTTATGGGTGGGCGCTGCCCACACCCATTTATAATTGACTATTCACTAAATTCAGCTTTTGCGGAGCAACATA
>JAZSNQ010000177.1:0-2354 GCA_045536515.1 Acutalibacteraceae bacterium | reverse complement strand
CGCATTGATTTCGTTGGCGGAATCAGAGGTCTCGGAGAGCTTGAACGCAGAGCGAGCGAGGATATGTGCCTTGCATTCTCAATGTATCCCACAACTCTCAAAGAACTCATGGATATCGCCGATGCAGGTCAGATTATGCCCCCCAAATCAACATGGTTTGAACCCAAGCTCTTAAGCGGTTTGTTCATTCACAAATTAAAATAATAAAACATTCCTTTCGGGGATAAACTATTCCCGAAAGGATATCTTTATGTCAGAAGGATGATTTTATGTTAAGAATTGCTTTTTTCGATACAAAACCCTATGATAAAATTTATTTTGATACTTTAAAAGAAGAATACGGCATTGAAATCGAATATTTTGAATCAAAGCTCAGTCCACGCACCGCTGTCATGGCAAAAAACGTCAGGGCAGTCTGTGCCTTTGTCAACGACGATATATGCAAGGAAACTATTGATGTTCTCAAAGAAAACGGTGTTGAGCTGATTGCCATGCGCTGTGCAGGCTACAACAACGTTGACCTTCACGCCGCAAAGGATGTTATGACCGTTGTTCGTGTGCCCGAATATTCTCCCCACGCTGTTGCAGAGCATACACTTGCCCTTCTGCTCACTCTTGTGAGAAAAACGCACAAAGCATATATCCGCACAAGGGATTTCAATTTCAGCCTCAACGGCTTCGTGGGATTTGATTTGCACGGCAAAACCCTCGGTGCAATCGGCACGGGTAAAATCGGCATGGCTTTCATTGATATATGCAGAGGCATCGGCATGAATGTTATCGCCTACGACCCCTTCCCCTCACAAGGCTACCTTGAATATGTGCCGCTTGAAGAACTTTTTCAACGTGCCGACGTTATTTCGCTTCACTGCCCTCTCACAAGCGATACCTACCATATGATAAACGATTATTCGATAAAAATGATGAAAGAAAAAGTGTTTATTCTCAACACTTCAAGAGGTGCACTCATCGACACGGAATCTCTCATCAACGGTATCAAAAGCGGAAAAATCGGCGGTGCGGGTCTTGACGTTTACGAAGAAGAAAGCGAATTCTTCTACGAGGACTTATCCGAAAGCATCTTAAAAGACGATGTTCTTTCACGACTCATCATGATGCCGAATGTACTTGTTACCTCCCATCAGGCATTCCTCACTCACGAAGCACTCAAAAGAATTGCGGAAATCACTCTCGGCAACATCAAAAGCTTTTTTGACGGCAATGAACCTGAAAACGAGATAGTTGCAAAGAAGAAGATAGTTATATAACCGTTTTCGCATTGCATTTTGGGGGTAGGAGCGTATATTATCCGCCCGCATACACAGGCGGCTTAATCCTTAAATATGACACTTTGCACAAACAGGAACAAAGCACAGCAGGTTATTGCATATTATTCACAAATATGCACCGTTATGCAAAATCAGCTTGACTTTATGCAAATATTTCCGTATAATTATGCATATATTAATTCTCGAGGTATAATAAAATGAAAAAGACAAAAATTTTTATAGACGGCAAAGAAGGAACAACGGGTCTGCGCATTTTTCAGCGCATTTCATCCCGTGACGATATTGAACTCATAACATTGAGCGAAGAAAAGAGAAAGGATACCGAGGCAAGAAAAGAGGCTCTCAATTCCTGCGACATCGCCTTTCTCTGCCTTCCCGATGCGGCGGCAAAAGAAGCTGTTTCTCTCATTGAAAACCCCGAAGTCAAGGTTATTGACGCTTCAACCGCCCACCGCACTCTTCCCGACTGGGCATACGGTTTTCCCGAGCTTTCACCCGCACATCTTGAAAAAATCAAGAATTCAAAGCGTGTTGCTGTTCCCGGCTGTCACGCAAGCGGATTTATCGCTCTCGTTTATCCCCTCGTTGCGGCAGGAATTCTTCCTGCCGATGCACTTCTGACCTGCACATCCGTAACGGGCTACAGCGGCGGCGGAAAAAAGATGATTGCTCAGTATGAAAGCGGAACAAGAGAATTCTTCCTCAATTCTCCCCGTCAGTACGGTCTTACCCAGGAGCATAAGCACCTGAAAGAAATGAAGGCAATCACAGGTATAGAAAACACTCCCGTATTCTGCCCCATTGTTTCGGATTATTACAGCGGTATGGCAGTTACCGTGCCCCTTTTCAAGCAGAATCTTTGTGAAGGTAAAAGCATTGACGATATTATTGAAGTTTATAAAAGCACATACAATTCCGATTTTGTGAAGTTTACCGAAGATACGGGCGCAGACGCTATGCTCAGTGCCGAAAAGATGTCGGGCAATGACGGAATGGAGATTTTCGTCAAGGGTAATGAGGACCGTATTCTTCTTATCGCACGCTATGATAACCTTGGCAAAGGTG
>JAZSNQ010000123.1:0-3020 GCA_045536515.1 Acutalibacteraceae bacterium | reverse complement strand
TAATATGGAAAAGCTTATTGCAAAAGATTTACTTTCAATCGGTGCTGTTTTTCTTCGTCCCGAAGAACCCTTCACATGGGCAAGCGGCATCAAAAGCCCCATTTACTGTGACAACAGACTGACTCTTACAGCTCCCGAAGTCCGTACAGATGTTGAAAAGGGTCTCGCAGAAACAGTTAAAAAGTATTATCCCGAAGCAGAAGTGCTTATGGGCACTTCAACCGCAGGCATCGCTCATGCAGCTATCACAGCTCATATGCTCGATATGCCCATGGGTTATGTTCGCTCAGGCGCAAAGGACCACGGCAGAGGAAATCAGATTGAAGGTAAGCTTGAAAAGGGTCAGAAGGTTGTAGTTATCGAAGACCTTATTTCAACAGGCGGCAGCGTTATTGAAGTTGTAGAAGCTCTCCGTGAAGCAGGTGCAGAAGTTCTCGGCATTGCAAGCATCTTCACCTACGGCATGAAGAAGGGTCTTGACAGACTTGAAGCTGCAAACGTTAAGAATGTAAGCCTCACAAACCTTGACGTTATAGCTGAGGTTGCAGCTGAAATCGGTTATATCAAACCCGAAGATGTAGCACGCCTTATAGCTTTCAGAAACAATCCTTCCGACGAAAGCTGGATAGGGGGAGCAAAATGAGAAGTCTTATTGACATTCTTTCGCTCTCACTTGATGAAATAGACGAACTTATTGCCGTTGCAGAGGATATTATTGCCAACCCCGAAAAATACAGAGAAAAGTGTAAGTACAAAAAGCTTGCAACTCTTTTCTTTGAACCGTCAACAAGAACACGTCTGAGTTTTGAAGCTGCGATGTATGAACTCGGCGGTCAGGTGCTCGGTTTTTCCGAGGCAAACTCATCGTCTGCTGCAAAAGGCGAAAGCGTTGCGGATACCGCAAGAACGGTAAGCTGTTATGCGGATATCATTGCAATGCGCCATCCCAAAGAGGGTGCACCTCTTGTTGCTTCAATGGCATCGAGTGTTCCCATTATTAACGCAGGTGACGGCGGACACAATCATCCCACCCAGACTCTCACAGACCTGCTCACAATCAAACGTGAAAAGGGCAGACTCAATAATATGACAGTCGGCTTCTGTGGCGACCTCAAATTCGGCAGAACCGTACATTCGCTCATTGAGGCTCTTTCAAGATACACAGGTATAAAGCTTGTGCTTATTTCTCCCGATGAACTTCGTGTTCCGGGATATCTTAAAAAGGATACGATAGAAGCGCACGGCATGGAATATGAAGAAACAACCAATCTTGAAGCTGTTATGCCCGAACTTGATATTCTTTATATGACCCGTGTTCAGAGAGAACGTTTCTTCAATGAGGAAGATTATCTCCGACTTAAGGACAGCTATATTCTCACTCCCGAAAAGCTTCATAATGCAAAGTCCGACCTTGCGATTCTTCATCCGCTTCCGAGAGTTAACGAGATTCACACTTCGGTTGATGCAGACCCCAGAGCCTGCTATTTCAGACAGGTTCTTAACGGCAAATTTATCCGCATGGCTCTTATTCTTAAACTTCTGGAGGTGGAATAATGCATATAGATTCAATCAAGAACGGTGTTGTTATTGACCATATCCAGGCAGGCAAGAGCATGGAGATTTATAATCACCTTGAGCTTGATAAGCTTGACTGCACGGTTGCAATCATAAAGAATGTCCACAGCAAGAAAATGGGTTCAAAGGATATCATCAAAATCGACTCGGATATGCAGGTTGACCTTGATGTTCTCGGTTACATTGATGCGGACATTACCGTCAACATCATTAAAGACGAAATTCTCTGCGAAAAGAAAAAGCTTACTCTTCCGGAACAGATTAAAGATGTTATCAAATGCAAGAATCCCCGTTGTATAACAACTACCGAGCAGGATCTTCCTCATGTTTTCAAGCTGACGGATCAGGAAACCAAAACCTATCGCTGCATTTATTGCGAAGCAAAGGCAAAATAAAAAATCGGCTGTTTTTTCAAAAAAGTTGAAAAACAGCCGTTTTTTTATTAAACCAACCGTGATTTTCAATCGTCTTATAGTTGAAAGGGGTTAGAAAACCGCTTAAAAATACAATTTTTCGGAGGAAAAAACAATGAAAAGAACATTAAAAACCATTATTGCGGCAATACTTGCTTTTGTAATTGCATCGTCATCACTTTCCGCTTTTGCTTTTGAAAGCGGCAAAGACCTTCTCTGGGATTATTATTCCGAGGGAGTATATGAAAAATATTACTATAACGGCGAACTTCGTCTCGGCGAAAATGCCGTAAAAGAAGAAAACGGAGAAACCTTCAATTATTATATCTTTAATGCAGAAAAAGCAGGACTTTATACTTTTGATTATGATTCGCTTATTATTGATTTTATGGTTACGCCCGAATATATGAAAAAGGGCAGAGCTGTTGACATTGACAGAGCTTTAACGGATTACAGATATGAAAATGAGACCAATTATAACATAACAATGCTCTATCTTGATGAGGGCGAAAATATCATCGGTGCATATTTTCGCGCAAAAGATACAGAGGCTGTTGTTACCGTTGAGTTTATGGGCGAAGAGATAACAGATATTGAATTTGAAGAAAATGCATTCAAAGACCTTGTTGTTGACGGCGATATTCACAGTATGCAGGACGGTAAAACCCATTATATTTATCTTGATGCCGTTATCGGTTTTTCTTCCGGTAAAACTCTTGAGTATGAGGCTGCAAGTCTTGATTTCACAACCGAAGAAGCATTCCCCATGGGCGAAACCGTGCTTAATTTCGACTTCTTCGGATATAAAAATAAATATTTCGCAAATATCTGCAAGATAACCGATTTTGTAACCAATGTTGAGTTTTACGGTCTTGACGGAGAGGTTACTGCAGTTGCAGGTTATGCTACGGGACATTTCTTTCTTCCGTCTTCAGAAGGCTATAAAGTAACTTATACAGTCGGCAGCAGTAAGGTTGTTGAGCAAAGTCGGATCGTAGCCATGTCGTTCTGTGTGCCAAGGAGTTGCAAAGC
>JAZSNQ010000236.1:0-4753 GCA_045536515.1 Acutalibacteraceae bacterium | reverse complement strand
ATATGCCAGAAGCAAGACAGCAAGAGAGATTAGCATTATTGCAACACCGTTCATGATATCCTCCTTTTTCAAATGCAATTCAACTTAAATCAATAATGTGCCTCTCCGCATTCACATTCGGGTAGGATATTAAAGATTTTGTGGAAGAAGTTGCCTATTCTCCAGAGCATGCTCCAGAACCAATGGTCGCTGTGGCAGATATGCTCACATTCCTCTTCAGCCCATATATTTTCCTTGCCGCAGAGGTCGCAGATTTCATCATCATTATGATCAATATGATATTCTTCATCAAGCGGTAATTCTTCGTGACCGTAGACAAATTTTTCGCATTCATTACAGTAAAGTCCGTTGGTATATCCGTGCTCCGTGCAGTTTGAAGGTATTCCGTCAATGAATTCAAGCTCATGCTCGATACCGTCATCCGAGTAATGAGTTATGCTGTTAAGAGCAACCTTAAATTTACCTTCAGAGAAGCTGTTGTGAATATCAAAATAATAGGTTTCCTCTGCTTCAAAATAATAAACAAGATCAAACTCCGTGCCGTTGACATCCAAACTGTCGGTAATCCATTCGTCCTCTGCATCATAAAGAGCGCAATCGGGATCGGCACCGTCTTCTGACAGGGATTTGAAGGAATAAAAACCGCTTGTTTCGGGGATAAATCTGAACCAAAAGATCTCATAGGCAGCTTCGTTTGAAATCTCATATTCATTGCCGTCATTGATGTCTGTGCCTAAAAAGGCTTCGCCGCAGGGACAGTAACCGAGAAAACCGATTTCCGTATGGTCACAGGCTTCGCCGCAGATAATGCAGCTGCCGTCATCAAAATTATGACCGCATTCGATAATAAGCTCAAAGGTTTCGGAGCTGTCGGAATAAGCAAAAACATTCAGATAATATTCTTCACCGGCTTCGAACTCATATTCAAGTCTGAAATCAAGACCTTCTTCGGTGTCATCCCAATAATCGCCAAAAATCTCCTCACCGTTTGAATCATAAAGGCAAGCACCGGTGTCAACTTCGTCAGCTTCGGTTCTGAAAATATATTTGCCCGATTTTTCAGGAACAAACTTAACAAAAACGCCGTCAGGAGCTTCAGTAGTAATTGTCACAGTATCGCCGTATTCGATTTCATAATCACAGTCGGGGGCATTGAGATTATCATCAATAATTGTGATTCTGCCTTCACCGTCGGGGTTGCCGTATTTTTCGGCAGTTATTTTTCCGCCGAGGGTTTCCGTGAAATATTTAATGAGCATTTCGGAATCGCAGGGAAGTTCTTCCTGCTGAAGAACTCTTGCACCGTCAAGCATTGTAAGTCCGTCGCCGCCCTGAAGAAGCACATAAGTGCTGCCTGTGAGTGTATAATTCTTGTTAAGAACAACGGGCTCGCCGCCGACGCAGACATTCTGAACACGACGTTCCATTGTTTCGTCAACTCCGATAAAATTACCAAGCTGATCGGTAATAACGGGAGTTTTTCTGTATGTATGGATTTCAAATGTCATGCCCGAAACCTGGAAAAAGCTGCCAAGCTCTTCGGGGCACTTGCGCGCACCGTGCTCAAGTATGTCAACAATCTGCCGGCCCGTAACCTCAATAACGCACATTGCGTTGTTGAATGCATTTACATCCATAAGGCTCTTTCTTGTTATGTTTCCGACCTCAACCTCTGCACGGATACCGCCGCCGTTGGCTATTGCAACATCAGCACCCGTTACGGCACGGTAAGCATCAGCAACAAAGTCGCCTGCGTTGGTTTCTCTTTTTCTTACAGCCCTGCTTAAATCGGTATCATAGATGACAAGCTTCGCTTCGGATGTGCCTATTTCTTCAAAAAGATATGCTATATCTTCGTTGTAACCGTCGATTTTTTCCTTAACGGCAGTGTAAGCCGATTTTGCGTCTGACGACATTGCATCAATATCAATGTTATCGGGATTAATAAGTTCAAAGCTTTCGTTATCGCCGCTGATTGTGAGTGCACCGAAGTTTGCAAATTTTGCTCCCGTTGATGTAAGGAAAACATCTTCGTTATTTTTGTTTTTATAGACTGCTTTTTCAGTTGTTTCATGGGAATGTGCGTCAATGAAACAGTCTATACCGTCGGTATTTGCAATAATATCGCTTGATTTCCAACCGTCATTCGAACCGATAATTCCCGCATGACCTACCGCAACAACATAATCCGCACCGTCATTAATCGCTTTGTCAACGCTTTCCTGAATGTTGTTATAAAGGTCTTCATTTGTCAATTCGCCGGGATAAGCGGGAAATCCGTAAATAAAATTACCGTTTTCATCCTTGAAATATTCAGGAGTTGTTGAAGTGACTGTATCCGGGGTTGAAATACCAACAAAAGCAATCTGATAAGCTCCGAAATCTTCGATAGCATAGGGTTTAAGCATAGGCGAATTGGAGGTCAGATTATAGAAATTGGAGCTGATATAATCATATTCCGCCTTGTTTTGTGCAAGGTCAAGGAATACCTCCATGCCGTAGTCAAATTCATGGTTACCGGGCACCGCATAGTCATAACCGACTGCGTTCATAATATCAACAACAGCTTCGCCTTCGGTTGTTGAACCGATAACCTCGCCCTGAATTGCATCGCCCGCATCAACGGTTATAACGTTATGACCCTGCGCGATAAGCTCCGCTCTGTAAGCTGCAAGTACCGCATAATCCTCGATTGCGCAGTGAACGTCGTTTGTATAAAGAATAACCGTGTCCTTTTCCGCCGCAAAAGAAAACGGAAGAGTTGCAGCAATCATTATAACTGCAAGAGTGACTGATAAAAACTTTTTCATTTGTTTAGCCTCAACTTTTAATTAAGTTTTAAAGGTCTGTTTGCCTGAAATTCATTGTTAACAACACATTATCTAGCATCTGGAGTGCATTACAGTTTTAATCCGTCGGCCTTGGTATTATATTCAGATTTCCGGGGTGATTGTCAGCTCGGGAAAGAGCCAATTTAAAGAAACTACATAAATAATTTTATGAACAATATTGCCGAAGAAAACAATAACGGGATAGAATACTCTGCCGAAGAACGAGGTGTGCTGCGCTTCTTCTGTCTGTGTAAGACTGCAGTGACCGCATTCTCTTGTCTTTGTGCCGTTACAGAAAAACTTTCCGTCTTCGTTATATTTCCATTCGCTCCACTCGTGTCCGTGAACTTCCGTTGCCGAACAACCTTCTCTCTTACAGGCTCTTGAATGGGTTTCACCGTTTCCGTCGGCAGTCCATTCACCGAAATCATGACCGAGCGTATCGGTATAATCGGAGATATATGTGTAGTTGCAAACCGTGCAAACATATGTTGTGTAGCCGCCTTCGGTGCAGGTCGGAGCGGTTACGGTTTTTGCATAATCGCAGTTGTTTGTTTCAACAACCGAGCAGTTAAGGCAGGTTCTTGAATGGGTGCCGTTATTGTTGGAGTGCCATTCGGAGAATGTATGACCGAGTTCAGCAATCTCTTTCTTATCAATGATATGCTCGCAACGGTTACATACAAGATGTTCTTCGCCCTTGGTTTCGCAGGTTGCTTCAACCGCCGTTACCCACGTGCCGTCTGTATGGCCGAGTGCAGGAATTGTTTTTGTTGCGATTGACCCATTGCAGACTGTACAGCTCTGAACTTTTTCGCCTTCATTTTCACAATCGGGTTCAAGAACGGTTATCCAACTGCCCGCCTGATGTTCGTGAGGTTCGATAACAACAGGTTCGCCGATAAGCGCGCCGCAAAGGGCACAAGCTTGCTGCATAAGACCGCTCTGAGTGCAGCTTGAGGGCTGTGTGATTTCCCATTTACCGGGAACATGAGCCTCTTTTTCTATTCTTCTTGTTTCAAGAACTGTTCCGCATACAGTGCAGGTTTTTTCTTCTCTGCCGTATTTTGTGCAGGTTGCTTCTTCAACGGTAAGCCACTGAGTGCTGTGACCTGTTGCGGGAATTTCTTTTTTGCCGATGATTTCACCGCAGGCATCGCAGTAAAGGATTTCTTCGCCCGCCTGAGTGCAGGTCGGGTTAGCGGAAACAACATAGGTTTCGCCCGAATGACCGAGAGCTTCGGTTTCTTCCGTACCCACAGCTTCGTTGCAAACTGAACAATAAAGCGTCTTTTCGCCTTTTTCGGTGCAGGTTGCTTTTGTTGTTGTTACGGCAAAGGTTTCGCCGTGACCTGTTGCAGGGATCACTTCGGTTTCATAAATCACACCGCAGATTGAGCAGAAGACTGCCTTTTCACCGTCAAGCGTGCAGGTTGCAGAAGTTATTTTTACGTATCCTTCGGTATGTCCATGCTTTTCAAATTCCTTTGTTTCAAGTAGTTCATCGCACTTTGAACAATATTTTGACATCTGACCCTTATGGTCAGCAGTTGCTTCATAATCAACCTTCCACACACCGTTATCGTGTCCTGTTGCGGGAATTGTAACAACGCCGACCCTCATATCGCAGTCGATGCAATATGTGATTTTTTCGCCGTCTGCCGTGCAGTCGGGCTGAACGGTGATAACATCAATTTTTTCGCCGTGACCGTTTGCGGGGATTGCTTCGGTTTCATAAATCACACCGCAGATTGAGCAGAATTTGCCCTTAAGACCGTCAACGGTGCAGGTTGCGGGTCTGATAACTTCTTCATAACCGAATTCATGGGTATGAAGTGTGAATTCCTTTGTTTCAAGAACTTCGTTGCACTTTGAGCAGTATCTTGACATCTGACCGTCGTGGTCGTGAGTTGCTTCAAAAT
>JAZSNQ010000252.1:0-4339 GCA_045536515.1 Acutalibacteraceae bacterium | reverse complement strand
TAGAAATTATATGTAAACTTATATCTGGGCGGATTATAGCTTACTTCCTCACCGTCTTTGCCCTGAGTGTAGATTTCTTCCTTATCCTCGTCAACTCTGAGGTTGCAGTTCGTAACGCTTGAAAGCGGAATCACATCGGGGTTTTCATCGCTCCAGCTTCCGGGATTACGGCTTGAAACAACAAAGCTTTGTTTCATTGGGTCGATATAGATTTTGTCGTCTTCGCCAAAATTCAGCATGGGTGAAAAACCTGCGAGGGTCTGCTTATTCTGCTCTCTGTAAGCAAGCTGCTGCTTGATTTCGTTAACTGTTGAGCCTCTTCTGTCACTGAAAAACGGTGAAAGCTTCTTTGCGCAGTCCTTACACATATTGCCGTCTTCAAGCTTTCTGTTGCCTAAAAGTCCGATTTTGTCGCCGCAAATGTCACAATATTTCTTATCAAAAAGTCCCATGGTTGATTCTCCTTTTATTATTTAATGTCATTTTCGTCAAATCTGTCACCGCATTCGGGGCAGAACTTCGGAACATTATTGGGGTCTTCGGGTTTCCAACCGCATTTGTCACACTGATAAAGAGGTGCTCCTGCGGGCTTCTTTTGTCCGCAGTTGGGGCAGAACTTGCCTTTGTTCACTGCACCACATGAACAAGTCCAGCCTTCTTCGGCAGGTTTCTTTGCACCGCATTCCGTGCAGAAGTTACCGCTTACCGTTGCACCGCAAGCACATTTCCAGCCGTTTGCGGGCGCTGCGGGAGCTGTTGCAGCCTGCTGCTGTTGCTGCTGCATGCCTGCCTGATACATCGCCGCAGGGTTGAATCCGCCACCTGCATTCATTGCCATTCCCATGCCCATAAAGCCCGTCATTGCGCCTGCTTCATTTGATGCTGCAGCCTCCATTGCATTTGCCTGTGCATCTGTCATTCTGCCTGCCATCATAAACGGATTACCGCCCATTGTTGCGGCATCTTCCATCTGATTAATCTTCTGCATATCTTCAGGAGTGAGAGTAATCGGATTAAGTGCGATGGATTCAACCGAAATACCTCTGCGGTCTGTCCATTCAACCTTGAGAGCCGCATTCATTGCATCTTTAAGCTCTGTTGTGTGGGCGGGAATCTGTGCAGGACGAAGTTCCAACTCCGTCAGTCTTGCAAAAGCAGGCTGAAGAGCCGAAATGAACTCTGTCTTGAGCTGCATATCAATTTCTTCTCTTCTGTATTCGTCGCTTACATTGCCTGCAATTTTTGTATAGAAAAGAATCGGGTCGGTAATTTTGTATGAATACACACCGTTGCATCTTACCTGAACGGTTCTGCTCATACCTATTCTTTTATTAACAACCTCAAACATAAACGGATTCGCTGTGCCGAACTTATTGTCCATTATTTCTTTCATATTGAAATAATAAACTCTCTGGTCCTTGCCTGTATCACCGCCGTATGTAAATCTTTTGCCAATGAGTTTGAATGTTTCTTTTATGCTGTCACCGAGCTTGCCCGAAAAAATGCTGGGCTCTGTTGAAGAATCATAGGTGAATTCACCGGGTTCTGCGCAAACCTCAACAACCTTGCCCTGCTCATCGATAATCATGCACTGACCGTCTGCAACGGCAATGCCCGAACCGTTGGAAATAATGTTGTCGCTGCCCTTGGTGTTTGAGCTTCTGCCGCCGACTCTCTTTGAGCCTTTCACCATCAGCACGTCGTTTTCCAGTGATTCGCAGTAGAAAAACTCCTTCCACTGGTCTGCAAGCACACCGCCGAGAGCTCCTACTCCTGCTTTAATAAGTCCCATATCATATTTCTCCTTTCGGATTTGAATTTATACTTTGTAATTAAATTGTATTTTCTTTTATATTTAAAAATAAGTAGCCCCAAAGGCTACTTCCTTTAAAAAAGGGCTACCTTTAGGGCTACCGTGTCAAAAACAGCTTTTTAAATTTGTGCAAAATTACAAAAACATCATTGTGTTCCGTTATTTGACACTATGAACATAATATGATAAAATAATATACAATCAGAATAAAGGAGGGGTAATATGTCAACCGTTTACGGTGTAGCAATGGCGGTTTCGCTTCTTATGATCGGCGTTTACTATTATATTGACCGTAAACACGACAAGTGGCTGCTGCTTTTATTTGTTTCCGTTGCAGTTTGTGACTTTGGCTATTTTTTATTATCCCTTTCAAAAACGCTCGATGCTGCACTCTGGTCAAACAGAATTGCATATCTCGGCAATGTCTTTCTTCCGTTTTCGCTTCTGATGATGATAATGACTCTGTCACGGTTTACTTATCCTAAATGGTTGCCGAAGGTTCTTGTCGCAGTAAATACGGTTATGCTGTTAATCGCCGCAAGCGGAGGGTGGCTCCCGATATATTACAAAAATGTTTCACTTGATTTTATCAACGGATTGCCCGTTCTTATCAAGGAATACGGTCCGCTTCACGCAGTTTACAAGGTGTATCTTTTTGCTTACTTTGTCGCAATGGTCGCGGTTATTGCATATACCGCCGTCAAAAAAACCCTTGTTTCAAGCAAACACACTGTGTTCCTCGCTTTTGTTGTAATCGGTAACATCGCAATATGGCTTGTTGAAAATATGATTCATTCAAGCTTTGAATTCCTTTCGATTTCATACATCGTAACCGAGGGAATGATTCTTTTTCTCTATTCGATTTTGCAGGATTACGGAATAACCGACACACCGAAAGAAGCCGTTACGGTAACGGAACAGCCCGCAGAAACGGTTGAAATAATCAAAGCTTTCAGCGATGAGCAGATTGAAAGAATTATGAAAAAATGGAGTGCGATAGATACTCTTTCTCAAAGAGAAAAAGAGGTGCTGCGCTTCCTGCTCGAAAACAAAAAACGCAAGGTTATTGCAGAAACGCTGTTCGTAACCGAAAGCACAATCAAAAAACATACGGCGGCAATATACCGCAAGCTTGAAATCGCCAACCGCGCTGAGCTTTTTGAAAAAGCAAAAGAGTATTCTGATAAATGCTTCCGTTGATGTAAGACAAGAAAACTGTATACCTTTGAGATTATTAAAATGTCAAAGCCGTTACATAAGACATCATTTGATGCTGTTTGTGTAACGGCTTTTGTTTTGTTCAAATATATTTCAGACGAAACTCGTTTTTACAGTTGTTCGCCTATGAAAAAACATCCAAAAAGCCGCCTTTGTAATCAAAGACAGCTTTCGGCACATTATATTTATTATGTTTTAGTAGAGCGTTCTATATGTTGTATATTTTCTTCGAGAGGTGATTGAACGCCAACTTCTCTTGCAGCTTCCATCTTGAACTGGTCAAGAGCAGCTCTTGCCTGAGGAACAACTGAATTATTCTTTGCCATGTTTTTCTCCTCATTGTTATTGTTTGCCGTATTGGTTAAAAGCTCATTTCACGCTGTCAAAAATTTCATAGAAGTTTGAAATAAATGTTGTTGCGGAATTCTTGCCGAAGGAAATAAGGCACCATGTATCGCTGTCATAGTCTTCTCTTTCCTCGTTATACTGGATGCCGGCAAGGCAGAAGTTGGCGGGGTTTGCAACGTAGCCTGCCGCGTCATTCATAAGGTCCATAACGATAATATCTTCGCCCGTATACTCTCTTACGGGGGCAAGTTCAAAGCCTTCTGCACCCTTACCTCCGAAAACAAGCTCGCCAAAGGTTTCACCGGGGCTCATATAAACCTTCATTTCATCGCCGATTTCAAGGTAACCCACTTCGGAAACGGTGTAGTATCTGCTGAAATTATCTTTGAGAATAAAGTTATCGGCAACGGAGGTTTTGCCCAGAAGAACAATAATGTTGTTTTCAATCTGCATGGTGAACTGCTTATGTTTTATGTTAAGAACAGGCTTAACTTCTTTTGCGGGAACGGTTTCAAGACCTTCATACCATACTGTGTATCTGCCCTGACCCTTATATTTTGCAATATCAAGTCTGTCCCCGGTCTCTTCGTTAAGCTTTATTCTTTCTTCCTCGGTCATATTCATTCCGAGAAGGATATAGGCCATTTCATAGCCGTAACGGACCGACGTATAATGTGCATTGCCGGGGAATTCGTCAACACCGTCGCCTGTGTTATATCTTCCTGAGGTGACCGTTGAAACGTTACCCTGAAGGAAAATGAAGTTGTATCCCGCATCATTCATTACCATCTCTGCACTCCAGATGAAGTCGGGAGAGAATTTTTTATCAAAGGAGAGCTTCTTTTCGGGATCTGCGTTTGCCCAGTCGTAGCTTGCGGATTCGGGGTGGCAGCCGAAGGTCGCAATGATTGTGGGAGTTTTATCTGCATCCGAAGGCTTGAATTCGAGCTTATAAATGTT
>JAZSNQ010000150.1:0-3353 GCA_045536515.1 Acutalibacteraceae bacterium | reverse complement strand
ATTCCTGCATACAACAGCGAGATGTTTCTTGCCGAAACCCTTGACTGTCTTGAAAAGCAAACGCTGAAAGACATTCAGATTATTATTGTCAACGACGGTTCAACGGATAAAACAGCGGAAATTATTGCAGAGTATGCAAATAAAAACAGCAATATCCTTCCGATTTATCAGGAAAATTCGGGGGTTTCCGCTGCAAGAAACAACGGCATAAGCCATGCCGAGGGTAAATACACCCTCTTTCTTGACTCCGATGATATTTTTACTCCCGAATCTTTTGAAAATATATATAATGCGCTTGAAGAAAGCAATGCGGATATGGCAGTCTGCCGCATAACCAGCTTCGGCTACGGCGGTGAGCAGCTCAATCCCGTTGCCGAATCTCTCGCTTCCGACAGCCTTATCGACTGCACGGACAAGCGTCTTTTATGGAATTTCCTTATAAGCAACAAATGTTTCCGCACGGAAATGCTTAAAAACAGCGAAGTGCGCTTTCCTCCCCTGCGTTACAGCGAGGACGGTGCGTTCACCATGCAGCTGGTTTATAAAGAAAATCCCAAAATCATCGGCGTTGACGGTGCGCTTTTCAAGTATCGCCGCCACACTCCGAAGGAAGGCTTTTCCGTCAGTCAGAGCATCAGCACGGAGCTTGTGAATCATTTTCTCGGCTCAATGAGCATTGTTTATGATGCCGCCGAAAAAGCAGGTATGCAGGAAGATTATCTTCAGGAAATTCTCTGCAAAACCTATTCGGCACTTATAAATGAATTCTACCGCATTCTCTGGCGTGCCGATTCCGAAACGGTGAATCTTATTGTCGACAAATGTAAAGAACTCAAAAGCCGCATGAATGCAGAAACCGCAAGAAAATGCAATGACGTTCAGAAGGATATCGGCAAGGAGGTTTGTACCAAATCCGAAATTGCCGAAAAGCCTTTCATTTCCGTTATTGCCAAAAATTGCACGGCGGAATTCATCGAATCCGTCTATGCACAGTCAATGCCCGTTTTTGAATTGATTACAACAAAAAGTGATTTGCTTCCCGAGAAGGAAAACATAAAGATTTTGCCCGAAAACGGATTTAATCAGACCTCAAAGAAACAAACAAAAGGCAGAGTTGTTCTGTGCCTCGACGGCAAAAAGCCTCTCGACACAAGGTTTTTTAAGGTTGTTTCTCTTCTCAAAAGGTCTCCGAAATTCGGATTGTTCCCCGATTTTCTTATTAAATTCGGTGCAAAATTGTTTTTGAAAATCAAACGGTGATATTTTGAAAAAGATTTTTTATTCTCTCTATGCCGTATTTTTTAATATCTGCCGCATATTCCCCGTAAAGAAAAACAGGGTTGCTTTTGTTGCTCCCCACAACGGCGGCGAAAAAGACTCTCTCGGAGTTATGCGCTCATATATTGAAAAAATCGGCGGATACGATATCGTGAATATTTCAACGAGGGATTTGCAGCTTGATTTTTCGGGCATAAAATCCCTTGTGATATCCTGCCTTAAAGCGGCGGGATTTTTCACTTTAAAGGCAAAGGCTCTTGCAACATCAAAATATGTTTTTCTCAACGATAACTTCATGCCCATGGCAGACCTCAATTTCAGCAAAGAAGCGGTTATAACCCAGCTATGGCACGCGGAAGGAGCATTCAAGAAATTCGGACTTTCCGCACCGCTTACCGATGGGGTTGCAGACCGTGAGAAAAAATGCTCCGAAAAGCTTACATATGTTATCTGTTCCTCAAAAAATGTTGTTCCCGTTTACTCCGAAGCGTTCGGTGTTGATGAAAACAAGATACTTCCTCTGGGCGCACCGAGAATCGACCTTCTTTTGGCAGAAAGAAATTCGGATGAACTCAGGAAAATCTTTGATGAAGCTCATCCCGAATGCAAGGGCAAAAAACTCATTCTTTATGCACCCACCTTTCGTGAAAACGGCGAAGCAGATAAAAAGCTTCTTGATAACATTGATATGAAGGCATTTAACGAACAGCTTGGCTATAAATACTGCCTGCTTATTAAGCTTCATCCGCAGATAAACTCTTCAAAACCCGTTGAGGGTGCGGTTGATGTCACGAAAGGTCACGATATCGGCGAATTGACTCTCATATCCGATATGCTCATAACCGACTATTCCTCCGCCTGCATGGATTTTGCGCTTCTTTCAAAGCCCTGCATTTTCTTTGCGTTTGACCTTGAGGAATACGAAAAAGAACGCTCTTTCTATTTCGACTACGAAAACTATGTGCCCGGCGAAGTTGCAAAAACCTTTGATGAAGTTATTGAAGCAACAAAAAATCCCCGAAACAGCGAAGATAAACTCCGCGCATTCAGGGATTTCAATTTTGATTATGTTGACTGCAATAATGCTGAACGAATTTATAACAGAATTTTTATGTAGTTTTAAATCGTTATGAGATTTGTTTTCACGGAGATGAAGAAGCCGCTTTTGCCCGATGATGGCGTATGAATATACGTCAAGACGGGAAAAGCGGCTAAAAAGAAACAAAAACGGCTTGAATCGGAAATCCGAAACAAGCCGTATTTTTATTTCTTTTGTTCTTCGCTTCGTGAAGCAAATCTCAAACGATTTTATCAGTCACTTGTGTAAGGAAGAAGAGCAATCTGACGTGCGCGCTTGATAGCTGTTGTGAGTTCACGCTGATGCTTTGCGCATGTGCCTGTTACGCGGCGGGGAAGAATCTTTGCTCTGTCTGAAGTGAACTTGTTGAGCTTGTTAACATCCTTATAATCGATGCATTCAACTTTTTCAACACAGAAAGCACAAACCTTTCTGCGACCCTTCTTGTTGGGTCTTCTGTCATTCTTATCGTATGCCATTTCGGATTAAACCTCCTTTTTTCAGTTTCAGTTTTTAACGGCCTTAAAACGGAAGGTCGTCTTCGGGGATTTCCTTGAAATCGCCTTCATCGGCAGTTGAATATGAGGGAGCAGGCTGAGCAGCTGCATAGCTGTCTTCTCTTGAATAAGATGAGCCTGTTTCATTCTTGGAGCCGCAGAAGCTTACGTTATCTGCAACAATTTCAACAGCCTTTCTCTTGTTACCGTTCTTGTCTTCGTACATTCTTGTCTGAATGTGACCCTGAATGGCAATCATTGAACCCTTGCGGAAATACTTGCTGATGAATTCAGCAGTCTGTCTCCATGCAATAACGTCAATGAAATCTGCCTGGCGTTCTTCACCCTGACGAACGAATCCTCTGTCAACGGCAACCGTGAAGGATAAAACGGAAATACCGGTTCCTGTAGTGCGAAGCTCGGGGTCTGCAACAAGTCTGCCCATAATTACGGCATTGTTTAACATTTTGCGACCTCCTTAGTTCTTCTTGACAATGAGT
>JAZSNQ010000173.1:0-30001 GCA_045536515.1 Acutalibacteraceae bacterium | reverse complement strand
AGTTCCTCCTGTGACATTCCTTTGTTTTTTCTTAAGTTCCTGATATTTTCGCTGAGCATTTAATCGCCTCCGAGAATAATTATAATGCCAAAACAGCGTTGCATCAAGCAACTGAAGTTAACATTTTGCAAAAACGGCACTCCGATAAACGAAGTGCCGTAATTTATATTTATCTGCCTGAGCTTGCTGTTGTTCTGAGTGTAACGTCGTGATATCCGCCTTCAACGATTGATGTTGCGGAAACAACGGTGAGCTTTGCATTCTGCTGAAGGTCGGGAATGGTAAGAACACCGCAGTTGCACATGGTTGACTTAACCTTATAAAGGCTCTTTGCAACGTTATCGCTGAGCGAACCTGCATAGGTAACATATGAGTCAACACCCTCTTCAAAGCTGAGCTTTGCTTTGCCGCCGAGGTCGTATCTCTGCCAGTTTCTTGCTCTGTTAGAGCCTTCACCCCAGTATTCCTTAACGTAAACACCGTTAACAAGAAGCTTGTTTGTGGGGCTTTCGTCAAATCTTGCAAAGTATCTGCCAAGCATGAGGAAGTCTGCGCCCATTGCAAGAGCGAGAGTCATATGATAGTCATGAACGATACCGCCGTCGGAACAAATGGGAACATAAATACCTGTTTCCTTGTAATATTCGTCTCTTGCAGCAGCAACTTCAATAAGAGCTGTTGCCTGACCTCTGCCGATACCCTTAGTTTCTCTTGTGATACAGATTGAACCGCCGCCGATGCCGACCTTAACGAAGTCTGCGCCTGCCTTTGCAAGGAATAGGAAGCCTTCGCGGTCAACAACGTTGCCTGCACCGATTTTAACTGAATCGCCATACTTTTCACGAACAAAAGCAAGAGTCTGTTCCTGCCATACCGTATAACCTTCAGATGAGTCTATGCAAAGAACATCTGCACCAGCTTCAACAAGCGCAGGAATTCTCTTTTCATAGTCAAGAGTGTTTACACCTGCACCTACAATATAGCTCTTATTTGCATCAAGAAGTTCCTGAGGATTTTCTTTATGCTGTGAATAGTCTTTACGGAATACAAAATAAAGAAGTTTGCCGTCCTTATCAATAATAGGAAGTGAATTGAGCTTGTTTTCCCAGATGATATCGTTTGCAACCTTAAGAGTTGTTGATTCGGGTGCTGTAACGAGTTTATCAAACGGAGTCATAAAATCAGAAACAAGAGTATCAGCACTCATTCTGCTGACTCTGTAGTCTCTGCCTGTTACAACGCCGAGAAGCTTGCCGTTGGGAGTTCCGTCTTCGGTAACAGCCATTGTGCTGTGGCCTGTCTGCTCATAGAGTTCAAGAACTTCAGCGAGAGTTGAGTCGGGCTTGAGGTTTGAATCGCTTACAACAAAGCCTGCCTTATAGCCCTTAACCTTGGCAACCATTGCCGCTTCATCTTCGATGCTCTGCGAACCGTAGATAAATGAAACGCCGCCTTCTTTTGCAAGCGCAATTGCCATTGTATCGTTGGAAACAGACTGCATGATAGCGGAAACAAGGGGGATGTTAAGACTGATGGGGCATTCTTCTTCGCCCTTTCTGTACTTAACAAGGGGGGTTCTGAGATTTACGTTTGCGGGGATGCATTCCCTTGATGTGTAGCCCGGAATGAGAAGATACTCACTGAAGGTTCTCGAGGGCTCCTGACAATAAATTGCCATCGTTATCACTCCTTATATAAAAGTTAAAATTATAAACAAAAATTAAATTACATTATTTTATAACACAATCCGGAAAAAGTCAATAATTTATCGGCAAAATTCCGTAATATAATTCGTAATGCTTTTTTCAATTATTTCAATAGCTTTTTCGCGGTTCTGAACCTCGTCAACAACGGTTTCCTTATCTTCGAGATTTTTATAAACCTTGAAAAAGTGTTTCATTTCATCAAAAACGTGCTTTGGAAGCTCGGAAATATCCTTATAGCCGTTGTAGTTTGGGTCATTGAACGGAATTGAAATGATTTTTTCGTCGAGCTTGCCGCCGTCCTTCATAGTAATAACACCAATGGGATAACAACGGACAAGTGTCATCGGATCGATTTTTTCACTGCATATTACCACAACATCAAGCGGGTCAAGGTCATCACCGTAAGTTCTGGGAATAAAACCGTAGTTTGCAGGATAGTGAGTTGATGTATAAAGAATACGGTCAAGCATAAGAACACCCGTTTCCTTATCAAGCTCATATTTCTTTTTACTGCCCTTTGTGATTTCAATAACCGCCATAAAATCCGTGGGGGTTATTCTTTTGGGGTTTATATCATGCCATATATTACCCATTTTTTCACCTTCCGTTTAAAATTTTCTGCCTGCACCGCTGTGCCTTACACCACCCGATGAACGGTGAACGGAAACACTTCCGCCTCCCCTGCCGCCGGGTCTGTGATTATTATTGTTTTTCGGAATTTTTGCTGTGATGACATTTCTGCTGATAACATTATCATTCGATGCGGTAACTTCAAGAAAAGCATCATCGGCGTTAAATTCATCGCCTTTACCCGTGTTTTTATAGCTGTTTATAATAACAAGAACCGTTATTCCGCCTGCAGCAAGACCGATAACAATATAAATCAGAACATGAGTAAAACTAAACGATTTCTTTTCTGTATGGTTGTTTTCGTAATAATAATTATCTTCGTAATCACCGCCATAAGCAGGTATAAATTCATCGCTTTCATAATATGAATAATCATCATCAGAATCGATTGCGAGCTTTTGCGCCATATATATCATTGCAACTATACAATCGGCATAATCACCGTTTGCAACATAATCATATCCGCTGTCAACAATCGAATCGAGCTCATAATCCGTATACTCGTCAATACACAGTCCCGCACATGAAACATAAATTTCACGGTTATCCATATCAATAAGAAAACACATACCGTTTTCGGACCATCCGCTGCCGAAAATGAGGCTGTCATAATAGTCATCGGAATATTCTACGGCGGATTTTCCCATTGCATTATCGGTTGTAACAACTGCAACGGAATATTCATTTGCAGACCCTAAATCATACGCCGCAGAATTGATAAGCTCAATTTCTTCTTCTGTAAAAAGCAATGCGCTGTCGTCAATCATAATGTTAAAGCTTGCAAATGCAGAAACTGAAAAAGCAAAAACCATTGCAAATGCAAAAAATATTACGAAAAGCTTTTTCATAAGAAAATCACCTCCGCAAGTGTCAGTAAAACTGCCGATGCGGCGGCAACAGCCGCAAAAAGACCGCCAAGCTTCTTTTTGCAAACGGGAAGTTCACCGTAAACCGTGCCTGTCTGTCCGTTGAGCGCATAAATATAGCTTTTTTCGCCGTGCTTATAATTCAGCACCCATACGGGAAGAAGATTATATCTCCACGCAGGTTCTCCGACGTATATCTGAGAATCCTTGACGGTAACCCCTGTGCTGTTTATTGATGATCTGAGTTTTTCGGCTGAATAGCTCTTTATTTTTTCGGAAATCTGCTGACGAATCTCGGTTTTTTCAACATCTCGTTTTTCTGCAAAAAAGCCTGAAAGATAAGACATTGAGAAAGGCACAAAATCAGAAGGATTAAAAGGACATACATACTTCATAAGGTCTCTGTCTTTGCTTTTGAGTGCCGCTTCGGGCATATCGGCAATCTTTATTTTTCCCTGTCTGAAATGACCCATTACGGTTGTTTCCGTATATTTGATATCACCTACAATCCACGATTTCACCTGACGGGATGTGGCATTAATCGAACCGTTTGCCTCACAGTCAACATACCAATACGGGAAATATACGCCTTTTATTTCTTCAAGACGCGATTCCGAAAGAAAATTCTTCGGAAGAAATTTTTTCTTTCCGCAAAAGTCCTTGAATTTTTGAATTGCACTTTTTTTATCAATTTTAAAAGGAATGATATAGTCCGGTTTCAACTCTCCGCTGAGTCTGCCTGAAAGCACAACGGGATTTGAGCAATAGTAGCAGGTGGTAGCCGCAGTTGTTTCATCGGTAACAATCTGTGCACCGCAGCTCGGACATAAGTAAAGAAGCGCATTTTCAAATTCTTCGCCTTTTTCTTCTGCTTCAGGTGCGGGATTACCAAGTGATTCATCCTTTTTAAAGAAATCCTCTTCTTTAAATACAGAGTCACAATATTCACATTTGAAATCCTGCTTTTCAGCATCGAATTTCAATCCTGCTCCGCAGGCGGGACATTTATACTGTACAGCCTCCAACCGTGTCACTCCCTTTTTATGGTTTCTAACTAAACTTATTTCTTATATGTTGTGAATCTGAACCTGACCTCGTTATGTTCAAGAATTTTGCCTTTATAGGTAAGTCGCCAGCCTTCGATTTCGTCAAGATTAGGGAAAAATCTGTCTGCTTCCTTTGAGGTTTCAACCTTTGTTACATAAGCCGTGTCGCAATAAGGAAGAAGCTGCTCATAAACCTTTGAACCGCCGATAACATAAACCGTGTTTGTATCATATCTTTCAAGCTGTTCAAAAAGCTCATTAAGAGAATGACCCACTATAACATTTTCGGCAGACCATTCACGGTCGGTTGTAAGAACGATATTAACTCTGTTGGGAAGAGCTTTCCGACCGGGAAATGTGAGAAAAGTTGTTTTTCCCATAACGACAACATTGCCTATTGTCTTTTCTTTAAAAAATTTCATATCTGCAGGAATATGATTAATGAGTTTATCACCCAAACCGATTCCCCAGTTTTTGTCAACATTAACGATTGTTTTCATAATACCCTCTTAAGATTTTAAATGTTATCAGATTGCAACGGGAATTTTCTCGCTGAAATCATGGAATTTATAGTTTTCAAATGAGAAGCTGTCTTTTGTGAAACTGTAGAAATCGGTTATGCTCTTATCCATAACAAAATCGGGAGCATCATAGGGCTCACGGCTGATAAGCTCCTCAACAATGGGGATATGTCTGTCGTAGATATGGGCATCGGCAATAACATGAACAAACTCACCGACCTCGAGTCCGCTGACCTGTGCAAACATATGGACAAGAGCCGCATACTGAGCAACATTCCATGCATTTGCCGCAAGCATATCCTGCGAACGCTGATTGAGAATTGCATTGAGCTTGTTGCCAGATGTGTTGAATGTCATTGAATAAGCGCAGGGATAAAGTGCCATTTCGCTTAAATCCTGATGGACATAAATATTTGTAAGAATTCTTCTGCTCTGAGGATTGTGCTTGAGGTCATAAAGTACTCTGTCAACCTGGTCCATATCGCCTTCTTTGTAATGATGCTTAACACCGAGCTGATAACCGTACGCTTTGCCGATTGAGCCGTTTTCGTCTGCCCATGAATCCCATACATGGCTTCCCAAATCGGCAATATTATTTGATTTTTTCTGCCATATCCAGAGAATTTCGTCAACGGCACTCTTAATAAAGGTTTTTCTGATTGTCTGTGCAGGGAATTCCTTGCTCAGGTCGTATCTGTTGACAACTCCGAATTTCTTTACGGTATGGGCAGGTGCACCGTCTTCCCATCTGGGACGAACATCAAGTTCGGTATCCCAGAATCCGTTTTGAATAATATCTTTACAAGTATCAATAAAAACTTTATCTGCAAAACTCATTTTAAAATCCTCCAAGTTTTTTTATATAATCTGCAATACCCTGCTCAAAATTCACTCCGAGTCTTGTATCTGTTCTCGCTTCGTATGTTCTTCTGATTGCGGAATTGGTGAATTCAAGGGCAATTTCCGCACTTTCGTATATTGTTTTTCCGTTAAGAAATGCACCGGTCAGTGCAGATGCAAACAAATCGCCGGTTCCGTAATAGATGCCGGGATATTTTTTTGAAAAGCTGTAAAAAACTTCGAGTGAATCACGGCAATACACCGCACATCCGAGTTCGTTATCATTAAAAGCCACACCCGTCAGAACAATTTTTTCGGAACCAGATAAAGACAGTCGTTTAAGAATATCCTCAATGTATTCTTTAGTGTAAGGAGGTTCATGATATTCTTCTTCAAGAAGAAAAGCCGCTTCCGTAATATTCGGAACGATAATATCCGCTTTTCTGCAAAGAAGCGTCATTTCTTTTGCAAACTTTTTATCAAAAGTGGTATACATTTTTCCGCAATCAGCCATTGCAGGGTCAACAATAACAACGGTTTCATTCGTTCTGAACATATCTATGAAATCGCAGACCATATCTACCTGCTCAATCGAGCCTAAAAATCCGCTGTAAATGCCGTCGAATGTTATTCCGAGATTTTTCCAATGCATTGCCATCGGCATTAAATCGCTTGTTAAATCACGGTAGGTATAGCCTTCTATATTGCCCGTGTGAGTTGAAAGAACGGCGGTTGGCATTGCTGCAGCTTCGATTCCCGCTGCGGAAATAACGGGTATTGCGGCAGTAAGAGAGCATTTTCCGATTCCCGATATATCATGTATCGCCGCAACACGCTTTTGTTTTTTCAAGCCTTCACCGCCTCTGCATAAAATTATACATATTAATTATACTCCATATAATAATTCATTTCAACCTAAAAATTTTAGTGTTTACGCAAAAAAATGCTTTACATTACAACAAAAAAATGGTAACATATGATAAATAATTGATATTTTCAGAAGGAGAAATCAGCATGAAAAAAATAAGCATGAAAATTGTCAGCGTAATTCTCGCAGTTTCGCTTATCTTCGGCGGCTCATCCGTAATGGGTTCGGCAGCTGCTGCAGATATCACAAAGACGCTTGAAAACTTCGGTCTTTCAATCGTTGAAACCATTTTCACCACTCTTGTTGGTACACTCAACATTCTTGTCCCCGACAGTCCCAAATTCGTAAAAGTTAAAGACAGAGTTCTTGAAAACTTCTATGAAGGCACAGAATGGAAAGAAGAAACCGCTGAAAACGCTCAGTGGAAACTCGGCTACTCAAAAGCTTCACTCGTTCCCAACGATTGGGAGACCAAGGACTACTATCTCGGCGGTTTCATCGACCCTAACAACGGCATGGTTAACAAGGTTGAAGAAATCATCGACGATATGCAGGTAAGAGTTATCGCAGTTGAAGACGGTTCAGGCAGAGGCGTTGCTCTCTTTGCAAATATTGACTGCATCGGTTTCTCAAACGGCGACATCAAGGAAATCCGCAAGCGTGTTGAAGCAATGAACCTCGGCGTTGAATTCAACAGCATCAACGTTTCTTCAACTCATACACACAGCTGCATTGATACACAGGGTCTCTGGACAAATCTCTTCCCCAAGCTCTTCAAGAATCTTGCTCTCTCCTACATTCCTTTCGTTGAAAAGGAAAGAGGTGCAGACGCAGAATACATGGAATTTGTTTATGAAACAGCTGCAAACGCAATGAAGAAAGCTGTTGAAACAATGGTTCCCGGCACAATGACCTATGCCGTTAAAGAAATTAACGACGAATACTTCAACAACAAGAACAGAAGTCAGTCAACATCAATCATTGATGAGCTTGCACGTTTTGTGTTCACTCCCGATGATGCATCAATCAAGCCCACAATGATCGTTAATATCGCTGCTCATCCCGACGTTGCAGGTCTTCCTGTTGATGAAATCGACAACGGCAGAGACCTTTCAGGCGACTATATCTACTATCTTGGCGAAAAGATTGAAGAAAAAGAATTCAACTTCATGTTCTTCAATGGTGCTATCGCAGGTATCTACGAAGGCAGAGGCCCCGCAGGCGACGGTGTTCCCACAGAACGCAGATACGAAGAAACTCTCCGTTACGGTCACGAAATCGCAAACATGGCTCTCAGCCTCACAAAAACTGTTGAGCAGATTGAAGCTGACATGACAGATGCCGAAAAGGCTAAAATGGCTGAAGAAAAGGAAATCGGCGGCGAAAACTATACTCTTTGGTATGAAGGCTGGACTCCCGTTGAAGAAAAGGTTCTTGAACCCAATCTCAACATCATGATAAGAGAAGTTAAGATTAAGGTTACAAATCCCCTTATTCAGCTTGTAGGCAAACTCAATCTTGTTAACTATACAGTTTGCAAGGAAGGTCTCAGTTACTACATCTTCGCAGAAATCGGTTACATGGAAATGGGCGGCGTTAAGGTTGCTTTCATGCCCGGCGAAATCGTACAGGATCTTATCTGCGGCGGCGGTTCACTCACTGCTGACGGTTCATTCACAGGCAAAGATTTCTGCTATCCTCCCATCTATGAACTCTTTGGTGACGATACAATCTGCTTCGGTCTTATGAACGACGCTATCGGTTATGTTGTTCCCGATAACGACTATTCAATGGCTCTTCTCGGTGACCATTATCAGGAAATGATTTCTCTCGGTGAAGAAGCCGGCTCAACAATCATGAGAGGCTTCAGAGATATCGCGAGAGATCTCGGCAAAATTCAATAATCAGAAATAATCTTACGGCCGTCTGAAAAGGCAGCCGTATTTTTCATTTTTGATATTGACTTTATCAAGGTAAATTGATAAAATATGCAGAAGAAATATATAACAAAGGATGTTTCAGATGCAAAAACCGTTTATAAGAGGTCTGTCGCACGGAATACCGATTTGTCTCGGTTATTTTTCCGTTTCTTTCGGATTCGGAATTCTCGCCGTTAAATCGGGACTTCAGGCGATAGACGCAATTCTTGTTTCATTAACAAATCTTACATCTGCAGGTCAGGCTGCAGGTGTCGGAATAATTGCTGCAGCAGGCACTCTGCTTGAAATGGCAATAACGCAGTTTGTCATTAATCTGAGATATTCTCTCATGGGTCTGACACTTTCACAAAAGCTTTCGGATAAATTCACAACAATTCACAGACTTATTGCTTCATTCGGAATTACCGATGAAATATTCGCCGTTGCTGTTTCTCAAAAAGACAAGCTCGTGCCGTCTTATATGTACGGACTTATCATGATTTCGGCAACGGGATGGGTTTCGGGCACAGCTTTAGGTGCTGTTGCGGGTCTTGCACTCCCTGCTTCACTCACTGCCGCAATGGGAATTCTGCTTTACGGAATGTTCATTGCAATCATCGTACCTGCCGCAAGAAAATGTAAAAAAGATTTGATTGTCATTCTTCTTGCCGCCGCATTCAGCGCAATTTTCAAATATCTTCTACCGAGTGTTTCTTTCGGATTTGCAATAATAATCAGCGCAATTCTCGCCGCCGTTATCGGTGCACTTCTTTTCCCTATTAATCTTGCGGAAACGGAGGGCGGAAACGAATGACAATGTTCTTATATATTGCTGTTATGGCAGGCGTGACATATCTTATACGAATGATTCCTTTCACCCTTTTCAGAAAGAAAATCAAATCAAGATTTATTCAGAGTGTTCTTTACTATATCCCCTATGCGGTGCTCAGCGCCATGACATTCCCTGCAATTTTTTATTCAACAGATAACACGGTTACCGCTGTCGTCGGTACGGTTATCGCAATTATCCTTGCATATTTCAAATTACCGCTTACTGTTGTTGCAATTGCAGCTTGTGTTGCGGCATTCCTGACAGGATTTATATTTTAACTCCATAAAAAAGCACGGACATTGATAAATCAATATCCGTGCTTTATCGTTTTATACAAGCGACCATTCAGCCATTTTTCCAACCTTTTTCCATGCGCCTTCGGCTTCTTTTACCCATTCATCAAAACCGTCGGGCGTTTCGGGGAAGCGTTCATAAAGAGATGTCATCATACCGCTGTTGACAATTGCATTTATAACGCTCTTGAGTTCCCACAGCTTGATATTGCCTGTAATAAGACCGATAAGAACAAATATGAGAGTTTTGAGATAATCGTTAATACTCAATTCAAGCCCGCCCTCTCCCATTGTACCGAGAATCTTACGGCTGAAAATAACATCATGCTTAAAAAGAAATTCATTTGCCTTCGGAGTATGTCTGATAATTGCGGTAAGGAGTGCCATAAGACTTGCAAATTCCTTGCCCTGCGTATCATTATACTTTTTATTGATGCACCAAAGAACTTCTCTTGTGGGATATGCTCCGTCAGCCATAGCTGCCGCTGCAGCATCAACCGCAATATCTTCAAGCACAAGCGAAGCCGTACAGCCCTCACCGCAGTTGGGCTTTGTTAAGCAAGCGGCATCACCCATTGCGATAAAGCCGTCGGCAACGAATGAATAGGGTGCTCTGTGATAGGGTGTTCGGCCTCTCTCGGTCCATTTAACGGTATGGGCAGGGATTTTAACATTCTTTGTAAAAAGCTCATACATCTTTTCTGCCTGTTCAAATCCCGAACAGGAACCGATACCGATAAGCGCATCCGTCATTCCGCTGGGAGCAATCCATGATTTATACATCAGCCAGAAATCGGAATGAAGCCAGTCACTTCTCTTCTCCTTGAAATCAATATAACGGAGAATTACATAAAACATATCATCGGGGGTAAGCTCAAATTTTTCAACTCCGTAATTATCGGGAAGGCTTGTTCTGACAACTGCGGGAATACCCGAACAGTCGCATACAAGACGGCAGTTTACAGCGGTTTTTTTGCCGTCTTTTTTATATTCAATACCGTTGATTCTGCCGTTTTCATCAAAAAGAAGACCCGAGAACGATGCCTTATAAATGATTTCCGCACCTGCTTCGATTGCCCAGTCGTTCATATAAACTATGTAGTCATGCTTGTGCATGCCGATAACGGGAGAGCATGAAGGCTTTGGATGATTTCCGAATGCGGAATACATATTCTGGTCTTCAAACATAAAGGCGAAAATACCGTCGCCCTTTTTAACTTCAGGCAGACCGAAGCGTTCCATTTCTGCTTTGCTCATATGGAAAATATCATAATCGGGGCTGATGGTTTCTCTTGCACTTCTGTCAATAACAAGAACGGAAAAACCTCTTTCCGCCATTCTTCTTGCATAATAGCTGCCTGCGGTTGAAGCACCGACAATAACTATATCATAATTCATCGTTCTTTCCCCTTTCAAGAATATATCTAAATTATACATTCCCGTGTAAGATATTGCAAGAATCATTTTGCTGTTTTGAAAATTTCCTACATCCAGAAAAGCTTTTCACCGTCGGTTTCGAAAAGATGTGAAACATCATTCTGCACAGCAAGCTTCGGAGGCTCGGTGTCGCAGAAATTTATTTTTGTTACAGATGCGTTATATACTGAAAGACGCATTGTTTTGCACGGAATATTAAGCGCCGCCTTGATAAGCTGATTCAAAAACATACCGTGAGCAACAACAATCACATTCTCGTGATTTCTGTGTTTTGCAGTTATTTTTTCAATAACTTTTTTTGCTCTTTCATAACATTCTTCGGAGGACTCATAATAATCTTCAAAACCGTTTTCGGTTGCCCTCACTCCGTTTTCAAGCAAGTCATAATCAATAATCATGCTGTCACTTATGTATGAAGCAGTATCTCTTGCTCTCTGCAAAGGACTTGAATAGAGCGTAAATTTTTTAAGAGAAGAAAATCTTTCTCCGAGTGCCTTCGCCTGATTTCTGCCGTGAGGAGTCAGCGGAGGATTTGTTCTGTCAAAATCCTCGGTTGTTTCAATATTTCCCATGCTTTCTCCGTGACGAATCAGATAAAGCTGAAGATACATTTCATCGTTTCTCATCCAGCTACCTCCTCAATAACAAGATCTTTATATTCATCATCCTCAAACGGCATTGGAAAATGGACTTCTGTAAAAAGCTGTGCCCTGACAAGACCGTAACCATCAAAAGAATGATAATCGTTTTTATAGGCATCATAGGCGTTTCTGCAAGGAAGCGACACAGGGAATGTACGATGAAAAAACTCAAGTATGCGATGAGATCCGTTTCCGAGCATACTGCTTCTCATCAAAACATAATCTGCGGCATGGAGAATAAGCAGATTTTCCTTACCCTCAAATCTTATGCCCGTAACGCTGTCAGTCAGAGCATTCTCTTCCGTATAAACATCAAGAGGCTCATTTTTCAGCGTTTCGCCGTTTTCTTCCGACAGAATAAGCAGAAAATCTCCGTTGTATTCGCCATCATAATTCAAAGGGATATAAGAATCGCTGTTATAATTGAAGAAAAAAGCCTGATCATAATAATTTCCGTTTGCCGAATATTCCAGCCAGGAAAGAATTCTGTAATATGAATTACCATTTTCATCTTTGATTTCAAATGCACAGGCATGGCATTCAGTCTTAACACCGTCATCAAAGCCTCCGGTTCCGTTATCTTTTGCTGCAGAAAGAATAAATTTCTGTTCACGCTGACTGTATGCCGTTATGGGGAGGCAGTCGGAATATTTTGCTATTTCACTTTCGGGCAGATTTCTTATAATTTTTTCGGGAACTCCGTATGCCATAAGCTTTTCGCAGGTACTATTATAATCCGTTTCAGAAATATCGCTGTCATCAATTGAGTAAATACCGGTTTCGGCTTTATCAAACGACATGGATAAGTCAACCGCAAGCATCGGAACAATCGCAATCGCAACAGCAAGAATTGCTGCAACAAATTTTTTCTTTGACGATGTTTCAATCTGATACTCATGGTCGTTCTGCCAAAGACATTTTGAACTCATTACAAAGACAATAAGAGTTATGATAATTGAAATTAAAGCAAACGGTATAATAATATATGCAGCTCCCGTTGCAACCTCCGAAATATCCGGAATTGAGTTTTCAGAAACAATCATTGCAGAACAAACCCAGATGAAATATGCAGGCGATAATAAATTCACAAATGACGCAAAGCCATAAGGTATTGTCTTCCTGTATTCTTCTTTGAACGGTACAGTAAGGTCACGAAGTCCGTAAAAAAGATAAAACCATTTAAGAATATCGGTAAAACACGATGCGATATATAACAAATGAGGAATAAAGAAAACAGCAGAGGATAACGCAGGAATAATTGCAACGGCAATCTTCGTAAAAACAAACTGCGCAGAGCCGAAAGCAAAAGCCTTTTTAAGCTTTGCGTTCGCTTTGCTCATACAAAACATTGCAACAAGCATTATGATATAGCCTATAACATTAGTACTGATATCAAATATGTTAATTTCAAATGTACTCAGGCAAAAGCCGAGAGTCAACAGATTCATAGCTTTTTTCATCGAAAGATTGGGATAATATGAATGCACCTGCGAAAGTCTGTATTTAATAACCGTTTTATCGCCTAAATCATTTATTGCACTTTCGACAGCCTTTTCTTCATCCATACCCATTGCAAGATTTGTTTCGTATTTACACATAAGGTGGTCAAAAAGCTCGTCACGAACATTCTGTCTTTCTCTTTTGGACATGATGCCCGAGCATAGGAAATCGAGTATTTTTTCAAAATTATGCTCCTGCAAGCTTAGCACCTCCCAGAACCTTGCCCACGGCGGTTGAAAAGGTTTTCCACTCCTGTTCTCTGCCTGTAAGCTCTTCAAGACCCTTTGCAGTTATTTTATAATATTTGCGTTTTCTCCCCTCCGCTTCGCACCAATAAGATTCGAGGCTTTTTTCAGCTTCAAGCGAATGAAGAATGGGATAAAGCGTTCCTTCATTGAGAGTGAACACCTCTTCGCTTTCCATCTCAATTGTTTTAATAATCTGATATCCGTACATATCATGCTTTGAAATTACGCTCAAAACCAAAAGAGCCGTGCTACCTTTGGCAAGTTCCTTGCTGATTTTCATAAAAAACCTCCTATACATAGATTTTCGATACATCGAGTATCTATGTATAGGATAGCACAGTTTTTTATTGCTGTCAATATTTTTCAGTACGTAATCAATAAAGCATCATTATTGAAAGCATTTATTTACTGTTATAAAAACGCAAGAAACAATAAACAATATTTCGGGTGGTAAAATGAAAAAAACAAAAAGTTTTAAAATCATGATGCTGATTGCCGTTAATTTTGCTCTGCTTATTCTCATTTCCGATTTCTGCGAAATAACTTCTTTTGCAATTAACCTCGGCGAAAACGGCGAAAGGATTGCCGCGTTGCAGAAATCTCTCAAAGAAAAGGGATTTTACAGCGGCGAAATCAACGGTTTATATGATTTTTCAACAAAAAGAGCCGTTAAATATTTCAAATCTCAAAATAAAATCTCACACGAATCGGATTATGAACTGGTTTCGTCTCTCGATTTATATTCGGAAGGATATGAGTGTTGTCATGCAGATGTGGAGCTTCTTGCAAAGCATCTTAAATATACCGGTGTTATCGGATATCAGTTTATGGTTGAGGAATGCGAAAAAATAATTGCAAAATCGGAAAACGATTTATTATACAGAAACATCCTTGATTTGACTGATAATATAAACCGTTTTTTTAGCGAAAAACCGACATCCGAGCATTACAAAGCAGCTTACGACGTTTTGAAAAGAAACGCAATAATTATGCCCCACACCGGTTAAAGGTATGGGGCGGATTTTACTTAAAAGATATAAACTCTTGTTTCGTAAGGTCTGGTTGTGAAGCCGTTGTTTGTTACGGGGTTATCCTTGTAATTGCAAAGAACTGCCTTACCCTTTGAAAGGTCATAGCCTGCAGGAGCTTTGAAATTCACCGCTTTTTCGGAATACGAACAGATAACAAGCATCTTTTTGCCTTCATATGTACGCTCATAAACATAAAGCTCTTTGCTTGACTTGTTATATTCTTTATAAGCACCGTAAACAGCAATGGGATTTTCCTTGCGGAACTTTATGAGTGCTTTATAGTGGTTATAAATAGAATCGGGATTTTCCATTTCAGCCTTTGCGTTTATACCCTGCTCATAATTGGGATTAACGGGCATCCAGGGAGTACCTGTTGTGAAGCCTGCATTTGCCGTGTTATCCCACTGAACGGGAGTTCTTGCATTGCCTCGGCTTGAAGTCTTAAGACGCTTGATTGTATTTTCCTCGGAGAAACCGAAAAGACGGAGTGTTTTATAGTTATTAACCGCAAAAACATCCTGATAATCTTCAACTTTGGGAAGGTCGATATTGACCATACCGATTTCCTGACCCTGATAAATGAAGGGTGTTCCGCACTGGAGCATATAGGAGTTTGCAATTGTTTTTGCGCTCTCGTTTCTGTATTTCACACTGCCGAAACGGTTGATGATTCTGGGATGGTCGTGGTTTTCCATATAAAGAGCATTCCAGCTCTTACCGTAAAGACCCGTCTGCCATGTTGAAAATGCCTTTTTGAGTCTTTTAAGGCTGAATCCGATACAAAGGCAGTCCATGAATATGCAGTCAGCTTCCATATGCTTGAAATGGAACATCATATCAAGCTCCTGGTCAGGACCTTCTTTTATATATTTGAGAGCCTTTCTGACTGTCATCATCGGAGCCTCACCGACTACAAAGCAGTCATATTTATTGAGCACCTGACGGAATTCGGTAAGATATTCGTGGATATGAGGGCCGTCTGCATAATGCTCCATACCGCAAGCCTGAGGAATGGGGAAGCCTGTGGGAAGACCCTCTCTTTTTGATGCAAAAGTGATAACGTCTTCGCGGAAACCGTCAACACCCATATCGAGCCAGAATTTCATGATATCCTTGACTTCGTTACGAACTTCGGGATTATCCATGTTGAGGTCGGGCTGTTTTTTGGAAAAAAGATGAAGATAGTACTGACCGTTTTCGGGACAGTATTCCCATGCTTTGCCTTCAAAAAGCGATGACCAGTTGTTGGGAAGCTTCTTACCTTTTCCGTCACGCCAAAAATAATAGTCATGATATTTGCTGTTTTTATCAATACCTTTTTTGAACCACTCATGTTCATCAGAAGAATGGTTAACAACAAGGTCCATAATAACCTTTATTCCCCTTGCATGTGCTTCATCAAGAACTTTTTTAAAAAGCTCATTGTTGCCGTAATCGGGAGAAATATTTTTATAGTCGGAAATATCATATCCGAAGTCGGCATTGGGCGAACAATAGAGGGGTGAAAACCAGATGCAATTGATTCCGAGATCCTTGAGATAGTCAAGCTTTGAGAGAACGCCCTCAAGGTCGCCTATTCCGTCACCGTTGCCGTCGCAGAATGAACGGGGCCATATCTGATAACATACCGCATCCTTATACCATTGTGTTTTTTTCATTGCAAAGCTCCTTTCGGCTTTTCTTCCTCATCATTATATCAAACTTTTTTTCAATAAACAATAGAAATTTAATCGGATTTTTTGCAAATATTTATGGAATCTTAATAATTTATATGGTAAAATTAATCATCATCTCACGAGGAGGACAAAAATATGAGAACATTCAAAAAAACACTTTCGGTTTTGCTCTGCATTCTTATGCTTGTGCCTTTCGCACTTACAATCGCTTCAGCAGCGGTTTTTGAGAGCAAAACAATAGCAAACGTCACATCGGACAACACAATCGACCGCAATGTTTCCAGATGGGCATACCCGCGTTCATCGTTCATTTATCAGGACGGAGATAACCTTGTAATTATAAGAGCAACCGACAAGGTATATGTTGCATCATATAATAAAGATTATCAGAAAATTTCTGAAAAAACCGTTAATTTTGAGTTGCCTATTTTCGGCGGTTTTTACAGCGGTGAAGCTTTCAACTACATGGTTTTCGGACAAAACAACACCGAAGAAAGCACAACCAAAGAAGTTTACAGAATCGTCAAATACGATAAGGATTTCAACAAAATCAGTCAGGCATCAATAGTCGGCAGTCAGTGCCACACGGTTTATCCGTTTGATGCAGGTTCACTTTCAATGGCGGAAAGCGGCAACGAGCTTACCGTTCACACTTCAAGAGAACGTTTCACATCGGACGACGGTTTAAGACATCAGTCACAGTTTACGGTTGTTCTTGACACAACAACAATGACTCCGACAAACGGTCTTTCGCTTTTCCAGGCAAATCACGTCAGCCACTCTTTCAATCAGTTTGTTCAGTATGACAACGGAGCGAGAGTTCTTGTTGACCACGGTGATGCATATCCCAGAAGCGTTGTTCTTTCAAAGTATCTCGGAACATCAAGCTACGGAAGTGAACGATACAGCGAAGTTCCTCTTTTCTCAATTCCGGGTCCAATCGGTGCAAACTGCACGGGCGTTTATGTTGGCGGATTTGAGGTTTCGGAAAATAACTACATTGTCTCAATCAACACCATTGATCAAAACAAGGCAACGGGTTATAACAGCTATAACATAGAAGGTCTTGAAGTTGATATAAGAGATGCTGTTCTTCTTATCAGTGCAAAGAACAACACATCTTCTTCCGCTGTCAAGAAAGTTTATCTCACCGATTATACCGACAGCTATCTTCACGCAACCGCACCCTATCTTGTGAAGCTTACGGAAAAATGGTTTGCCGCTGTATGGACAGAATACAAAGCGGTTAAAAATCAAAACGGAAGCTATACATACTACAATTTCGGAGAAAACGGAATCAAGTATGTGATTGTTGATGAAAACGGCAATAAGCTTTCGGATATCAAAACAGCTTCCGTAACTGCACAGCTCAGCGACTGTCAGCCGATATTTGCAGACAAGAAAATCATCTGGCATTATGATGACGGCTCAAAAAGAAACATCTGCACACTCGATATAAGCAGTGAACTTGAAGCCATCGCCCACGCACACACTCTTGAGAAAGTTGCCGCCAAAGCTTCCACCTGCACAATTCAGGGCAATAATGAATACTATAAATGCACAATCTGCGGAAAATGCTTCAAAGAATCAACCGCAATAACTGCAACAACGGCAAGTGCGGAAAAACTGCCGCTTGCATCTCATCAAGGCGGAACAGCATCCTGCACCTCAAAAGCCAACTGTACCGTATGCGGCACGCCTTACGGTTCAACACTTCCTCATGTTACTGGAGAATGGATTGAAACAAGACAGCCCGACTGCACAAATTCAGGCACCAAAATAAAGGAGTGCATCACTTGCGGTCAGACCGTTGAAACAGGTATTATCCCTGCTAAAGGTCATGTTCCGGGCGAATGGGTTGTAACAGAAGAACCCACAACCACAAGCTACGGCACAAAAGTCAGACACTGCACCGTTTGCCGGACACTGGTTTCGGAGCAAAAAATTCCTATGATAGGCACAGTAACTGTCAAAGACAATGCAACAGGCATTGAAATGGTATATCCCGAAAACGCATATACCGGTCAGGTTGGTATTTTTGCATATTCTTATGCGGCACCCGAACTTGAAGCCGTTATCAAAAACAATATCGGCGAATGCATTTATAAAGCATATAATATTGCAGTAACGGTTGACGGCAATCAGGTTATGCCCAACGGAACATTCACTCTGCGAATTCCCGCACCCCACGGCATAAACACCAACTACGCAGAGGTTTATTCCCTTAATCTCATAAACGGTATTCCGCAAAAGATTTCCGCAAAACTCGAAAACGGATATTATGTTATCGAAAACGCATCAACCGGCTGTTTCATCATTGCGGAAAAAGAAACAACTCTTTCTCTTTCCGCAACCGCACTTGAACTCAAGCCCGGAAACAGTGTTCAGCTTATCGTATATTCAAACAGAACCGACATCACTTTAACATCCTCCAATCCCTCCGTTGCAAACGTTGATGAACACGGCAACATAACCGCATATGCCAACGGCACAGCTGTTATAACAGTTTCCGTCAACGGAACAAACGTCAGGGAAACCTGCACTGTTACCGTTACACAGAGTTTCTTTGAAATGATTATTTCGGCAATTATGAATGCATTTACAGAACTTTTCAAGCTTCTCAACAGTCTTCTCGGATAACAAAAAACAACACCGTATCGGCTCAACATAACCGGTACGGTGTTGTTTTATACGCAATACAAATTCATATCCCAACAAGGAATATACGGGTGTCTGCGGATGTGAAATTTATAATCCGGATTAATTTCTGCAATCTGCAAAGGAATTGAAAAAATATCGGCACTTCTGTGGTAAAGAGCGATATTCAGTTCAGGTTTTTGATTTTTCAGAGTGGTTTCCGCACCTTGTATCGCCTCTTTTTCGGCACCTTCAACATCCATTTTGATATACGTAACGATTTTGTCGGAATAAAGGCTGTCAACACAAACACCTTCAACTTTTTCCCCTTTTGAGGAAATTGTTGACTGTCTTCCGGCCTTATTGCTGAAAATCAGAGTTTTGTTTTCGCTGTAAACCGCATATTGATATCCCGTTGAATTTTCAACATTATCAAGATAAGCTTCAAGCTTTTTAAAAGTCCGTCTGTCAGGTTCAAGCGCCGTTATGTCGGAATATTCACCGCCGCAGTGATGCAGGAACTCTTCAACAGTATCTCCTCTGTATGCCCCCAAATCAAGATAACTCTCATTTTTTCCGAGCTTCAAAACATTTTCAAAAACTTCGTCTTTATCACTTGTTATTTTTTTGAGAACTTCAAGCTCGCCTCCGAACATAAAATCAACGCATCCCGCAAAAATCTCCTTTGAATCTTCTTCAAAAAGATTATAAGCGGCACAAAGTTCATTTTTATATTTTTCAACAAAATCCCGGTTGAATATTTCATTTCCGAAAACCGGAACGCAAGGCACGATAACTCTGTATTTTTCGGAAAGAGAATATATATGATTCATAACATCGGGAATACAGCTTGCAAAAGCAACTGCAATTATAAAATCGCCCTCAAAATCCGAAAGCTTTTTCACCGTGAAACCTCTGAATTGCTGACCACGCACAAAATCATCGCTTGCCGTAACACCTTTAACAGGAATTTCAAGACGGCAGAATTCATCAAGAACCTTATCAGCACCGTTTCCCATTCCGTAAATCACAACGGGGATTCCGCTTTCTTTAATCTTTTCCCAGGATGATTTTTTCTCATTCATAAATTCAAACATTTTATCACCGTCATATATTTTACTATAATACAAAATATATGTCAAATGTGTTGAAATCCAAATTTATATATGGTAATATTTTATATATGTGTCGAAAGGAGCAAAAAGATGAAATATGAGAATAATTGGGAATCTCTCAACACGAGAGAAGTTCCTTCATGGTTTGAGGATGCAAAATTCGGAATCTTTATTCATTGGGGACTTTACAGCGTTCCTGCATATGCACCAAAGGGCAAATATGCGGAATGGTACGGCTATCATTGCGATGAAATAAACGAAAGAAGCGCAAACGACAGCGATTATTATTACTATCATCAGAAAGCATACGGTGAAAATTTCAAATACAACGATTTTGCAGATAAATTCAAGGCAGAAAACTTTGATGCGGAACAGTGGGTAAAGCTTTTCGAAGATGCGGGCGCAAAATATATGAACCTTGTATCAAAACACCATGACGGTTTCTGTCTTTTCAAATCAAAATATGCATGGAACTGGAACAGCGTTGACATCGGTCCTCACAGAGATTTCTGCCGTGAACTTAAAGAAGCCTGTGACAAGAGTGATGTTAAATTCGGCGTTTATCATTCGGTTTATGAATGGTTCCACCCCCTCTATCTCAAAGACCCCGAGGAATACGCAGTAAAACATCTTATTCCCATGCTCAAAGAACTCATTGAAGAATATAAACCCGCCACACTTTTCACTGACGGCGAATGGGAACATCCCAGCTCGGTATGGCACAGCACGGATTTCCTGCAGTGGCTCTATAACGAATCGAGCGTTAAGGATTATATAGTTCCCAATGACCGTTGGGGCAGCGAAACAAGAGGCAGACTCGGCGGTAATCTTACAACGGAATACGGTCTTATAAACGAAAACCACGATTCAATCGAGGTTATTGACAGAGTTTCGGAAGAATGCAGAGGCATCGGCGCTTCGTTCGGATGGAACAGATTTGAAACGGTTGAAGATTATCTTTCCGAAGAAGGGCTTATCAAGCTTCTTGTTGACCTTGTTTCAAAAGGCAGCAACTTCCTTCTTAATGTAGGACCCACAGACGACGGCAGAATCCCCGTTATCATGGAAGAAAGACTCCGTCAGCTCGGTCAGTGGCTCAGAATCAACGGCGAAGGCATTTATTGCAGCAGAAAATACTGTCCAGAATCATCCGACGAAAACATCAAATATACAAAGCACAAGGATAACGGCTCTGTTTTCGCTTTCATTCACAAATATCCCTTCGGCAAGATTGTTTTCAACGATGTTGACTACCGCGACGGCATGAAGGTAAGCCTCCTCGGCTGTGATAAAGCAATCGAAGCGATTAACGAAAACGGCAAGCTTGCAATTGATTTCGGATTCATCAATCCCGATGAAATGAAATCCAAATATGTTTATACGGTGAAGATCGTTTAAATTCAAATTATATCAATCCTCAGAGCTGTCCACAGGACTGAGGATTGGAAACGATAAAATTTCAGCAAAACAGCTTACATAAAAAACGGCGGAAGCAAGCCCCCGCCCTACAAAAAAATCCCACAAACCAATCGTAGGGGCGACCATCAGTTGTCCGATAATTACACAGTTTTTCATAACGGGCGATTCGTAAATCGCCCCTACGAATAAAAACATGGAGGTTAAAAACATGGGAAAGGTACTCAAAAAACTAACGGCACTTTTACTCTGCGTTATGATGATTGTTCCGTTTATGTCGTTTGAAATATCGGCATCAACAGAAAAATTTAAAGAGTATATAGTTAATGACAACGGTCATTCAATAGACACTTATCAATATTTAGAAACCAAAAGCATTCGTGCATATCCTAAAAGATTAAATATATATGAGCATAACAACAGTATTGTTATTGTTGATGCGGAAGATGAAATATTAGTTACCACTTACACTAAAAGCTTTAATAAATTTTCCGAAAAAAAGATATCTTTTGAATTACCTTTATTTGGAGGTTTTTTTAGTGGAAAAAATTATAATTTTATAGTATTTGGTCAAGAAAACCCTGAAGAAGATTTAGAAAAAGAAGTTTTCAGAATCGTTAAATATGATAAACAATTCAACAGAATAGACTCCTGTTCTGTTTTGGGGAATCGTTGTAATACAGTCACTCCATTTGATGGAGGTACTGTTTCATTTGCCGAATGTAATAATGAGCTTACAATCCATACAGCTCGTGTATGTTTTACATCAGATGACGGCAAAAATCATCAAATGCAATTTACAATTGTTTTAGATATTGAATCTATGACTCCAACCAATAAACTACCTAAAATCTATAAATTTGATCCTTACGGTTTTACCAAACAACAAGACAATCATGTCAGTCATTCATTCAATCAATTGGTTCAATATGATAATGGTAAAAGAGTACTTGTAGATCATGGAGACGGAGCTCCGAGAAGCATCTATCTTCAAAGATATGAATATAAAGATCTATATTCATACGGTGAGACTTTATCTGAAAAATATCAAAGAGTCAGTTTGTTTAAAATTCCCGGAAACTACGGAGAAAACTATACAGGTATTTCTTTAGGTAACTTTCAAGTTTCTAAAAACAATTATATCGTTTCCTTTAATTCAATCAATTTTGATGATTCTGAAAGAGAGATTGACACAAGAGAAGCTTGGTTGGTAATTTGCAACAAAAACTTTGAAACTGAAAAAAACATAAAAACAATCTGTCTCACAGATTATATAGACAATCAAAAGCATGCTTCACAACCATATCTTGTAAAAATCTCAGAAAAACTGTTCGCAGTTCTTTGGGAAGAGTATTTAATTTCACAAAAAGCTTCAGATAACGGTTACTATTATAACGAATATGTGCCAAACGGTATTAAATACGTAATCGTCGATGAAAACGGAAACAAAGTAACGGAAATTAATGAAACAAATCTCAATTCAAGATTTGATGATTGCCAACCTATCTTAGTTGACAAACAAATTATATGGTATTATAACACTTCCAACGGAAAAAGACATATTTTTTCTCTTGATTTAAGCAACGAAATAAACAATATTCTATCCCACCACCATAACATAGTTGAGGTTACTGAAAAACAAGCAACATGCACTGAACAAGGAAACGAAACATACTATGAATGCGAATTGTGTGGATTTTGTTTTGATGATTACAATCAAAGCATTTTAACAACCCCCGAAGCAAATGCAATTCCGTTTGCAGATCATCAAGGCAAAGCATCTGCATGTAACAGAAGAGCTAAATGCGATAAATGCGGACTTTTTTATGGTGAAGTAGTCGAACACGCACCGTTTGAAGAAGAAATAGTAATTGCCGCCACATGCACAACATCAGGTAAAGCACATGTAAAATGCGAATGTGAACAAACAATTGAAACTGTTTTAATCCCCGCAACAGGACACACCCCCGGAGCATGGGAAGTTGTTGCTGCGGCGACCTGCACGACGGCCGGCAAGAAGGTGCAGAAGTGCACCGGCTGCGGTGAGATTGTTGACGAGGATATCATCCCCACAGCTGAACACACCGCAGGAGAATGGCAGTATGCGATGTATCCCACCTGTTCAAAAGAAGGTATGGAAGTACTCAAATGCACTGTATGCGGAGTACAAATTGAATACAGAAGCGTTCCCGCACTCCCCCATACTCCCGGTGAATGGGTAACGGTTGAAGAAGCAAAATGCGGCGTTGACGGTAAGAAATCAATCAGCTGTACTGTTTGCGGCACTGAAATCGAGTCTGAAATCATCGATGCTCCCGAACATGTTGAATCCGACTGGATTACAGTTAGGGAACCGACTTGTTCAAAGGAAGGCATAAAGCAAAAGAGATGCACCGTTTGTCTTGAATATATCAGCGACAGATACGAAAAAATCGATAAGCTCCCCCATAATCCCGCAAGCTACTGGACAAATGTTTCAACAGCAACCTGCACGGAAGACGGTCTCAAAATCAAGAAGTGTACCGTGTGCGGCGGAACAGCCGAAGAAATGGTTATTGAAGCAAACGGTCACACATCAGGCGATTGGAAAACAATTGTATCACCCACCTGTGACGGTGCAGGCGTTAAGATAAAAACCTGTACCGTATGCGGTGAAGAATCACAGAGAATTGAAATCAATCCTACCGGACACACCCCCTCCTCGGAATGGACCGTCAGAAAACTTGCAACCTGTACCGAAGACGGTGAAATGTATAAAAAATGTATCGCCTGCGGTATGGATGCAGAAACAAAGACCGTAGATGCACTCGGTCATAACCTCGATTCCGAATGGGTTATTGAGCAGAATGCAACCTGCACCGAAGACGGAACAAAAACTCAGACCTGCACAAGATGCGATCATTCCGTTTCGGAAACAATCCCTGCAACAGGTCACACCGAAACAGGCTGGCTTATAACAGCATCTGCTGACTGCGTAAATTCAGGCACAAAAATCAAGAAATGCACTGTTTGCGGCGTTCAGACCGACTCCGCTTCAATTCCCGCAAAGGGTCACACCGTCGGCGAATGGGAAATTCTTGAAAACTCAACCTGCAGCAGAGAAGGCACAAGAGTCAAGCGTTGCTCCGACTGCGGAACAGTCACAAAATCCGAAGCAATACCCCGTTCGGGTCACGAAAAGGGCAACTGGATTATCACCGAAACTCCCACAGAAGGTTCATACGGTGTCAAGGCAAGATTCTGCATCGGCTGCGGTATGAAAATGGAGGAAAAGATTATCTATTCCGTGAGCAATGTTGTTGTAAAAGACGATGCAACGGGTATTGAGGTTGTTTATCCCGACGGAACATTCACAGGAACAATGACCGTCAGCACAAGAAATCTCCCGGGCAGCGAAATCGGTTCAAAAGTCTATGCAAAACTCGGCGAATGCAACTTCAAGGGTTATGAAGTGAAATTCTACGAAAACGGCATTCAGGTTAATCCCTCAAATACCTATTCGGTCAGAATTCCTGTTCCCTACAGCTTCAACAAAAACTCTGCCGAGGTTTACGGAATAAGCATGACAACGGGCGAACTTTATAAGGTTAACGCAAGCTATGAAAACGGCTATTTCCTTATCGAAAACGCTGATACAATTCAGTATGTTATCACGGAAAAGATAATTACCGTTTCACTCTCGCAGACACATCTTGATATGAAGAAGGGCGATACCGTTCAGCTTTACGCATACACAAACGGTCAGGGTGTAACCTTCACATCATCCAACCCGTCAGTTGTCACAGTAGATTTTTACGGCAATATAACAGCAGTCGGAAACGGCAGCGCAGTTATCACGGCAACCGTTAACGGAACAACCGTTCAGGAAGAATGCACGGTTGAAGTAACTCAGAGCTTCTTTGACATGATTATTACAGCAATCACCGAAGCCTTCTCCGAATTCTTTAAATTCTTCACAGACATTTTCAAGTCGATTAACGGTTCACTCAGCTGACATAAAAAATCCCGCTTTGCAGATTGCAAAGCGGGATTTCTTTTAATTATCGGCTAAAATTTCAGCCATTTTTGCTGTTTGTTCTTTTGTGGGTGAATAATCAGGGTTTGAACAACATGGAATATTCGGCTCACTTCCGTCTGTTCCGCAGAACGGAGTCTGACGGTCGTTCTCGTATTCTTTGCGGCACTCTTCAAGTCTGAAATCAGGAATGTCATATGGAATACCGCCATTCAGAACCGAACGGTGGGCAAGAATGGCAACAGAAGCCATTGTTACCGCTGAATAAATATCATAGGGATGTTCGGGCTGTCTGCCTTCCTTTATGCAGTTAAGGAACATTCTTGCAACGATATAGTCTCCGCCGCCGTGACCTGCCTGACTGATGAATTCTTCATCACCGTCATTCCATTGAGGTTCATAGAGATTAACATCTTCCCTACCTTCGGGAATTGCCCATTCGTTATAGCGAAGCATCATTTTATCGCCCATACCGCGGAGATTTTCAATCTGTCCGTTTTCGCCGCAGATACGATATGCATTATGATGCGCACCGAATGCCGCACAGCCCGTAACTCTGAAAACGGATTCATCATCATTAAGAGTTGTTATTATCGCAGCTCTGTCACCTACACGTCTTGCGGTTGCTTCTTCTTTCATCGGAGCATAAACGGGCATTGCGCTGACTCTTTTGGGTGTTGCACCCGTTGACCACATAAGCGGTGCAAGTGAATGGGTTATATAATAAGTACGAGGAAGATAATTTCTCCAGTGGTCAAGTCTGTAAACATACCCCTTGTTAAACTCATGATTATCAGGCTCGGCAGGATGGTTATATTCACCCTCGGCATAAAGAATCTTTCCGAGTGTGCCGCCGTCGCAGATTTTTTTCATTTCGCGGTTAAATATCATCTGGGGATAATTTTCCGCAAGCATGAAAATCGAATCTGCTTTTTCATAGGCACGGATAAGCTCAACACCCTCCGCCATTGTTCCGTTTGATATGCATTCGCAGAAAACATGAATTCCCTTTTCAAAGCATTTTATTGCATACGGAGCATGTTCGTGGAAATAGTTTGCGATAATAACCGCATCCGGTTCCTGCTCAATAAACTCATCAAAATTTTCAAACACAGGAACACTGAATCCGAGTTTTTCGAGACCCATGGCAGCTCTTTTAGGATTATTTTCGCAAAGAGCGACTATCTCACAATCAAGAAGGACAAAATTTTCTGCAATGTCAATCCCTCTGCCTGCACCGAAAACACCAATTTTTATTTTTTTCATATACTAAGCCTCCTGTAAGTTGTTATCAATAATTTAACAAAACAGAGACTAAAAATCAATAGAGGAACCAATAATTACAGTCTCTTTTCGTCCTCTTTGCGCTGTTTGTTTGAACGGATAGCGTGAGGTATTCCGAAGCCGAGTGCACCGCCGAGAATTGCGCCGATGAGCATAAACAGCCACCAGAGAGGATTTTTCTTTTCTTCCTCTTCTTCAGTATCGACTTTGATTACTTTTTCTTCAATAACGGTTGAAACATCGACTGTTTCGGTGTAGCTTTCGCCGAAATCATCTTCATAATTAATCGTGATTGTACCTTCGGCCTTGCCGAGAATTTCCGTGCTGACGCGGAGATTAACGCTTCCCGTTTTACTCTCGCCCTGCGTAATTTCGCCGACAAGCACCGTTCCGCCGCTGTCAAGACCTTTGACGTCAATATCAATCATTGCATTGTGAATTGTGCTTTTGCCTGTATTCATAAGATTTATGCTGACGGTTACGGTTTCGCCTTGAATTGACTTTGAAGGCAGTCTTGCGGAATCATATTTCAGCATAACACTTTGCTTGATATTAACTCTGATAATATCGCTTGCAGAATAACCTGAATGGTTTGAGTCTTCATATTCCATTGAAAGAGTCAGAGGATGTTCACCGGTTTTTGCCGTATGAACGGCGGTCAGTCCGACAGTCCATACATAAGTGCCGTTTGCGGGAATACTCTTGACATAAGCAGTACCCATACCATCCGTTTTGAGTTCACCGCTTTCATCGGAAAGAGAAAGCTTTATGTTGCTTACTGATTTTGACGGACTTGTGTTTTTGATTGTGATATTTACTTTTCTGCTTTCGCCGGGAATAATACTTCCGTTTTCAACGGTGTATTCCGTAACCATAAGTCGGGGCTGAGAAGTATCCTGCGGTACAGTTGTGGTTTCAACCTTTTTTTTACCGATTACATTGAGGTTGATTACATCGGATGATGAACCGCTGCCCGCTTCACTTTCAAATTCGCACATTATGTTAACTGAATGATTGCCGTCTTTTGCGAGTTCCGAAATTTTAACATCAATATTCCAGGTCACGGATTTTTTTGCGTTAAGTCTGTCAACATAACCCGATGTAACTCCGACAGGAACAATATCTCCGCTTGAATCGGAGAATGTCAGCTTCATGTTTCTGACATAATCGGTTTTGCTTTTGTTCGTGAGAGTGATTGATATTTTCGCCGTGTTACCCGCTTTGAGTTCACCGTCGGTTTTGTAATCCGTAACCATAACTTTAGGCTGTGAGGGTGTTTCTTCGGCAAATGCGGTGATTATCGGCGCAAGGCAAAACAGCAAGCACATCATTAGACTGAATATTTTTTTCATAGCTATTATAACTCCCTGATATTTTCAACAATGCTGTATTTCATATGTTTTTTGATTTTCGAATAAAGGTTTAGTGAGTAAACCGCAAACAGTACAAGGCATATTGCCGCCGCTGCAAAAATGCGGAATTCAAACGGAAACACAATGTGAACCGCATATTTGCAGATAAGCTTTGCCGAGAAAAATACAACCGTATAAATTCCGAAGCCGAGTCCGCAGCCCGTTCCGAACATTGAAAGAAGCTGATGAATATAAACCATTGTCAGTTCTTTTGCACTTGCACCCACCGCACGGAGTGTTCCGATTTCACGCTTGCTTTCACGGATTTTGGATGTAAGAGCGTTGTTGACAAGACTTGCCGCAATACAGAAAAGGAGAAGAATGATTGACGAAACTCCTGCAACAAGAGTTTTCATCTCGGTTTTCTGAAGCTCCTGCATACGGTAATTTGAATCATATTCATAATCCGCCGCACGGAAAAAAGCTTCAATTTCTTCTTCAATTTCGGGGGTCATTTCTTCAACCGTGTTTATATCAATGAATTCATAACGAAGCGGACAACCGAATGCCGAAATTCCCTGATTTGTAGTTAAAAACATCGGCAATCTGTTCCAGAAACCGTTATTTGTGTTGTTTGAAATAATTGCACCGATTTTCACCTCTCGGTCATATCTTTCATATTTATAGTCGTAGGCTTTTTCGTGCTCGAGAATTTTGTTTTCTTTTTCATCAAAATTAAACAGCATACTGAGATTTACCGTGTCACCTGCTTTGAACGGCATTTTTTCACGGAGTATTTCCGTATATCCCGAGCTGTAGTTTGCATAATATCCGTCGGTTATATAATCATGACCGTAGCTTGCGTATGAACCGTCGGAATTGTATTTAATGCCGTAGGCAATTTCCTCGGGTGCAACAAGAATTACCTCTTCGCCCGAATTCAGCTTTTCGATATTAATTTCGCCGTCAAGAAGATATTGATTGAGAGAAAGAAGCGACTCTTCGCTCTGGGTCTGAATGCGTGTTCCGAAAGGCTCGGCTTCATAATTCACCGCCTCTTTAAATTCAAGGTATTCGTCGGAATATTCAGGTCCGTTTTCATAATAATCAATAATTTCTTCGGGCTTCAGATTTTCACCATCACCGAAACCGTATTCATATTTATCGTAGTTTACGGCTCTGTTAAATTCTGCAAGTTTGAGAAATCCGGGATATTCTCCGTCAACAAGCCAGTTGACTGCATATTCAAGCCTTCCCGTTGCGTTTATAACATGACGGTTTGACGAAATATCATCAACATCGTTTTCCTTCAGCATTAAATCAAAATCACAGAAGAAATTGGCAAAAGCATATTCAGGAACACCGTACGAATAAACCCTGTAGTCATATTCATACTCGGTTTTTTCCGTGTAATATTCAAGAAGCGAAACACAGAAGCAGCTGACGATGATTGTTGCAATCAGAATAAGACTCACACTCACCTGCCTGAAGCGGTGGAAAACAAGGCTTCTTTTGGCAATGAGCTTTTGTGAGTTGAAGTCCTTTACGGACTTTATTTTTTTATTTTTCATTTTTCTGCCGAGCTCGGTGTTTCTGATAGCCTGCATGGGAGTTACTCTTGCAGCATAAAAAAGAGGAACAAGAGCCGCCGCCATGACAAAGCAGATTCCGAGAACACCGATACCGATTACCACATACCACTCGGGATTGAAAATGTATATTTCACCCATTAAATACGAGAAAATCCAGACTGTAAAATAGCCGAGAGCAACGCTTAAGGGTGCACAGATAAGGCTGATTAAAAGCGCTTCTCTGCCGAAAACTCTGATTATCTGCAGCTTTGTTGCGCCGACTGCACGGAGCATACCTATCTGCTTTCTTCTCTCTTGAAGATTAGTGTTAAAAGCGTTAATAACTCCGAAACATGATGCAACCGCAAGTACGGCGGCAAGAATTGTGCCGAGAGAGGTTATCTGCTTCATATCAGCCAAAGCCCAGTCATTCATAATTTGGTCGCCCGTAGTTTGCAGCCAATATCCGCCGTCCAAATAACCGTCATAATTAACTGAATTTTCATTTGAAAGAATCTGTGATTTATAGGTATTAAATCCGCCTTGCCTGAGATATT